>CAYGZA010000011.1:0-45306 GCA_964354135.1 uncultured Planctomycetaceae bacterium
CTTGTCAAGCCGAGTCTTTGCGCCGCACAACGGGTGGAAAGGCCGCAGATTCCGCCGCGCAACACGTTGGCCAGCCAAGAGTTCATGGCCCAGGTCGCCCCAGATTCACAAGAGGCGAAATTGCCGCGCAAAACGGGTTCTTGCGTTTCGCCGCAAGTCGTTGGCGGGTAAGCACTTCATGGCGGTTTCCCGGGAGATCGTTGACCATGCCTCCAGGGGCTGGTACGCCATGCCCCATAAGATAGCCTCTTAAGTCCTTATCCGGCAATAAGGTTGCGATTTGGCCGTCTCTGGCCCAAAACGTGCCAAACGCCTCATGTTGTCCACATTCCGATTTTGGCCAATTCCGAGGAGCCCGCGGGCCCGAGGGTGGTCAACAACCAGGCCGCAGGGTCTTAAGGGGTGGTCCGTGTCGCCTGGTCGCCGGGGCCGGCTATAATTCGTTTGCGCGGCCCGTCGTGGGCGGGCTTGCCTGGTTTTCCCGATCGACTTCACTCTTGGCACGAGCGCCATGACCACGGAGCACGACCCGCGAACGATGTTCGAGAGGATTTGGGAGGATCACGTCGTCCACGCGGAGGACGGGAAGCAGACGATCCTCTACATCGACCTGCACTTGGTACACGAGGTCACCAGCCCTCAAGCATTCGAGGCGTTGCGGATGGCCGGCCGCAGGGCGCGGCGCCCGGAGCGGACCGTCGCCACGGTGGACCACAACGTGCCCACCACGGATCGCCGGCTGCCGATCGCCGACCCGATCTCCAAGCAGCAGATCGACACGCTGCGGGAGAACTGCCGGCAGTTCGGCATCCGCTTGTACGACCTGGACGACGCCAGCCAGGGGATCGTCCACGTGATCGGGCCGGAGCTGGGGCTCACGCAGCCGGGAATGACGATCGTCTGCGGCGACAGCCACACCGCCACCCACGGCGCGTTCGCGGCGCTGGCGTTCGGCATCGGCACCAGCGAGGTCGAGCACGTCCTTGCCACACAGACCCTCCTCCAGTACAAGCCGAAAACGCTCGAGATCCGCGTCGAGGGGCGGCTGGCGCCCGGGGTGACCGCGAAGGACTTGATTCTCTATCTGATCGGCCGCGTTTCCCCGCAGGGCGGAACCGGCTACTGCATCGAGTACACGGGCGAGGCGATCCGCAGCTTGAGCATGGAAGAGCGGATGACGGTCTGCAACATGTCGATCGAGGCGGGGGCGAGGGCCGGCTTGATCGCGCCCGACGAGAAGACGTACCGGTACCTCGAGGGGCGGCCGTTCGCCCCGCGGGATTTCGCCGCGGCGGCAGCCCGCTGGCGGCAACTGCCCAGCGACCCGGGGGCCCGCTACGATCGCGTCGAGGTGTTCCGCGCGGCCGGCGTCAAGCCGCAAATCACTTGGGGCACGAACCTCGGCCAGGTGACCGACGTCGGCGGCAAGGTCCCGGACCCGAGGGAGTTCGCCGACGAGGCCGACCGCAATGCGGCCGCCCATGCCCTGGAGTACATGGGACTTAGCCCGGGAACGCCGATCCGCTCGATCCGCATTGACCGGGCGTTCCTCGGATCGTGTACGAACGGCCGCATCGAAGACCTGCGGCAGGCGGCCGCCGTGGTCCGCGGCTACCACGTGGCCGACGAGGTCGCGGCGATGGTTGTTCCCGGCAGCGGGGCGGTGAAACGGCAGGCGGAAGCGGAGGGCCTGGACAAGGTCTTCGCCGCGGCGGGGTTCGAGTGGCGGGAGGCAGGGTGCAGCATGTGCCTGGCAATGAACCCCGACACGCTGGAGCCCGGCCAACGCTGTGCGTCCACCAGCAATCGGAACTTCGAAGGCCGGCAGGGCAAAGGAGGCCGCACCCACCTGGTTTCGCCCGCCATGGCCGCCGGTGCCGCCGTGATGGGACATTTCACCGACATCCGCGAGTGGAAGTACAGGTGACAGTGAACTCGGGAGGCTGTCGGAGAAGGGACAGTCCACCTGCTTGCTCGAGCGGCGTTCAGCCGTCAGCTATCAGCTTTCAGCACTCGATAGAAGGTTGCTTACACGCCGCTGAAAGCTGATAGCTGAAAGCTGACCGCTGAGTGCCCTTTCCCAGCAGACTCCAATCAAAGAGCAATCCCCCATGCGACCTTTCACGCGACACACGGGCCTGGTCCTCCCGCTGGACCGCTCCAACGTGGACACCGACCAGATCCTCCCCAAGCAGTTTCTCAAGCGGATCGAGCGAAGCGGCTTCGGCCGGTTCTTGTTCTTCGACTGGCGGTTTCTCGACGACGGCTCGCCGAATCCCGAGTTCGTGCTCAACCGGCCGGAGTATCGGGGGGCGAGCATCTTGCTGGCGCGGCGGAACTTCGGCTGCGGGTCCAGCCGCGAGCACGCGCCTTGGGCGTTGGAGGACTTCGGTTTCCGCGTCCTGATTGCCCCCGGCTTCGCCGACATCTTCTACAACAACTGCTTCAAGAACGGGATGCTCCCCATCTGCCTGGACGAGGGCGCGGTGGAAGATTTCTTCGCCCGGGTCAGACGGCATCCCGGCTACCGATTGACTGTGGATCTGCACCAGGGTACGCTGAGCGACGAGTTTGGGCTGGCACGGGGCTTCGAGGTCGACGCGTTTCGTCGGCACTGCCTCCTGGGCGGCCTGGACGACATCGCTCTGACGCTGGAGCACGAGCAGAAGATCGCCGCGTACGAAGCGGCCCACGGAATCGGGTAGGCGAAGCCGGTTGGCCCTCGGAGACCGGGCCGGCGAGGCCGCAGTCTCCGGAAGCGAAAACGGCGGGAGGGGCAGGAACTTTTCGCCGTCGCGGCCAGTCTAACGGCTCTGAGATACTCTCGCTCGACGGCCAGCACAAGGGCAATGTCCGATCGGGCCGGGGAGCATATACGGAACTGCTTGCCAGGCACCCATTTAGAACGGACCTGACGGCGCAGGGTGAGGGACCGCGAGGCCCTCTTCGTGAGTCGGGGGGTCCTTTCCGTTTCGCGGGATCGACGCACCCGGCCCTAATGTCTTTCAATCCCCGAATTCTTGAAGGGCATTACCCCCCTATAGTAGCCCATCACTAGACGTGCACGACTAAGCAAGATGGGTTATGCAGATAACATGGGACGCTCAGGTTGTGTCAGGAAAATATGCGAAGTAGGGGGTATGGGGATTGATTTTTCCCCTGCTCTGGATTTTAATCGAACCGGTTGGGGGATCTGCAATTAGTTTGACGGATTCTCCCTTTTCCGGTATTACGGAAGCTCTAGAGGCCACCTGCTGCTCGGGCCCTTTGCCCGGTCATGCGTTCTGAGGAGATGCACTGATGGGGGTCTGGAACTCGTTGTGTCGCCTTGCGGAGAGAAGGGCTACTGCGCGCCGTCCGAGGCCCGAGAGGAAACGTCGCGGCCCTCCCGGACTCACGAAGGCCCGCCAGTTGCGCATGGAGCAGTTTGAAGACCGGGTGCTCCTGAATATCGGGCCGTCGAGTCCCCAGGACGATCCTCTTTGGGACCACGCCTTGGACTTGGCGATCCAGCACGCCGGCAACCTCAGCCAGTACGGCCCGGCGGCCTTGAGCGCGACAACGCAGTGGGTCGTTGGGTTGGCGGAGGGTTCTTCGCCCCAACAGTCCGCTCAGATTCTCGGCGCAGATTCCCTGGGCCAGACGCAGTATCTGTCCAACGGCTTCATCTGGCAGTTTCCTTCGACCGTCGGTTGGCAGCAGGTCGCCGAGCAGCTTCAAGGCGCGGCCGGGGTGGAGTTCTTCTATCCGTTGGTGGCCGCGCAGCAGCAGCGGCGATTCGTCCCCAACGACCCGATGTTCAACCAGCAGTGGCACCTCCAGAACACGGGCCAAAGCGGCGGCACCCCGGGCGAGGACGTCAACGTGGTGTCGGCGTGGGATACGGCGCGCGGCACCGGGGTGCAGATCGGCATTGTGGACGACGGCCTGGAGCGAACGCACGCCGACCTGGTGGGGCAGTACCGGTCCGACCTGAGCTACGACTTCAATTACAACGATCCGGACCCGATCCCCGATTTGCCGGCGGACAATCACGGGACGGCGGTGGCCGGGGTGGCGGGCGCCGAGGGGAACAATGGGACTGGGGTCAGCGGCGTGGCGATGGACGTCGAGCTGGCCGGCCTGCGGTTGATTTCCGCGCCCACGACCGACGCCCAGGAAGCGGCCGCGCTGTCGTACCGCAATCAGGAAATCGACATTTACAGCAACAGTTGGGGCCCCATCGATGCCTTCGCCTGGCTGGTGGGTCCTGGGCCGCAGACCACTGCCGCGATTCAGGACGGCGCGCGGAACGGCCGCGGCGGCTTGGGCAACGTCTACGTCTGGGCCGGCGGAAACGGCGCCACGGGCCTGGACAACGTCAACTACGACGGCTACGCCAACTTGCGTTACGTGATCGCCGTCGGGACGATCGACGATGACGGGCGCAAGGCGTTCTACTCGGAGCCGGGCGCGGCCTTGCTGGTGGTGGCCCATGCCGACGGGATTCTGACCACCGACCGCACGGGGGCCGCCGGCTACGATCCTTCGAACTACTTCGCCAACTTCGCGGGAACGTCGGCGGCGGCGCCGGTGGTTTCCGGCGTGGTTGCGCTGATGCTCCAGGCGAATCCCAATCTCAGTTGGCGGGACGTGCAGTTCATCCTGGCCAGCACCGCGAGGCGGAACAATCCGACCGACCCGGACTGGGTGCAGAACCAGGGCGGCACCGGCTACTGGGTCAATCACAAGTACGGCTTCGGCGCGGTGAATGCCGCGGCGGCGGTGGCCGCCGCCAGGACTTGGACGCCGCTGGGGCCGGAAGTGACGCCGACCCCCTACGTCAGCGACCCGGGACTGGCACTGACGATTCCCGGCCTACCGAATGGCAACGGCGTTTCCCGCACGGTGACGATGGGCACCTCGGTCGGGAGCATCGAGCGCGTGGAGGTCACGGTAGACATCGACCACGTTTCGCCGGGCGATTTGGAGATCATCCTCCGGTCGCCGCAGGGGACGGAGTCACGGCTGGCGGAGTTCCACGTCGACCCGTTCAACAACGGCTACCAGAACTGGACTTTTACCTCCACGCGGCACTTGGGCGAGCGCGCCGGCGGAGACTGGACCTTGACGGTCCGCAATCGCACCTCGGGGATTTCCGGGACATTGAATTCCTGGTCGCTGGCCGTTTACGGCTCGAGCGGGCCGGGCGTGGGACCGGAGCTGGTCTCGATTATTCCCAACGAAGGAGAGATGTTGCAGGACGGGGACGTCCTGGACATAGCCCCGCGGGAGTTGACGCTGCGATTCAGCGAAGGGCAGCAGATCGATCCCGCGACGCTCGGGGCGATCCGGTTCGTGCGCAGCGGCGGCGACGGCATTTTCGCCGACCCCAGCCCGAAGCTGGACATGAACATCCCGATCGGCTGGATCGGCATCGGCGAGCGGCCCAACGAGGTGATCGTCCGCTTCGCCGAGGCCCTGCCGGACGATCTTTACCGGATCACGATCATCGGCTCCGGCGCTGCGCCGCTCAAGAACCTCAACGGCAGGATCTTCCACGGCGGCCAAGATCTCACCGTCGGCTACGAGCTGGACCTCGGCCCGCAGATCATCGCGGTGGTGCCCCAGCCGGTCACGCGGGACCCGGCCACTGGGCAGTTGCAGCAGAGCCGCAGCACGATTGAAGTCTACTTCAACGACGACGATCTACTGCCGTCCTCGGTCGCGAACACCGATTACTACAGCTTGATGGCGCAGAACAATCCGGGCGACCCACTCGACGACACGCTCGTTCATCCAATCCAGGTGGTGTACGACCCGGCGATCGACCCGACGACCGGCCCGGCGACCGACAAAGCGGTCCTTAGATTTTCCGACGACCTGGCGAACCTGGGGGGCGAGAGCTACGTCGGCCTCGGCACGCGGACCTTCCGCCTGCGGATCGGAAACCTGTACCAGACCATCACCACCACGCGACACGCGGCGCTGGGCGATCCCGGCTCCGGTTTCCTGAGCGCCTACGACCTGCAGACGAACGTGGGCAACGCCTTCACGGGCGGGTCGGCGCAGAGCGTGGTGATCTCCGCTGCCATCGATCCCCAGCCGTTCGACATGGAATGGCCCGGGGCGATCGACGAGCCGGGGCACCGCGATCTGCCGGACCATACCTTCGGCGGCCTGGTCATCGAGGACCACTATATCGGCGGTGCCGACGGGGCCGGCGGCGTCCCGACCATCCCCTACAACTTCCAATCGCTCTACGGCTACTTCGAGGGCTCGCCGAAGTACAACCTGATCACCGAGGCCCAGAAGCAGCGGGCCCGCGAGACCTTTGAGCTCTACGGGCGTTACCTGGGCGTTCAGTTTCTGGAGACCCCCGCCCAGGGTCTGACCATCGTCACCGGCGACCTGCGCGTGCTGGCGCCCAACATTCCCACGGGGCCGGGCGGCGTGGCCGGGATTGCCGGCGGGGGAATGGCCATCATGGACAACGCCGAGGACTGGGGCAACAGCGAGTACGGCGGCGGGTGGTTCCGCGTTGCCATGCACGAGATCGGCCATTTGCTCGGCCTGGGGCACAGTTACGACATCCCCTCGATTATGGGATCGGGGACGGGTGGGTACATCTCGGACCTGCCGAGCGGATTCTGGGATGCCCCGGTCGGGGATTTGGTGTACGTGTATGCCGGCGAGGGGGCGGCCCAGGGCTCCGGCACCGAGCCTGCGCCGGCTGTTCATCCCGCCGGGACTCCTCCGACCACCGACGTGGACTGGGCAGGTCGCAATATCCGCTACGAAGGCAACAGTCCCGAGGACTACGTCGCTCCGGGCAACAAATGGGGGCCGCCTCAGATCGGGACCGGGGCGACGGTCACCTGGTCGTTCATGCCGGGCGGCATTCTCGACAGTGGGAATGTGGACGGCGGCTGGACCAGCGTATCGCTGGACAGCTTCATGCCTTTGGGCTATGCCGACCAAATCCGCGCGGCGTTCGACGCCTGGTCGGCGGTGGCCGACATCCGGTTCGTCGAGGTCCCGGATGGGGGAGAGGACTTCGGTCAGCCGGGGCCGGCCGACATTCGCGTCGGCGCTCACGCATTCGACGGCGCTTACGGCGTGCTGGCCCACGCGTACTACCCCCCGGGTGCCGGGGCGCCGGGCGACCTGCACTTCGACCTCGCCGAGACGTGGAAGCTCGGCTTCGGCACGAATGGCATCGACGTCTTCCAAGTCACGGCGCACGAGTTGGGCCATTCGATCGGGCTGGGGCATACCGGCGTGCCCGATTCGCTGATGAATCCGTATTACAGCGAGGCGTTTGTCGGGCCCCAGGCGGACGACATTGCCGGCGCGGTCTACTTATACGGTGCTCGCGTGCAACCTCCACTGCCTCGCGGACCGGAGGCGATTTTCCCCGGCGACCACGACATCGTCCACGGGCAGTACATGTGGAGGCCGGACAGCAACGACATCGACCTGTACCAGTTCACGCTGACCGCGCCGGGGACCTTGAGCGCGGAGACGATCGCGGAGCGGTTTCAGGATTCCAGCCTGCTCAACAGCCTGCTGACGCTCTACAACGCCGATCACGAGATCATCGCCCGCAACGATGACTACTTCAGCAACGATTCCTATCTGGAGCTGCACCTCCAGCCTGGCACGTACTATGTCGCCGTCACCGCCAGCGGGAACAGCGACTTCAACCCGGAGATCGAGGACAGCGGGTTGGGCGGGACGACGCAGGGCACTTACGACCTGCGGCTGAACTTCATGCCGGATGCCACCTCCGCCCTGGTGGACGCCGACGGCCGGCCGACGCCGTTGGACGGAAACGCGGACGGGCAGGCGGGCGGCGAGTACGACTTCTGGTTCAACACCCAGATGCCGGACCGCACGCTGTTCGTGGACAAGCAGGAGCCGGCATCGCGCACCGGCGCGCCCGGGAGTCCGACGAATCCCTACAAGCTAATCTCCGCCGCGTTCGCCGCCGCCCGACCGGGCGACATCGTGCGCATCGTAGGCAACAACTTCGCGAACGACAATTACGGGCGGAGCATCGTGGCCAAGGCCGGGTCGCAAATTCTGGACGGCAAGACGTTCACGATCTCCGACGGCTCGCAGACGGTGGTCTTCGAGTTCGACAAGGACACGCCGCCGTCGGTCACCCCGGGGAGCGTGCGCGTTCCTTTTACTCCGACGTCGACGGTCGACGCCGTAGCCGCGGCTATTGCCACCGCGATCAACGGGGCACGGATTTCGCGAGGCCTGCGCGTGTCGGCGGTCTTGGACGGGAGCATCGTCAAGCTCGTCGGCCAGACGGCGATCTTCGATCGCCAGACCGGCCCGCTCGAAAGCACGCTGGAAGACAACCTCGCGTACGAGATCGGCCGCAGCCAGCGCAACTTCGTCCTGGCCGACGGGGCCACCATGGAGGTCCCTCGCGGCGTGACGGTCATGATCGACGCCGGGGCGGTGTTCAAGCTCCGCGCGGCCAACATCGACGTCGGAAGCTCCACGGAGACCATCGACCGCAGCCTCGGCGCCCTCCAGGTTCTGGGCACCCCGCAGAACAGCGTCTACTTCACCTCCTACCACGACCAGTTGATCGGCAGGGACACCGAGCCCTTGAACACGATCCCGGACAAGGGCGATTGGGGCGGGCTGGTCTTCCGCAACAATCTCGACTACGACGCGATGGAGATCGACGCCAACCGCCGCGTCCTGGAAACGACGGGCATCTTCCTGAACTACGTCAACCATTCCGACCTGCGTTACGGCGGGGGGCGGGTGACGGTCAACGGCATCTCGAGCGTCTACACGCCGGTCCACATGGTCGAGGCGCGGCCCGGCGTCTCCTACAACGTCTTCAGCCGCAGTGCCGACGCGGCCCTCTCGGCCGATCCCAACAGCTTCCTGGAATCGAAGTTCCAGTCCAGCACCGACACCAGCTCCCCGGCCATCGGCGGGTTTGTCGACCGGATGTTCACGGCCGACTACGACCGCGTGGGCCCGGACATCTACCGGAACCACCTGGAAAACAACAGCGTCAACGGCCTGTTCGTGCGGATCCGCACGGAGGCCGGCGTGCCGTTGGACAAGCTCGACGTGCCCGGCCGGTTCGACGACCTGGACATCGTCCACGTCGTTCCGGAAAACCTGGCGATCACGGGGACGCCCGGCGGCCCGTTGGCCGTGGTGGGCACCTCTCCTTTGACGGCCACGGGCACGCGGATCAACTCGGTTGCGGCGCGCGATCCGGCAACCGGCGGGGGCGTGGACGACGGCCATTTCTTCTCGATCAACGACGGGTTCACGACCGTCGTCTTCGAGTTCGACAACAACGGCCTGCTGGCCGACCCCAACCGTGTTCCGATACCCTTCGCGGTGCTGGAAACGGCCGGCCAGATGGCCCAGCACGTCGTCGACGCGGTCAACTGGGCCATCGCCAACAAGCGGCTGAAGGTCCAGGTGTCGTACACGCCCGGAGCGAGCTTCATCGACTTGATCGGGTCGGCGATCACCTTCAAGGGCTTCGCCACCCGGGAAATCCGGACCGATGCCCGGCTGAAGATCGACCCCGGGATCATCACCAAGCTGAAGGGTTCCCGAATCGAGACGGAGGCGAGCGCCCAGTTCATCGCCGAGGGGTTCAAGGGGTACCCGATGATCTTCACGTCGATTTTCGACGACCGGTACGGGGCGGGCGGCACGTTCGACACCAGCAACGACGCCAACCGCACGACGCCCCAGCGCGGCGACTGGGCCAGCTTGAACTTCGGTCCCGTCTCGCTGGCGAGCATCGATTGGGCGCGGGTCTTCTATGCCGGCGGCAACTCCCCCATCGAGGGCGGTTTCGCGAACTTCGATCCGATCGAGATCCGCCAAGCCTCTGCCCGCGTCACCAACTCCCTGTTTCAGTCCAACGCCGCCGGGTCCGACGGCGACCGCAACGGCCGCGGCTTCATCGGCCCGGCCACGATCTACGCGCGCGGGGCCCAGCCGGTGCTGGTGGCCAACACCTTCCGCAACAACGAGGGCTCGGTCGTCAGCATCGACGCCAACTCGATGAAGGCACCCGTGGTCGGCGATTGGGGCCGCACCACGGGCCCGCTGAACGCGTTCTCCGAGTTCGACGACAACCACGGCCCGCTGGTCCGGCTGAACCGCTTCACGGAAAACGACGTCAACGGGATGGTCGTCCGCGGCGGCACCCTGACCACCGAGACGATCTGGGACGACACCGACATCGTCCACGTGGTCTACAACGAAATCACGGTGCCGAATCACCACACCTATAGCGGCCTCCGCCTCCAGAGCACGGCGGGCGCGAGCCTCGTGGTGAAGCTGCTCGGCGTGACCGCGGGCTTCACCACGACGGGCAGCCCGCTGGAGATCGACGACCGCATCGGCGGCACGATCCAGGTGCTGGGGACGCCCGGTCATCCGGTGATGATGACCTCGCTGGCCGACGATACCATAGGCGCCGGCGTCGACCCCTGGGACCGGCCGCAATTCAACACCGACAACGCGGCGGTCAATCCACAGCCCGGCGATTGGCGGAGCATCAGGATCGAGAAATACAGCAACGACCGCAACGTGGCGGTGGTCAACGAGCTGGAGCTGCCGCTGGGCGTTACCGACGAGCAGAAATTGAACGAGGTGTCAGATCGGGCCCAACCCATCGGCAACCTCGGCACCACGCTGAACGGCGGCGACGACGCGCTGCGGCTGGGCTTCGAGGTTCACGGCTACATCCGCTACGACGAGCCGGCCGACGTGGACGTGTACAGCTTCAAGGCCGCGGCGGGCCAGGAAGTCTGGATCGATGTGGACAGGACGCAGTTCCCGCTCGATACGATCATCGAGCTGACCGATGCCGACGGGCAAATCCTGGCCTGGTCCGACAATTCGCGGAACGAGACCGCGCCGGCGTCGGAAACGATCGCCGGCCAGGGTCTGGCCCGGCCGATGGCCAGGGAAAGCTGGGCGGTCAAGGACTACATGTCGCAGAATCCGCGCGACGCGGGGATGCGGATGGTCTTGCCCGGGCCGGCCGGCCAGGTGCGGGCCTATTACGTGCGGGTGCGTGCCGCCGTGCGGACCCTGGAAGCGGTCGCCGGAGCGCAGATCCGGGACGGCGACATGTTTTCCCTGAACGACGGGGTACGCACGATCGGCTTCGAATTCGACAACAACGGCAGCGTCCAGGGCTCCAACGTCGCGATTCCGTTCGCGGAGAATCAAGACGCCGGCCAGACCGCCGACGCGGTTGTGGCGGCGGTCAATTTCGCCCACGCCAACCTGGGCCTGGGCGTCACCGCCAACGTCCGCGGTCCGGGCGTCACCCACGTGGACAACACGGTGGTGCTGGCCCTCGATCGCGGGATGGTGGGCGCGGGTGCGGTGCTGCGCTTCGACGCCGGAACCAGCGCCGTGAAACGGGTCAACCCCGTGGGCGTCTACGAGTTCCAGGTGCGGTTGCGGGAACTCCAGGAGCTACCCGGCTCGATCGTCAGCTTCGCCAACATCGCCTACGCGACCAATGGGATCGAGGTCCGGGGCCAACCGACCCACTCGCCCTTGTTGGGCGAGAGCACCCAGGTCGCCGGCAACAACAGCGCGGCCAACGCCCAGCCCTTGGGCAACCTCCTGGCCTCCGATCGCGAGGCCCTGGCCGTGGGCGGGTACTTGACCGGACAAAACGACGTGGGCTGGTACCGCTTCGGCATGGACTTGCAGGCGGTCCAGTCGATCGCCGGGGTGAACGATGAAGGCTCGCGCTGGCCGGTGACGATCGACGTGGACTATGCCGACGGCATGGCCCGCCCGGACACCGCACTTTGGCTGTTCGATTCCACCGGGCGGCTGATTTTCATCGCCAACGACTCGAGCGTGCTGGACGATCAGCCGGCCCCCGGCCAAGGGGCCAACGTGGACGATCTCACGCGAGGCACGTTCGGCGTGCGCGACCCGTATCTCGGGACGGTCTACCTGCCGGAAGGCAACGACATGTTCTACAACGTGGCCATCAGCACGCGGGGCCAGCTCCCGGCGGTGCTGGCGGACCCCAGCTCACCGCTCTATCAACCGCTCCTGCGGAGGGAGCCGGTCAATTCGCTTCAGCGCATCGCGGAAGACCACGTCGGCTCGCAGAACGGCTCGGCGCTCGCCGTGGACGCGCAGGGCCCGATGTTCAACGGCCAGACGCCGACTGAGCTGAACTTGTACGCCGACGATTTCAACCTCGGCGACGTGATCCTTTACGCGACCAACGGCTCGGACCTGTTCACCGTCAACCCGTTCACCGGCGCCGAAATGACCGACGTCACCGGCCGCGGCGCGCCCCGCCTCCCCGGAGTGCCGCCGCGGACTTACCAGGACCTGGCGATGAGCAACGACGGTCGCCTGATGTCGATGAGTTGGATCATCAATACCCTCCAGGAAGCGCAGATGGTCTGGCACGATACGGGAAACGCCGCCACCCTGTACAATCCTGGAACCGGGGCGCAGATCTCCGTGGGAGGGAACCCCGACGGCATCAACGCCGGCGAAGTGGACCCGAGGAACGCCCAGGCAGCATGCAATCTTGGCGATCCGCCGGGCCAGGTCCCGGGCGGGATCCAGTTCAAGGCCTTCGCCTTCGACCCCTACACCGACACGACCAGCCGCTACACGGTCGCGATCGGCGACGTCCAGTACCAAGGCTACGGCGTCCAGTACTGGCAGAACCTGGTCTACGTCCTGAACGCATCGGGCCAGGGCGTGCAGCGCCCGGGGACCACGGGCGGCCCGCGCGTCACCAGCGACATCATCCCGCTGGGCCAGTTGGAGCCACCGGCCTCGGCCGACGTCGATTCGGTCTTCGTGCCCACCCCCAGCGACGACGTCGACCCCGTCTACGTGCCCCAGGGGCTCAACGACAATTTCGACCCGGCCTACGTCCCTGCGGGTCCCTACAAGGACTACATCGTCTTCGCCTCGAACTACGACTTCGGAGGCCTCAACTCCAACCCCGACGGGGACTATGAGCTTTACCGTGCGCTACCCAACGCCTCGAGCAGCGGCTTTACGGATCTCGTGCGGCTTACGGACAACAGCTTTAGCGAGCGGTCGCCGCACGTCAGCTCCGACGGAGCGAAGGTCGTGTTCACGTCGGACCGCGATGGGAACTCGGAAGTCTATCTCATGAACCTGGCAGCGCCCGCCACTCAGGTGAGACTGACGACCAACGCCGCCAGCGACTTCTCCCCGAAGTTCAAGCCGAGCGCCGGCGCGCCGTACACCATTGCCTGGTCGTCAAACCGAGTCGTTGCGGACAACCCCGAGGGCGACTTCGAGGTGTTCGTGATGAGCGTGGATGCGGCGAATGTTCCTGGGCCGGCGGTGCAAGTCACGCAGAACAACGGCGCCAGCGACATCACCCCGGCATTCAGCTACGACGGGTCTTCGATCGTCTACGCCTCGAACCAGACCTGGGGCTCTAACCCCACCAACAACCCGGAGGGCGACTACGAAATCGCCCAACTGCCGAGCAACGCCACCCTGGCTCCCAATCCGGCTTCGCTCCTCACGGACAACGTGGTGGACGACTATGCCCCGGTGTGGGCCTCGGCCGGCGTCGGGCAGTTCGTAGCCTACCAGAAGAGCGCCGCGGCGGCGGTCGGCTGGGACCTCTGGCAATTGGATCCCGCTGCGGCCAACCCGCCGGCCACGGAGACCGAGATCGTCTCGGGCGTCGGCGACGAGCTCACGCCGGCGGTCCGCGCGGACGGCACGCAGATCGCCTTCGCCACGGACCGCGACGGGCATTTCGAGATCTACCGCACGAATCTCGCCGGCAGCGCGCAAACGCGGGTCACCCAGACCGACTTCTCGGGGCCCCGGCGAGTCGTCTTCGCCTCGCAGGTCCATGACCCGTCGCTTGGGTTCAACAACCCGGAGGGCGACTACGAGCTCTACATGGGGGAGGAGAACCCCTCGGGCGGTTTGGTCAATCTGGTCCAGCTCACCCGCAATTCCTACGACGAGCGGACGCCGGACGTGAGCCCGGACGGCCTGAAGCTGGTCTTCGCCTCGGGCCGCGCTTGGAACGACGGGAGCCCCAGCGACGGGAAATCGGAACTCTACGTGATGAATCTCGCGCCGGAGGACCCCTCCACGAACCCGGCGCGGCGGCTCACGGTCGACCTGCCCAATTATCCGGCCAACGACCAGAACCCGAAGTTCAGCCAGGAGCTTTACCTCCCTGGCGCTACAACGGTGCCCGGGGCTAAGTACAGCATCACCTGGTCCTCCAATCGCTTCGATGTGCTCAATAACCCCAGCCGGGATTTCGAGGTGTTCCGGATGGATCTCGACGCGTCGGGCAATGTCCTGCAAACCACGCAGGTGACGCAGAACGGCGTGTCGGACGTCACGCCGTCCTTCAGCCCCGACCGCAGCCCGCTGCGGAACCTCACCGACGTGCGGATTCTCTTCGCGACGCGGCAGGTGGATTCTGACGTCAATCCCCAGGGCGACTACGAGATCGTCTGGCTGCCGGCCACGAGCAGCCTGGTGGGCGCGGTCCCAGACGCCAACTTCCTCACGCGGAACGACTCGATTCAAGACATCGGTCCGGTGTGGGCGCGGAACGTGGATCCGTCCACAACGGTGCGGGAGTGGATCGTTTACCAGAAATTCAACGGACGTCCGACCGGCTGGGACCTGTACAAGCTGGACCCGACCGCCGGCGGCGAGATCCGCGTGGGAGTCAGCAGCCCTCCGGCCGACGACCAGACGCCGAGCTTCCAGCCGGACGGCAACGGCCTGGTGTTCGCCACCAACCGCGACGGGCAGTTTGAGCTTTACCGCACGGACCTCAACGGCGCCGTGCAGACGCGGCTGACGATCAATGGAGTGATGACCCCCCGGATCGTCTTCGCCTCCGAGCGCGACGGCGATTACGAACTCTACACCATGGATTTCGACGGCTCCAACGTCATCCAACTGACCGACAACGACTTCGATGAGCGGTCGCCCCACGTCAGCGCCGACGGCAAGAAGCTGATCTTCACCTCCGACCGCAGCGGCCAGACCAAGGTCTACGTCATGGCCTTCGACGCCGTAACCCCGATTCCGGAAGGCCCGGGGAATCCGGCGAGGCGCCTGACCAGCGAGGGCGGTACGGAGGAGACCCCCAAGTTCAGCCCCGACATCGACCCGGACCCGGTGCTCGCCACGTACCGGATCACCTTCTCGTCGACCCGCATGGATTTCACGGACAACCCGACGGGCGATTCCGAGATCTTCGCGGTCAACGACGGCTTGACCTTGCCGGTGACGGTCGCCGGGGGGAACCTGGTCCAGGTGACGCGGAACACCGCCCAGGACATCACGCCGTCGTTCAGTCTGGACGCGAACCCCGATCCCGTCGTCCACGACATTCGCTACCTCTACTCCAGCAACCAGGTCGAAAGCACCGCCAACCCGCAAGGCGATTACGAGATTGTCAATCTCCCGGTCTATACCGCACTGGGCACCTACACGCGCCTCAGCCCCGGCCCCGTCGTGGCGCAGTACCTGACGCGGAACGACGGCATCAACGACCGCGCGCCGGTGTGGACCTTCAACACGCAGACCGGCCAGGAGCGGGTGGTCTATCAGAAGTTCCGCTCGATCGACTGGGACGTCTACGAGTTGGACCCGACCGCCGCGCAGCCGGAGACCACGGAGGCGGCCGTCATCCTGGACTTGGGCGGCGAGGACATCACTCCCGCGATGAGCCAGGACGGCGTCTGGCTCACCTGGGCCACCAACCGCGACGGCCAGTACGAGATCTACCGCTCGCGGTACGACGGGCTGAACATGGCCCGGCTCACGGACGATTCCGGCAAGGTGGCCAATATCTCCGGCCTGGCGTATATCGAGGGGGTCCTCTACGCCGTCGCCGAAAACGGCGACTTCTACTGGATCAGCGACTCCTCGGGTAGTCCGCTGGACCTCTCGGGCGGTCCCGGTGCGTGGGACTGGGGTTTCGTGGGCATCGATCCGCCGCAGGCGCCCAAGTACATCGCGCGCACCGGGGGCGGGCCGAGACTGAACTACATCGCCAACCTCAAGGACGCCGGCAACCGGCCGATCCGGTTCAGCGGCCTCTCGGCCGGGCCGGAGAACGTCGAGGACGGCAGGTATGCGAAGATGCTCTTCGCCACCGACTCCGGCGGCACGATGTACGCCTTCGACACCAAGGGCATGTTCCAGCCGCTGTTCCTCAACGGACAGACCAGCGTCTCCCTCCCCATCGGCGGCGCAACGGGCCTGGCGTTTTCGAACATCGACTACAACCTCTGGCACGTCACCAACCGCCGCGGAAGCGATTGGTGGGCGGGCGGCGCACCCGAAGACCGCGGCCACGGCATCGAGCAGACCCTGGACATGAGCCGCCGCGATCCGTGGTATCCCGTGGCGGGCGGGACGAGCTTCTACTTCGGCCTCGAAGACCCTCGTCCCGGCACGACGATTTCCAACCAGCCGGGCGCGTCGAACTACATCGACCGCAGCGCCAACATGTTCTATACCTACGACATGCCCGGCGGCGGCCACGGCACTCTCACGACCGAGGCGTTCAGCCTGAAGGGTTACCAACCGGCCGATAAGCCGACCCTCTATTTCAATTACTGGGCCCAGACCGAGAACTCGACGAGCTGGGACGGCGTCCGCGCCTATGTCTCTGCCGACGGGGCCAATTGGCACCTGGTCGCCACGAACACCGACATGGACGACCCGGACATCGCCAACGAGGTCGGCGGGCACGGCGGCCAGGAGCTGTTGGACAACACCGGCTTCTGGCGGCAGGCGCACATCGATCTGAGCGGATTCGCCGGTGGAGAGAATCTCAAGCTGCGATTCGATTTCAGCACCGCCAGCGACATGGAAATCGGCCGGGTCACCCTGGGCGGCGCGTACCTGCGCGCCGTCCCCGGCAACGAGCTGCGGGACGCCAACTATTTCATGGTCGACGGCAACCCGACCGACCCGACCAGCGGCGTGCCGTTCGAGTTCGACATGGGCTATGCCCTGATCGTTCCCAACGTGGCGGGGCACGCCATCGCGGACGGCGAGACGTTCACGCTCCGCGACGAGCGCGCGGCTTCGCCCCCGATCACCTTCGAGTTCAACAAGACCGGCGGCGTGTCGGGCTCGAATCGGCCGATCGACATCAGCGACTCGGACACGACCTACGAGGTCGCGCAGAAGATTGTCGCCGAGGTCAATGCGGCCTTTGGCCCCTGGCTGACGGCGGTGATGGACCAGGTCCACCCGGAACGCGTCTTCCTCAACCGCGCGACCCTGGTGACCCAGAGCCCCGTCCGCGCGGTCACCGTCGAGGGGGACGCCCCGGGCGTATTGAGCTTCGGCCGCATCGTGTTCACTTCCAACCGCGGCGGCAACAACGACATTTACATCGTCAACGCCGACGGGACCGGCACGCCGCAGAATCTGAGCAACAACGCCGCCAGCGATTTCGAGCCGGTCGTCAGCGTCGACGGCAGCCGGATCGCGTTCACGACCAACCGCACGGGCGACAACGAGATCTTCGTGATGCCCGCCACCGGCGGCACGGCGACCCGGCTGAGCTGGAACGCCGCCGACGACCGCCACCCCACGTTCAATAGGGAAGGGACGCTGATTGCATTCCAGTCCAGCCGCAACGGGACGTGGGACGTTTACGCCATGGACTCCGCCACCGGGAACCCGCAGACCTTGCTCACCCCCGGAGGCGCCGACAACAGCCAAGACCCGGCGTTCGCCCTGACCGGCACGACGGTCGTCTTTGCATCGGATCGGAACGGGAGCCAATATGACCTGTACACCGTCGATGCGTCCAACCCGGCCAACCAGATCCAACTGACCACCGACCCGGCGGACGAGAGGGAGCCCTCCTTCGATCCGACCGGGCAGAAGGTCACGTTTGCCCGCCGCAATCCCAATGGGACGTACGACGTTTTTGTCAAGGACCTGATTACGTCATCTGAGCTGCGCCTGACCCAGAATGCAGGCGACAATCGTTCTCCGGCGTTCAGCCGCGACGGCAAGAAGATCGCCTTCGCCACGAACCGCAACGGGAACTGGGAGATCTACACGGTCAACGCCGACGGGTCGGGTTCCCTTCAACGGGTGACGAACAACGCAGCGGCCGATCAGTATCCGACCTGGGCTGCCGGGGCGGTGCCGATTCGCGTCCGCGGCAACATGACCGACGCCGAGATCGCCAAGGCCGTCTGGCTGGCGCTCGACCAGCGGTTCACCAACCCGAACATCCGTCCCACCTTGAGCGTGGAGATGGTGCAGACTCTGTCGGGCCAGGACTACGCCGACGGCCAGACCTTCACCATTGCCGACCGTTACCAGACGGTGACTTTCGAGTTCGACAATACGGCGGCGTGGCCTCCGGGCGTGGCAGCGGGGAACGTGGCCGTTACGTACAACAGCGCGATGAGCGAGCTCCAGATCGCCCAGGCGATCGCCAGCGCGGTCAACATCGCCCACACCACCGTCCTGACGCCGCCCCTGGAGATTTCGGCGCTCGCCGAGATGCAAGGCGGCAACGCCTACGTGCGTCTCACGGGCGACTCGCTGACCGACCCGAACTATCCCAACCCGGTCTATTTCGACGCGGGCAATGCCGCGCTGGGGCAGCCGTTTGCCGGCACCGCCTCGAAGCAGGACGACAGCCTGGTTCACATGATCGGGCACCGCGTCACCTCCACGCTGCCTGCGGTCGGCCCGCTGCCTTCGACCGGCCTGGCCCCGTTTGGATACTCGGAGTTCTTGGTGGGCGACGATCCGCCCAACAAGCTGGGGGGTTTCGAGCTGGGGGACCGTTACCGCGACTTCCACCGCGGCCAGAGCAACCACTTCGAAGGCTTCTACATCGACGACATCATCATCGGCTTTGCGGAACGCGGGGAAATGGTCACCGCGTCTACGCCGGAGACCACGTTTGCGGCCCAGAATCCCGGGCAAGCGATCGTCGAGGGGTATTATCAGATGGAGGTCCGGCGCTCTCAGGACTACGGCACCTGGGTGCCGACGCCGGTCGGGCCGCTCTTGGCGCTCTACAGCGCTTTCGACACGAATGACCGGTACACGAAGGCGTTGACCCTCCAGATCCCTGACGCGATGGAGATCGCGCAAGGGGGCTCGTTCTGGGTCGGCGACGGGGTGAACAAGCAGAGGTTCCGCTTCCTCGATCCAAGCCGGATTCGCCCCGGTGACCCGACCGACGGGATCCCGGTCTACTTCAACGGCCGGGAGACCGCCGCGCAGATGGCCGACAAGGTGGTCCAGGCGATCAATAGCGTGAGGACCATCAAGGTGACGGCCTCCTCGATCACCACGGGCATGGCGAGCGGCAGCGGCAGCAACCGCGTCAACTTGTTCGGCGCCAAGTGGGTCGATTTCGACGCCTTGTGGAACGTCGCCGGCGCGGTTCCGCCGATCGTGCTGGCGGCGCCCGGCCCGATCGTCCTGCCGCCGCAGGATGATGCTCCCTCGGCGCTTGAGAACTTCGGGTTCAACTTCGAGTTCTACGGCAACGTCTACCAGCAGTTCTACGTGAACAACAACGGGAACATCACGTTCCAGGGGGCGCTTCCGAACTACATTCCGGCGGGTTTCCCGCAGGGCACGCCGATCGTGGCCCCGTTCTGGGCCGACGTCGACACGCGCAACGGGGGCGGCGAAGTCCGCCTCGCCCGCGGCACGAGCAGCCGCAACAACCCGTTCGTGCAGATCGACTGGGTCAACGTAGGCTACTACGACCGCCTCGACCCGACAAACCGCGATTACCGCGACAGCTTCACGCTGTACGTCGAGGACGACCCCGGCGGGGATCTCGTCGGTTTCTTCTATCACGACATGCACTGGACCACGGGCGACATCGACGGTCAGGGCGGCTTTGGGGGTACTGGGGCCCAGATCGGGTTCGATGCCGGCAACCAGGTGAGCTACCTGAGCGTCGGCCGCCCGAAGAGCCAAGCCGATCTGACCACACTATTGGCCGTCGGGCAGTATACCTTCCGCTTCGATCCCAACACCGGCTCGCCGGGGAGCGCACAAAGGGTGCTGGCGTTCGGCGACAACTATGCCGGCTCCACGACCGGCGTGCGGGTGATTCCGATGGCCCGCGGCGACGAGAATCACCCCCGCGACCAAGGGCAGATCATCCTCGATTCCAACCGCATCACGCACTCGCTCAACTACGGGATCGTGGTCGATGCCAGCTCGCGGGATTCGAGCGCCAGTTGGGCGCATCCCGCCTCGGCGCTGCCGTTGCGGGAGATCAACTCCCAGCGGCTCGTGCCCGGGATCATGCTCCAGAACAACGTGATCGCCTACAACAGCTCCGGCGGAATCCACTTCAGCGGGGATCCGAACCCTGCCGGCACTCCGCTCGCCGCGGTGCCGTTCGGGCGGATCGTCAACAACACGATCTTCGGCGCGGCCGGCACCGGCCGGGGCGTGGGCATCGAGGTGGACCAGAACGCCAGCCCGACGATCCTCAACAACATCGTGGCCGGCCTCGATATCGGCATCCGCGTGGATGCCAGCTCTTCGCAGAGAGGCACCACGGTCGGCACGACGCTGTACCAGAACAACCGGACCAACGTCGTGGGCACCGCGCTGGGCGACTTCGCCTTGCTGGCAAGTCCCACCGCCCCGTTGTTCGTCGACGCGGCGAACGGGAATTTCTACCCCGACATCGGCTCCGTGGCCATCGACAGCTCGTTGAACAGCCTGGCCGATCGGCCGGCGCTGGTGACGGTGCGCAATCCGCTGGGGATTCCGGCTTCTCCGATCCTTGCCCCGGACCGGGACCTCTACGGCCAGTTGCGGACCGACGATCCCAACGTGGCGCCGCCGAGCGGCATGGGCGGCAACATCTTCAAGGACCGCGGGGCCATCGACCGGGTGGATTTCCTCGGACCGACGGCGATCTTGATCGACCCGCTGGACAACGACCCGGCCATGGTCGACCGCAACCGGAACGCCAACGACGTGCTCTTGGTCGGGGCGCTCTTGACCCAGTTCGCCGTCCAACTGCAGGACGCGGGCGGCGTCGGGATCGCCGACAGCTCGGTGACCGGCTCGGCTGTGGTGCTCAAGAAGGACGGCGTCCCGCTGACGCTCGACCTGGACTACTTCTTCGCCTACAACGCCACCAACGACATTATCACCCTCTACCCGGCGGCAGGCGTGTGGGCGCAAAGCAGCACCTACACGATCGAGCTGACCACCCAGATCCGCGATCTGGCCAACAACTCGGTGCAACCGAACCGCGTGGACGGCACGACGTTCTTCACGGTGGTGCTGTCGGCGCTGGACTTCGGCGACGCCCCCGATCCGCTTTACCCGACGCTCCTGGAACACGACGGGGCCCGGCACATCATCTTCCCGGATCTCCCCGGCGTTCCCGGGTTCTACTTGGGGACCGGCGTCAACGGCGAGCCGAACGCGAAGCTCTTCGATCCCGGCCTGCCCGGCAGCGGCGATCAATTCGACGACGGCGTGGTCTTCTTGAGCCCGCTTCTGATGGACTCCACCGTCGGCGTGAACGTCACCGTGTCCGGCGTGGGAGCGGGCCTCGGCAGGCTCGATGCCTGGATCGATTTCACCGGCGACGGCGATTGGAATGATCCGGGCGAGCAGATCTTCGCCAGCCGGTCGGTGGACGGCGGGCTGAACGCGCTCAGCTTCACCGTGCCCAACGAGGCGTTAGGCGCGAAGGCCGGATACACGTATGCCCGCTTCCGGTTGAGTCGAAGCGGCGGCCTGGCGCCGGCCGGCGAGGCCGACAGCGGCGAAGTGGAAGACTACCGCCTCCGCGTGGTCAAGTACTTCGAGGATTTCGGCGACGCCCCGGCCCCGTATCCGACCCTGTTGAGCGACAACGGCGCCAGCCACCAGGCGGATCCGACCAAGGCGCACCTGGGCGCCGGCGTCAATGCGGACACCGACGGACAGCCGAGCCCGATGGCCGATGCGGATGCCTTCGACGACGGCGTCACGTTCTACGCCACCAGCCCGCTGACGCCGGGGGCGACGGTGCAGATCACCGTCAATGCCTCCGGCCCCGGCGGGTACCTCGCGGCCTGGATCGACTTCGGCGCCGACGGCGCGTGGACGCCGGCCGATAAGATCGCGTTCTACACCGACCGGAACCTCACCGTGCCGTTGGCCGGGCCCCTCCAACCCGGCAACAGCCAGCTCTTTTTCCAGGTGCCGACGGCCATTAACGTCAACTTCTACACCTTTGCCCGCTTCCGCCTGGCCAGCGACGCCAACGACGTCCTATTGCCCACGGGTTTGGCCAAGGACGGCGAGGTGGAGGATTACCGGGTGTTGGTCATCGACACCCCCATTGACTGGGGCGATGCTCCCGACGACCCCAACCTTCCCGGTTACCCGACGCTGAAATCGAACCACGGGGCCCGGCACCAGGTCGATTTCTTGCACTACCTCGGCACGATGGCGGATTACGAGCCGGACGGCCAACCCAACGGCACCGCCACCGGCGACGACATCAGCGGCGTCGATGACGAGGACGGCATCCGGTTTGTCAAGGACATCTCGATTCCCGGCGATCCGCTTCCCTTTGAGAACCGCCTGGTTCCGGACCGGATCGCCCAGATCGAGGTGACGGCCTCCGCGGCGGGGTACCTGAGCGGGTGGGTCGATTTCAACGGCGACGGCGACTGGGCCGACCTGGGCGAGCACCTCGCCTTCTTCGAGAGCGGCAGCACCACGACGTTCAACAAGCCTTTGGCGGCCGGTTTGAACACGGTGAGCTTCTACGTCCCCAAGGACCTGAACGCGGTCACGACGTTTGCGCGCTTCCGCTTTGCCGAGACGCTGATCCCGACTCTCAACTTCCAGGGTCCGGACACCGGGCCGGCGCCCGTCGGCGAGGTCGAGGACTACCAGGTCCAGATCGTCGTCGGCGACGCCTCGATCAGCGGCCGCAAGTTCAACGATCTGAACGCGAACGGCCAGTGGGACACGAACATCTCCGGCGTGATTCCGCCGATCGTGCTGGCGGCGCCCGGTCCGATCGTCCTGCCGCCGGAGGACGATTTCCCCTCGGCGCTTGAGAACTTCGGGTTCGACTTCGAGTTCTACGGCAACGTCTACCAGCAGTTCTACGTGAACAACAACGGGAACATCACGTTCCAGGCGGCGCTGCCGAACTACATTCCGGCGGGCTTCCCGCAGAGCACGCCGATCGTGGCCCCGTTCTGGGCGGACGTGGACACGCGCAACGGCGGCGGCGAAGTGCGCCTCGCCCGCGGCACGAGCAGCCGCAACAATCCGTTCATCCAGGTCGATTGGGTCAACGTGGGTTACTTCGACCGGCTCGACCCGGCGAACCGCAATTACCGCGACAGCTTCACGCTGTACGTCGAGGACGACCCCGGCGGGGACCTCGTCGGCTTCTTCTATCACGACATGCACTGGACCACCGGCGACATCGACGGTCAGAACGGCTTCGGCGGCACCGGGGCCCAGATCGGGTTCGACGCCGGCAACCAGGTGAACTACCTGAGCGTCGGCCGCCCGAAGAGCCAAGCCGATCTGACCGCGCTGTTGGCCGCCGGGCAGTATACCTTCCGCTTCGATCCCGGCACCGGCGCGCCGGGCGGCGCAGAACCGGGGCTGGCCGGCGTGACCCTCTACCTCGACCTGAACAACAACGGCCGCTTGGACGACGGCGAGCCGACCCGGCTCACCCGCTCCGACGATCCCAGCACGCCCGGGGTGAACGAGACCGGTTACTACATCTTCGACAAGCTCCTGCCCGGGCCCTACGAGGTCCGCGAAGTGATCCCCGATCACTGGCAGAGCCCCGCGCAGAAGGATTCGGTCCAAACGTATCCGTATTACGCGGAAGACAGCCGGATGGCCCATGCCGGGCTCCGGGCTCCGGGCGGTGTGCAACTTACCGACGGGCAGATCTTCTCTCTGAGCGACGGGACCACCACGGCGGTCTTCGAGTTCGAGCGGCTGATCGGCGGCGGCGGCGTCGGCCCCGGCAGAATCCCCATCCTCTTCAGTCCGACCGATGCGCCCGACGACGTGGCCACGGCCATTGCCGACGCGATCAACACCGCGCGCACCGGCTCCGGCCCGGACGTTACCGCCGCGGCGTCGACGGACGTCGTCGCCCTGACCGGTCCGCAACAGGTCATGTTCCGGAAGCCGGCTGCCACCCCGCTGGTTGAGCTGGGCCACGTGGACCTGGACGCCGGCGAAGACATCACCGACGTCAACTACGGCAACTACAAGATGGCCCACATCACCGTGTCCGACATACAGGTGGTGGAGGGCAACCAGGGAGAAACCCAGGTCAACGTGACCCTGCACTTCGCCGACTCCTTCGGCGGGCCGGTGACGGTCAACTACTCCACCGCCGACGGCACGGCCACCACCGGCGACAACGATTACCGGCCCTCTTCCGACACGTTCAGCTTCACGCCCCAAGGCACTCCCTTCGGGAAGTGGGACACCAAGGCGCTGACCCGCAACGCCACCAACAACTACAACTACTCCGTCTGGGGCGACATGGTGGTCTACGAAAGCAACTCGGGCAACGATACGGACATCTACCTCTACGACGAGAGCACCGGCGTCACGAGGCAGATCAGCGACTCGAGCCTGAACAACCGCTTTGCCAGGATCTACGGGTCAAACGTGGTCTGGGCCGGAAAGGCCAACGACGGCAACGATTACGAGATCTTCCGCTACAACGTCAATAGCGGGGTCCTCACCCGGCTGACCAACAACAGCTACGACGACCAGAGTCCCGAGCTCTCCGACCGCTTCGTGGTCTGGTGGGGCGGGACGGGAGCTCGAGGGTCGATCTTCGCCTACGATCTGGTTTCCGGCACGGGCCCGGTGAAGATTTCCAACGACGGCTTCGACAACATCGAGCCGCGGGTTTCCGGCCAGTACGCGGTTTGGAGCGGCTCGGACTCCACCGATTCCGAGATCTTCCTCTGGGACGGGACCTTCCTCCCCAACGGCACGCCCTCTCCGGCCAAGCAGTTGACCAACAACAGCGCGGACGACCGGCGGCCGCAGATCACCAGCTACGCGAGCGGCCCGAGCGTCGTCTGGAACGTTGTCTGGCAGGCGTACGACGGTACCGACTACGAGATCGACGTCTACCGCGTCGCTCAGGCCACCAGGACGCGGATTACGGCCAACAACCTGCAAGACACCGATCCGCAGGTCTCCGGCGGGAATCTCGTGTGGCAGGCCAGCGACGGCACGCGGTCGAGCATCATGGCCTACGACCTGTCGAAGGGCGGTACCGGCAGGAGCATCTCGGGGAGCGCCTACTTCCACGAGACGCCGCAGATCGCCGGCAACCGGGTCGTCTGGCACACCTTCGACGGCAACGATTGGGAGGTGTACTACTACGAAATCGGCGGAAGCCGCCTCCCCGAGAACATCAGCAACAACGCGGTCTTCGACGGCGACCCCCAGGTCTCCGACCAGTTGGTCGTCTGGAGGCGGTTCCAGAACGGCAGCTACGAAGTGATCCGTGCCGTGCAGTCCCCTCCGGAGGTCACCGGAACCGTCACCTTGGTGATCAACGGCGACACCCGCCTGGAGCCCGACGAGTACTTCTTCCTCAATCTGAGCTCGCCCGCGCTGGCCGTCATCGACGACACCCAGGCGAGGATTGCGATCCTCAACGACGACGGGCCGCTGGACTACGGCGACGCGCCGGACCCGACCTATCCCACGCTCCTGGCCAATAACGGCGCCCGTCACGCGGTGGTCTCGGGCGTCTATCTCGGCTCCCGCGTGGATACCGAGCTGAACGGCCAGCCCACCGCCCAGGCCAACGGCGACGATAGCCGCGGCACGGATGACGAGGACGGGGTGACGTTCGATACGCCGCTTGTGCGCGACATGCTCGCCCAGATCACCGTCACCGCCTCGGTCGACGGGTATCTCGACGGCTGGATCGATCTGAACGGCGACGGCCGGTGGGACGACTGGCTGGACCGCTGGAGCCAGCCGCAGACGGACCACCTCTTCGTCAGCACGCCCGTGACGGCCGGCCCGAACGTGCTCACCTTCAGGGTCCCTCGCGACATCCACGTGGGCACCGCCTATGCCCGGTTCCGCTACCGGACGACTGCCGACCCGATCTCCTACACCGGCACCGTGATGAACGGCGAGGTGGAAGACTACGCCGTGACGATCGAGGACAACGTCCGGGTCACGGGGCCGAACGTGGACGCCACGGGCTCCGACCTGGACGACATTTACCGGTTCTGGGCGGGGCCCAAGTACGTGGTTTCGCTCAACGGGATCGTCTACAAGTTCGACCCCGCCGACGTCGACACCTTCACCTTCGACGGTGGTCCCCACGTGCTCGGCGACCGGGTGTTCTACACGGGAGATCCCGGCAACGAGACCGCCGATCTGTGGCAAGACCACGGCACGTTTGCCGGCGTCCGCTACGGCGCGTCGTCGATCAACGTGGAGTTCCTCACCGCCACCAGCGGCGGCGGCAACGACCAGGCCACGCTGCACGACGGTCCGGGCATCGACACCTTGGTCGCCTCCCCGACCGCCGCCATCTTGAGCGGCCCCGGCCTTTCGCTGCGGGCCAACAACTTCCCGAGCGTGATCGCCAACGCCACGCCCGGCGGGCAGGACGTCGCCAGGTTGACCGACTCTCCGGGCGACGACACGTTCACCGCCTATCCCGCCTCGGCCGTGCTGACCAACGGAACGACGTTCTCCAACCGGGCCAACGACTTCCGCTACGTCTTTGCGACTGCCCTCCAGGACGGCACCGACGCCGCGGCGTTCTACGATTCCCCGGGGAGCGACACGTTCACCACGAATCCGGCCTCCGGCAACATGACCGGCAAGTACCGGCCCGCCGGCGCCACAGTCGATCGCTCGTACTACAACTCGGCACAGGGCTTCGACACCTACGTGGCCACCTCGGCCGCGGGGTCGGACCTGGCCAAGATGACCGATTCGGCCACCGGGAACGAGCTGTTCACGGCCACCCCGACCCGGGCCACGCTCTCGGGGATCGGCGTCTTCGCCCAGGCCAACAACTTCCGCTATGTCAACGCCTTTGCCACCGGCGGCAGCGACGTGGCAAAGCTCGAGGACTCCGCCGGGACCGACAGCTTCGTCGGCAACCCGGGCTACGGCGTGCTGTTCGCCTACGCTTCCCCGGTCAATCCGTTCTACGTCAACCGGGCCACCGGGTTCGACAAGGTGGAGGTCACCTCCAAGAACGGCGGCTCCGACATCGCCCGGTTTTACGACTCTCTCGGCAACGACAACTTCACCGCCTACGAGAAGGCCTGGGCCGAGCTCAAGAACGACG
This sequence comes from uncultured Planctomycetaceae bacterium, assembly GCA_964354135.1. Lineage (GTDB taxonomy): Bacteria > Planctomycetota > Planctomycetia > Pirellulales > Thermoguttaceae > CAYGZA01. The sequence goes on from CAYGZA010000011.1 coordinate 27,392, forward strand.
CCGGCAATCCCACGAGCTTCGACAACAAGGTCAACAACTTCCGCTACGTCTACGCCTTCGCCACCCAGGGGACCGACATCGCCTACCTCTTTGGTTCCTCGGGCAACGACACCTTCGAGGGCCGGCCGGACTACGCCTATCTCATCAACAGCGCCCGCGGGTTCTACAACCGGGCCAACGCCTTCGACCAGGTCTTCGCCTACGGAAACGGCGGCGACGATTCGGCGACGCTGCGGGATTCGGCGCTGGCCGACGCGCTCGCGGCGGAGCAGAACTGGGCCACGCTGAATCGGTTCGACATCGCCTTTGCCTTGAGGGTGCAGGACTTCGGGCGGGTAACGGCCATCCGGAGCGCGGGCGACGATACGAAGCACGTGGTCCCGCCGCTCGATTTCCTCCTCACGGTAGTAGGAAACTGGAGAGACATCTGAAAACGTGCGGCGGCCGCAACGGCGGCAGCCGCAGGGCAAGAGGGCTACGATTCGGTTCGATGGAAAAGAGTGCCATGCGGCAAAGCGGCCCTCGGCCGTTTCCCGCTGCTGCGGCCGGGGAAGAAACCCAACCCGGCAGGAGCCAACCGCCGGCATCGCCCGGCGGTTTCCCTTTCTTGGCAGGTTTTCGGCCGGTTGGAAAGCCTTGCCCGGCGTGTTACGATAGACTCCCAAGGGAGTTGCACGATTCCGGGAGGGCGAGGCTCCTGCCGAGCCGCCTGGGAGCCCGGTTGGGCGAGTCGAGTGAGGCGAGCCCCACGCTGTCTCTCGTGCCGGAGTGTGGTTCTTCCTGCGAAGATCGATGGAAGCTACGTTTTCCGCCACCGACCGCGCCCCCACTGGCTGGCACGACCTGGCCCAAGGCGTGCTGGAGGGACATACCCTGTCCACCGCGGAGGGTCTGGCGGTCTTGCAGTCTGCCGACGCGGAACTCCTCGACCTGCTGGCGGCGGCCTACCGGGTGCGCCACCGGTGGTTCGGCAACCGGGTTCACTTGAACTTCCTGATCAACGCCAAGAGCGGCTGCTGCGGCGAGGATTGCGCCTATTGTTCCCAGTCTTGCGTTTCCGCGGCCGAGATCCCGCGGTACGAGCTCGTCTCGCCCGAGGAGATCCTGGAGGGGGCCCGGTTGGCCGCCGAGCGTCGCGCCGGGACCTACTGCATCGTCACCTCCGGCCGCAGCCCCGGCCGGTGCGAGCTCGATCTGATCACCGCGGTCGTGCCGCGGATCAAGCGGGCGTTTGAGCTGAGAATCTGCGTTTCACCCGGGTTGCTTTCGCCGGAGGAGGCTGCCCGGCTGAAGGCCTGCGGCGTAGACCGCGTCAACCACAACCTCAACACGAGCGCGCGGTTCTACCCGAAGATCTGCACCACCCATGCGTACAAAAAGCGGCTGGAGACGCTCCGTGCGATTCGAAGCGCCGGCCTGGAGATCTGCTCCGGAGGAATCATCGGCATGGGCGAGCAAGACGCCGACGTGGTCGAGCTGGCCTTGCGCCTGGGAGCGTTTTGCGTAGAAGCCGTGCCGGTGAACTTCCTGATCCCCATTCCCGGCGCGCTTCTGGCGTCAGCCGCCGGGCTGAATCCCCGCTATTGCCTGAAGGTCCTGGCCCTGTTTCGCCTGGCCAATCCGCGGGCGGAACTCCGCATCGCCGCCGGCCGGGAACTCCACTTGGGAAGCCTCCAGCCGCTCGGGCTGTACGCGGCCGACTCGATCTTCGTCGGCGATTACCTGACCACCAAGGGCCAGCCTCCGGAAGAAGACTACCGGATGATCGAGGCCCTCGGCTTCGAGCCCGTTTTGGAGGGGGCCGCCGTGGCGCCCCGTTGAAAGCCGGATCGCATTGTCCAAGACTATGCCGGAACCACAAGAGCTGAACATCAGCGAGCTGATCCGCGGCGCCCGGCAGGGGAACTCCCAGTGCCGCGACCGGCTCTTCCAGTTGTGCCGCAGCTACCTGGGGTTTGTCGCCCGGGCGCAGGTGGAGAGCTGGCTCAAGGCCCGGGTCGACGCCTCGGACCTGGTGCAGCAGACGATGTTGGAGGCGCACCGCGATTTCGACCGCTTTCGGGGAGAAGGCGAAGGGGAGTGGCTCGCCTGGCTCCGCCGGATCCTGGCCCACAACGCAGCCGATTTCATCCGCCATTACCGGGGGACGGCCAAGCGGCGGATTTTCCGCGAGATCCCCATCCGCGGGCCCGACCAGTCGCACCCGGCGGCCGGAGCCCCGGAACCGGCCGCAGCCGCGGGCACCCCCAGCCAGGAGCTCCTGAGACGGGACGAGCAATTGCGGGTGGCGGCCGCCTTGGCGGAGCTGCCGGCGGACTATCAGGAGGTGATTCTGCTGCGGAACCTGGAGCGGCTCCCTTTTGACGAGGTGGCCGAGCGGATGGGCCGCTCCCGCCCCGCCGTGCAGATGCTCTGGATGCGGGCCCTGCGCAAGCTCCGGGAGATACTTGGTGAGGAAGACTCATCGCTCTGAGCAGCCGTGCAAAGGGGCTGAAAGCTGATAGCTGATAGCTGATAGCTGATACCCGAGTCAAATCATAAATGGATTCCAACCCATGGCCGATGCTTCGGAGACCGACGACGTGCTGAACCTGCTGGACGCCTACGTGAATCGGCTCCATGCGGGAGAGCGCCCCGACCCCGCAGAGATTCTGCGAGCACGCCCCGAGCTGGCGGTCACCCTGGAGTGTCTCGACGCCTTGGACAGCCTTGCGCCGCCTTCCGGACTGCACGAGCCGGCGGGTGCCGCGGCTCCCGAGGCTTCACCGGCGGAGGAGGAGTTTCCGCGGGATTTCGGCTCCTACGAGCTGCTTGGGGAGATCGGCCGCGGCGGCATGGGCGTCGTCTACAAGGCGCAACAGAAGGACTTGAACCGCACGGTGGCGATCAAGATGATCCTGGCCAGTCATCTCGCCTCCCCGGAGCTCGTCCGCCGGTTTCGCGACGAGGCCCGGGCGGCCGCGGGGCTGCGCCATCCCCACATCGTCCACATCCACGAGGTGGGACAGTCCCACGGCCAGCACTTCTTCACCATGGAGTATGTGGAAGGGATCAGCCTGGCCGGTCGGCTCGCCCTCGGGCCGCTCGACGTGGAGACCGGCGTGCGGCTCTTGATCAAGGTCGCCCGGGCCGTTCACCATCTCCACCAGCACGGGGTGGTCCATCGGGACCTCAAGCCGTCGAACATCCTGCTGGACACGGAAGGCGAGCCCTATGTGACCGACTTCGGGCTGGCCAAGATGTTCGTCGGGAGCTCGAACGTCACGGCCACGGGGGTGATCGCGGGCACGCCCAGCTACATGGCCCCCGAGCAGGCGGCCGGGCAAAGCGCCCGCGTGGGGCCGGCCTGCGACGTGTACAGCCTGGGGACGATCCTCTACGAGCTGCTCACCGGGCGGCCGCCTTTCTGCGAAGCGAGCCCCCTGGACACGCTGCTCCAGGTCTTGGGGAGCGAGCCGCCGCTTCCCAGGCAACTCAACCGCAAGGTCCCCAGGGAGCTGGAGCGGATCTGCCTGAAATGCCTGGCCCGCTCGCCCGGCGAACGCTACGCCTCGGCCGCGGCGTTTGCGGACGACTTGGACCGCTATCTCAAAGGAGAGGTCCTGGAGGCCCGGCCGCCCGGCCTCGTGCAGCGGCTTTGGAGCTGGATCCGCCGCGAGCCGGCCCTGGTTGCCCGGCTGGGAACGCTGGGCGCCTTCTACCTTGTGGACCTGGGCAGGAACTACGCGGCCGGGACCGTCGATCCGGATTTCCACGGCAAGATGTCGCTGTTGTTCGCCGTCTGGGTGGCTAGCGCCGTCCTGTGCCAGAAGCTCTTGAAGATCCGTCGCTGGTCGATTCCCGCCCGGTTCGTCTGGGGCACGTTGGACTCGGCGCTGCTCCTGAGCGTCCTTCTGGTTGCCAGCGGCGCGGTCAGCCCGCTGGTGATTGGGTATCCCTTGCTGATCGTTGTGTCGGGGTTGTGGTATCGCGTGCGGTTTGTCTGGTTCATGAGCATTCTGTCGCTGGCCTCTTACGGCTTCCTGGTGTTCGACTACTACCACTGGCGCCCGGCCCTTCGGGAGCAATTCGGTCCGGATCCGACCCGCCACGTCATCTTCGTGCTGGGGATGTTGGCCACAGCGGGAGTCATGGGCTACCTGGTGTCGCGGATCCGGGCCCTGAGCAGCTACTTCGGCCAGAAGCTGTAAAAAGGGGCAAGGTGTGCTGGAAGAAATGGCTTTCAGCCGTCAGCTTTCAGCCATCAGCTTTCAGCCATCAGCGATCAGCCGGTTTTCCGAACGGCAAGGAATACCCGGCAAGACGGGGCGGGCATCGTTTTCAAGTCGCGATCTCACAAGCACTTGCGAACCTGAAGGCTCTGATAGCTGAAGGCTGATAGCCCCTTCCTTCCGAGTGCTTTCCCGAACCTCATCTGGTCTCGACTGGTCCGCGGCCATTCTTTCTAGGTCTACGCAGTCAGCGCATACTGCGTCTTCTATCTGATCGCCGCAGCGTGTCTTTTCCGGATAATCGCGAGAACTGCCGAAGTCGGCTAAACCCGAAAAATCGTTTCTTCCGATACCGCAAGATGAGATCCTGCTATGGACTTGTCTTGCTAGGGCTGCATCATGCGCCTCAAACTGCTCGTCCTCGTCGCCGTCGTTTCCCTTCTGGTGGTCCAGACCCCGCGGTTCGTGCCAGGGCAAACCTCCTCCGGCAATAGCGGAACAGGGTTTCCGCTGCTTGACCGGCTGGACGAATTCGGAAAGTCGATCTTCGGGGGAGCACCCTCCACCGGAGAGGGGAAGAAGGCCAAGAGCCAGTCCGCCAGGGCCTCTGCCCAGCGATCGCGCTCGGAGCCCGAAGCCGACGCACCACGCCCCTCGCGCGCCGGGAGTCCCTGGGGGACGGAGATGGGAACCGCGGTGCCGCAGCGGGCCGTGGCCCGCGCACCCCAGCGCCCGAGCGGACAAGGGGATCCCGCCGTTGGAAGCGCAGCCCAAGCGTTCGTCCGCGACGAGACGACGGAACAACCCAGGGCCTCCGGGGAGGAGACATTCACTGCCGCGCCCACGACGACCGACCCGGCGGCCGCGCCGCTGCACGAGCGGCTGAGCGGATTCCGGCAGTCGCTATTCGACGCCCCGGCGCAACAGGGCCTCGTGGCTGAAGCACAGAAGCCGCCCGTGGCGTCGGCCGCGAAGCCCGGTCCGACAGCGGACTCCGTGACCTCGCCCGCGACCCCGCCGAGGAACGCGGCGCCCAGGCCAAGCCGGGAATCGGGGGTTCTCGAACGGACCCCAGCCCCGACCACTATGGGTAGCCCTCATCCCGGTTCCTCGGGAAGGCCGGCAGCCCAAGTCCCGGCCGCCGCGCCGCCGGCGAGCGGCTCGGCGACAGGGGGCCGTTCACCCACGGCGTCGTCGCCGGGCATCTACGGCCAGGGTTCGGGCGGCGGCAGCCCCACGGGGATCGGGCCGGCCAGGACAACCGGCCCGTACAGCTCGCCCGGCAGTGCCGGCATCGCAGCGCAGCAACCGGGGGACGTGGGCCGGGCCGCCAAGCCGGCGGAAAGCCAGGGAGTTCTCATTGCAAGGCAGAGCCTGATCGTCGGCGTCGAGACCATTGGCCCGCGCCGGATCGCGGTCGGCAAAGAGTCGACGTATGAGGTCGTCGTGCGCAACACCGGCGACATCGCCGCCGAGGAACTCGTGGTGACGGTCGAGCTGCCCGATTGGGCCGACGTGAAGGCCGCCGAGGCAAGCGTGGGGGCCACGAGCACGGCCAAGGCGGGCGAAAAACCGGGGCCGTTCCGCTGGCGCGTCGGCCGGCTGGAGGCCAAGGGTCGGGAAAGGCTCCTGTTGCGGATCGTGCCCCGGCAGAGCCGCCCCTTCGACCTGATCGTGAAGTGGGAGTCTACGCCGATCTCCTCCCAGGCGCAGATCGAGGTCCAGGAACCCAAGCTCGCGGTTGCCCTGCTCGGGCCGCGCGAAGTGCTTTACGGCAAGGCCGAGGTCTACAAGCTGGAGGTCTCGAACACGGGCAACGGCGACGCGGAAAACGTGGCGATCTCCCTCTCGCCGAGCGCCCCGAGCGACAAGCCGGCCAGGGCAACCCACCAGTTCGGCATGGTCGCCGCCGGACAGAAGAAGGCCATCGACGTGGAGCTCACCGCCAGGCAAACCGGAAACCTCACGATTCACGTCGAGGCCCACGGCGACGGCGGTCTGCGGGCCCAACTGGTCGAGCAGATCGTGGTTCGCCGTGCCGCCCTGAAGGTGGACGTCGACGCGCCCAAGGTGCAGTTCGTCGGGACGGAGGCGACGTATCGCATTCGCGTGAGCAACCCGGGCAACGCCCCTGCCATGAAGCCGAGCGTGACGGCGACGCTGCCGCCGTCGGCCAAGTACGTCGCCAGCCCGCAGAGCCCGCGCGTGTCTGCCGACGGGGGCAAAGTGACGTGGGCACCGGATACCGTCCCGCCCGGGGGCGAAACCATCCTCAACCTCACTTGCCAGATCACGGCGCCGGGAGCCAGCCGGCTGGACGTGCAGTGTACTGCCGAGGGCGACCTGACCGCTTCGGCATCCGCCAGCACGCAGGCGGAAGCGACCGCCAACCTCGCGCTGGCGGTCGACGACCCCTCGGGACCGGTCCCCGTGGAGGGCGACGCCACGTACCAGGTGCGCGTGCAGAACCGCGGGACCGCCAGCGCCGAGGCCGTCGAGGTCTTCGCCTACTTCTCCAACGGGTTTGAGCCGGTTTCGGCCGAAGGAGGCCGGCACAAGATCGGCCCGGGCCAGGTGGTGTTCGAGCCGATCCCCGCGCTGGCCGCCGGCCAGAGCGCCGTGTTGAAGGTCAAGGCCAAGGCGGGGACGCCGGGGAACCACGTCTATCGCATCGAGGTCCGCTCCGAGCCGGCCGGCGCCCGGGTCGTCCGCGAGGGGACCACTCGCTTCTACGGCGACGGACCTGCCGCCCGAACGCCCGCAGTCACCAAGTCGACCAGCCCGGTCTCACCGCCGGGAGACGGCATCCGCACTGCCGATCGCCGCGAGACGGCGCCGTCGCTGCGGCAGCCCGGGGCATCTTCGTCGCCGCAGCAGTAATGACCGACCCTCGCGGCCGCTTGCGACAGCTCGCGTCAAAGGACGACCGCGCCATGGAGGGGCGGCTCTTGGCTACCGTCGGCCCCGTGCGAACCAGCCGCACAGAAACCCCGTGATCCAGCCGACAATGAATCCCAGGATCGCCGCTCCGGCGGTGACGCCTCCGTAGAGTATCGGGTCAAGGCTGAAGTAGTTGACCAGATAGCCGAAGACTGCCGCGCAGGTTAGAAACAGGGCCAAGGTCATCAGCACCACGGCCACGGTCAGTTGCCGCAGCCGCCGGCGGACCGACTGGAAGAATTCATCGGGGTCTTGCCGCTTGCCGGTCTCTGAATCAGTCATGAGCGGTTTTCCGTATCAGTCTTGCGGTTTCAGCGGCTCCCGACCCAGGATAGCATCGCCCCCTAGGGCGAGCAACACGTCGGTCAGCGAATGCCGTCTGACTGGGCGTGCTCGTCGGCGGGGCGAACCTCGCGGATTCGGGGCGCGGGTCGCGGCGGGCTGAGCAAGAGCGGCTCGGGAGTGACGGAGATGGCTACGTTTCCCGCCTCGTCGCGGACCTCGAAGCGAAGGAAGACCCGCCCGGGCACGCGGCTGCCCGGCCGCCAGGTGTAATAGCCCGAGTTTTCCAGCCCGGAGGCGATCGGCGACCACGGCCCGTCGCGGCCGGTGCCGAAAGAGATCGCTACGGGCCGCGGGGCAAGCATCCGGTCGTCGGCTTCCCAACGAATGCCCAACTGGCCTGCCCGGGGCCCGCTTTGCGGCTCGGCCGAAAAAGCGGTTACCTTGGGCGGTGTGACGTCGACGCCCACCCACAGCTCGGCGGGCGACCCGCCGGACGGCGGCTCGTCCGGGCGGCCGGACCCGTCGCGGGCGGCAAGCCGAAAGCCGTAGATCCCCTCTTCCCGCACCTGGACCCGGAACGGGCTTTGGCGATCTTCATCCACCCCAAAGCTCTGCCAGGTTCGCCCTCCGTCCCGAGTGCCCCAGAGTTCGACTTGGGCACTCTGAGACGGGCCGGCCGGCGGCAAGTCGTAGTCGAGCTCGAAACGCAGGGAGTTGACCATCCGCAGGCGTTCGCCCGGCGGTACGGGGTCGGCGTTCCCGCCCGACGCGCCCTGGGGAACATAGCGATTGGCGTAGGCAGGGTGAATCTGGATGGCCACGGGGCCATCGGGCGGCACGGGCTCGGCCGGCTCGCGGGGGCTGTTTTGCGGCCCCGTCAACCGCGGAGTCGGCAGTCCCGCCGGCCCCGCAAGACTTGGCCCAACGCCCGCCGGGAAGCCTGCCCGATCGCGAACTTGCGCGTGGCTGACGGCCGTATTGCCTGCCGAGTCGGCCACTTCGCCGCGAATCTCAAGGCGATCGAACGCGGCCTGCGGCCACCAGGAAACCTCGCCTGTCTGAACGGGGCCGCTAGCGCGGTTGCTCTGCCGGTCGATGGCCACCGTCTGCCAGGGTTCGTAAGGGCCGGTGCGGTACTGGATCTTGAGGCTTTCGGGATTCAGATTCGGGTCGGTGATCTCCCACCGGGTCGTGACTTGGCCGGCATCGCCCTGCCCCGCATCGAGTCTCATCTGCGGCGGCGACGTATCGACGACGACCCTCATTCCAGGCCTGGCGGGGCCTTGCGGGCGCAACCGGCCCGACCGATCCAGCGTGCGGAGGAGAAACCAGTACTCGCCGTCCCCGCCGGCCCGGAACAGAAAGCTGCCTCGCGCCGGCTCCACGCGGCTGTAGGGGCTCCACGTGGCCCCGCGGTCGCCGGAGACGTACAACTGGACCCCGGCCACGTCGCGGGACGCGGGGTCGGCCGGGTTTACTCGAAAGGGGATGGAGAAAAGCGTTTGCCGGGTGGTGATCGGCTCGGGGAGTGCCTGTCCGGCCGGCGGCGCAGGGACCCCCGGGTCCGCCAACATCGCGGCCAAGAAGGCGGTCTGAGCCAGCACGGTCAGCCCCATGGATCAACTTTCTTGCACGCACGCGGGTGCGACCAGCGCCTCGCCAGGGCGAAAGGGCGGCACTCGCGGGACGCCTGCCACCTCTTGCTAGCCTCGGAGAGCAGGGACCCCGCAGGGAACGTATCGGCGAGTCCGGTCGGGCCACTTAAGGAGGCAGGAAAGATGGGAGAACATAAGGCAAATGGGAAGACTACGGAAATCTTGGCGGCGGAATCCTGGAGGCGCAAAAGGGGCGGGAGGCGTTTCTCCAAGAAGCGAGGCAGGGCCTTGCCAGGTACCTTGAGAAACGACTCCCGACCCTTTTGCGGCCCGCAGCCGATCGCCACAATCTAGATCGCCGGATGACGTTGTGGCTCGGACTGCACCTGATCCCGAATCCGGTACACGGTCTGCCTATCAACGCCGCACTCTTCGGCGAGGCGAATCTCCTCCTGCCGCAAGCTGGCGATGTCCACGGGATCCGTGCCGCAATTCAACATCAAGAGCAGGTACAGCCTCTTTCGACGGGAGGCGGCTTGCAGGAGTTGTTTGATTTCCTCGACCGTGAACACCACGATCTCTTTGAGCGGAACTGAAGCGGCCAGATTGCGGCTATTCAGATTGCGAGGGAGTTCGATGAACCGCCGCTCCCACCCGGCTTACGCTGCTTGGAAACTCGGGTAGCGTGCGGCCTATAGAGAGCATGCGAAGACTTTTCCGTGCAATTCCATTTTGTTGAGCTTAGGGGAAAGACCGGTGCGATAGTACCCAATAGTCCGAAAAAAACGGGGCGGGCGGAGCCTCCGCCTGGGTCGGCATTTCCAAATGGAGAATTCGGGAGAAGTTTATGAAGACTAGACTCTCCATCGTAACGGCAATGGTCGTCCTGCTGGTCGCGCAGCAGGTGAGCCAGGCACAGGAGCCGGGTTTTGGGATGCCGGCGGGCTATTTCGCGCCACCCCCCGGACCCCGGCCAATCGCCCCGGGCGGCCCGCAGGCGGCCCCGGGGTTCTCCGATGGGGGCTGCTGCGATCCGTCTTGCTCGGGTCGGAATTGCGTGGACTGCTGGCAGGCCTTCGGCGACTTCCTCTTCCTGCGGCCGGGTAACGTGGATATTGCCCTGGGGTTCCCCGTGGGAACCCCGATTACAGGGTCCGGCCAGCCTCCTCTCGGCCCCGTAGCGGTCGTGGGCTCCGAACACGAGCCGGGCTTCCGCGTAGGCATTGCCCGCGCGTTGGACGAGTGTGCCACGCTCGGAGTGACGTACTCGCACCTGGAGGCCGACTCGATACTGAGCTCGGAAGCACTGCCGCAGGGACAAACGTTTTTCCCCCTGGTGATTCACCCGTCGCAGTTGATCCCGGGCGCGACGTACGATAGCGTGTTCGGCCGGCAGGACATCGACTTCCGGCTGGTGGACGTGGACTATCGCCACGTGTTTGCCCGCGGGGACCGGCATGCGATGAGCTACCTGATCGGGGCCCGCTATGCTCACTTGCAGCAGGATTTCGCGGCCGGATTCTTCGCTCCCGTCGTCGCCGACGATCAAACGGTCTTCAGCCGCATCGGTTTCGACGGCGGCGGGATACGCCTCGGCCTGGAAGGGGAGCGGCACGCCGCCAGCAGCGGATTGCTGGTTTACGGCCGCGGGACGGCCAGCTTCGTTGCCGGCCAGTTCCGCGCGAGCTATCTTCAGGCACAGCCCGATCAGCTTCCGAGCGTGGACACAAGTTGGTCTAGCGGCCGGTTGGTCTCCATGCTGGACCTTGAGTTGGGGGTCGGCTGGGCCAGTCCGGGTGGCCGGGTCCGCGTGACCGCCGGTTACATGGTCGCCGGCTGGTTCAACGTGGTGAAGACGTCGGACTGGATCCGCGCGGTGCAGACCGCCGATTACAACGGGCTGGACAACACCCTGACGTTTGACGGGGCGGTCCTCCGCAGCGAGATCCGGTTCTAGGCCGTTCGTATTCGCTTCACCGTTGCGTCCGCGAGTGACGCGTCGCCGGGCCGGCATTCCCGCCGGCCCGCTCGGTTTATCCGCCGCGCTGTTCGGCCTGCGGAAACCGTGCCGCGGGCGGGCCGGGGGTTTCCAGGATGCCCCGCAGCGCGGACCCCGGGCTGCTTGCCCCGCCTTGCCGATCGGGGTAAGATCCACGCTCATGGCCGTCTGTTCTTGTCCTTAAACGCACTCTTCCGGTGGGAGCCGGGCCGTGGCAAATGATGACCGGCCGATACGGATCATCTCCAGCACCGCTCCGATCCGTATCGCGGATTTTGGAGGCTGGACCGACACGTGGTTCGCCAAGCACGGAAGGGTACTCAACGTCGCCGTCTATCCGTACGCCGAGGTGCAGATTGGGGTGTTTCGCCGCCGGCCGGATCGGCCTCTAGTGGCCATCTACGCGGAGAACTACGGGGAGCGGTACACGCTGGACAGCGTCGGCGGGACCTACGACCGGCATCCGCTCTTGGAGGCGGCAATCGACTACATGGGCGTTCCCCAAGACCTCGGCCTGGAGATCGACATCTTCAGCGAGGCCCCCGTGGGATGTTCGACCGGGACCAGCGCCGCGGTGAGCGTGGCGCTGATCGGGGCCCTGGACTTTCTGACTCCGGGTCGCCTCACGCCCCACGAAGTCGCCCGGGCAGCCCACAGAATCGAGACCGAGCTACTAGAGCAGCAGTGCGGGGTTCAGGACCAGTTGGCCTCGGCGTACGGCGGGATCAGTTTCATCGAGATCCTCGATTACCCGCACGCCATTGTCAGCCCGCTGCACCTTTCCTTGCGGATTCAATGGGAGCTGGAACGGCGGCTGTCGCTGATCTTCCTGGGCCAATCCCACAGCTCCTCCAAGGTACACCAATTGGTGATCGCCGAGCTGGAAAACGCCGGACCCGAGGCGGAGAAGCTGCGGCCGCTGCGGGAGACGCCGCTCCGGGCGCGCGATGCCCTCTACGTGGGCGATTTCGCGGCCCTGGGCCGGGCGATGATCGAGAACACCGAGGCCCAGGCGAACCTTCACCCCGGACTGGTCAGCCCGCGCCACCAGGCGGTCATCGAGGTGGCGCGGCGGCACGGGGCCCTCGGCTGGAAGGTGAACGGCGCGGGCGGCGACGGCGGCTCGGTAACGATCCTCGGCGGCCCGAAAGCCGCTGCCACGAGGGAGATGCTCCGGGAGATTGTGACCGCCATGCCGCAAACTCGGAACATTCCCGTCTATCTCAGCCCGTTTGGGCTCCGCGTTTGGGAATCGCCGATGGACTGAGGGAATTCGGCAGACAGCGATCGCTTTGGAGACAGTGAACGCTTACCGGAGAAAACCATCCCATGCCTTCTGAAATCAGCCGTCGAACGTTCGTGAGAGGATCGCTCCTGGCTTCTGCCGGCGCTGCCGCAGTCTCGGCACTGCACGCCCGGACCACACCGGGCGCGGAGCCGGCAAAGCCCGCCGCGGCGCCGGCATCGAGCGCCGGGCTGCCGAAAGGCAGGATCAAGGACCTCCAGATCGGCCGTCTGCTCTTGGGCGGCAATATCCTGACGCACTGCATGCACGGCCGCGATCTCCGCTACCTGGACGACCTGGCCAGACACTACAACACCAAGGAGAAGATCCTCGAGACCATGGCCCTTGCCGAGGCAAACGGGATCGACACGGTCGTCCTGCAGGGAATCATTCCGGTCCTGAAAGAGTATCGCGAGAAGCGGGGCGGCAAGATCCAGTGCATTTACGGACCCGTCGCCCCGATCGACGACGGCCTGGTCAAGTACACTCAGGCGGTTCAAGAGGTGATCGATGCCGGGGTCGAGGCCGTCTACTTCTGGGGCGTTCACGCCGATGCCCTGGTGGCCCGGAAGAAGACCGACGTCATCGGCAAAGCGGTTGAGATCGCCAGGTCCTTCGGGGTCCCCTCGGGCGTTGCGGCGCACAACCTGGACGTGATCATCGCGTGCGAGAAGGAGAAAATCGGGGCGGATTTCTACGTCAAGACCCTCCACCACCACAACTACCCGAGCGCGAAACTCAATCACGACTCGATGTGGTGCTCCAATCCCGAGGAGACGATCCGGGTCATGCAGGGGGTCGAGAAGCCGTGGATCGCGTTCAAGGTCTTGGCCGCGGGGGCGATCCCGCCCGAGGATGCGTTCCGATACGCATTCGCCGGCGGCGCGGACTTCATCCTTGCCGGGATGTTCGACTTCCAGGTCGCGGAAGACGCGCGAATCACCAGGGAACTGCTGGCCGGGCTCGGCAGGCGACTGCGTCCCTGGCGGGGCTAAATGAGATTTCGGGATCCCGGGAGGGCGAGGCTCCTGCCGAGCCGAGAATCCAAGCTCGCGGTGCGGCGTTTTCGCCGGCTCGGCAGGAGCCTCGCCCTCCCGAGCCACGTCGCCGTATTCACTCGAACCGCACGGCGTACAGATCGGCGTCCTTCAAGACGAAACGGAGGCGAACCACTTGGCCGCTCAGCCGGCCCACGTCCTCCCCGGCCGCCCATCCGACCGCCCGCTCGATCTCGTTGCCGATCAATTCCCTGGCATCCCCCAGGGTGAACCCGGGGAGCGGCTTGCCCTGGGTGTCCTGGATCTCGACGCGGATGCCGCCGGCCGCAGAAGTGGCGTAGTTCACCAGGAGCTTCCTCCCCGAGAAGACCAGGGGCTTGGTGAGCATCTCTCCCCCTTGATACGGAGCGCACACGGAAGCCAGGCCGTCGAGCCTCATGGAATAGCGCCGCACGTGGGCGGTCGGCTGGGCGTAGTTCTGGTTGACGTAGAGCGACATTTCGTCGCGGCCCGTCTGGACGATGTTCAAGACCGCGTAGTTGGTGCGCGAAACCCAGTTCTCCAGCCCGATGCCAGGGCGGACAAAGCCCTCCATGAAGGTCCGCTCGTACCAGTCCCCGCCCCGGGAGCTTAGGAGCACCGTCTCGGAGAGGTCGCGGAAGTACCCCTTGTCGACGCCGATCGCCCCGGCCTGCTCGGGCGTGATCGCCTGGCGGCCGGGCAAGAACCGGGCCGCCGTGGCAATGTAGATGTGCGGCGCCCGGAAATACGGCTGGGTCTGGTTGGTGTAGAGGTGCTCGATCGGGGCCGGCCCGTCCACGCCGCGGTACTGCACCAGCACCGGCGGCGTCCAACGGAGAAAGTCCTTGCTGGTGGTGCGGGAAATGCGGCGGAAGCTCTCCGTCCAACTGCGGAAATAGCACACGTAACACTGCTCGGTCCCGGACCAGAAGGCCACGTTCTGCGAGTCGAACGCCCCCTCGGTGATGACGGGCTTGTCTTGGAGCTTCTGCCAATGGATGCCGTCGGCGGAGACGCACGCCACCAGCCCGCTTTGGTTGGTGCCGGCCAGGGCCTTGTACCGCTGGGCCGCGGGCACTCCGGGGCGACTGTCCAGGAGCGGGCAGAAGTTGTGGCTCAGCGGGGCCATGCCGGCCAGAACGACGTTGTTCTTCCGCGTACCCATGACCTCGAATAGCCCGAGGTCCGGCTTGGTCCAGTTCCGGCCATCACGCGACTCCGCGCAGCAAGTGACCTCGGTGGGGCTGCCGTCTTTGCCGGCCAGGGGAAGGCCGCGGTAGTACATGCGATACAGCTCGCCATCCTTGATCACCGTGCCATAACCGCAGAACGGGCCCTCCCAGGGCCGATCGAACTTCAACACCGCGCCTTCGTCCCGCGGGCGGTGCAGGACAAGCCGGGTGTTTCTCAGCTCGCCGATGAGGAGATGGTCGACGAAAACCTCCCGCCGCGAGCCGATCGCGACCGGCGCGTCCGTCTTCCCACCACCCGGCGGCTGCTCCTCGGCTTGAGCGAGCGGAACAAGGCCGGTGTCTACCGCGCCAAACGCCTCAAGGATCGCCATGAGCCCGCAGAAAAACGCCGCCTTCCGCACCACGCACCGGCAAGCCATGGGTGAGCCCTCCGAACTTGATCGGGACCTCGACACGGGAAAAGCCCACGGAAACCCGCCGCAAAGGCCGGTTCCCGTTGGGACCCCCTGCGTGGCCATGTAGAGTTCTCGCAACGATACGAAAGCATGCCCACGGCGGGCGTTGGCTTGGCACCCGACGCTACGCCGTCTCCTCCAGGGCGACCGCCTGATTGAGCTTGTTGTAGAGCGTCTTCGCGCTGATGCCCAACTCGCGGGCGGCCTTGGGATTGTTGCTGCCGCACCAACCTGTCAGGCCAACACTCTCATCTTCTCGTGCAGGAACTCCGGGGCCAAATCTGCGCCGTTGTCCCACACCACGGTCTCCATCTCCGGATCAACGCGAAACCGCTTGAAGTTTTCAATGTCGCGCAGGGGCTCAAACATCTCTCCCCACAATTCATCCTTCAGGTCAACCTCGCCTTCGGCGCCGTCGTTGAACCGAAGTGGTTATGCAAGGGCAAGCATCTTGTTTGCATAATCTGTGCCGCTGGTCGGAGGGGGTAGGGGCTTGCCGTCTTGCCGGTACAGCTCGATCGTTTCCTCGACGATCTTGCACAGCTCGGCAAACACCTCTTGCTCGTCCTGGCCGTGGCAACCGCCGTAGAACAATCCAGGACAGCTTCCGACGTAGCAGCGGTCCTTCTCCGACCACTCCACGATCTTGACGTACCGAGCACTCTCCTTCATTTCCCGGACTCCTCAATTGCTCTTCGAGCCGCAATGAGCTGGTATTCCAGGGCGTCGTCGCCAGGACTGCCGGAGAGGACCACCGGCTTCTGGACTCTCGGGTGGACGTACTTCCTGTGGCTGCCTTTGCCGCCGCGGTGGACGAATCCGGCCTTCTCCAGATCGCGGATCAGCTCTCGGACCTTCGGAGGCACAGATCACCGCCTCTTGGAAACGCCCAGAGGACGCAAGTCTCTTCGGACGCCGTACCTACGCCGTCTTTTCCAGCGCCGCCGCCTGGTTGAGCTTATTATAGAGCGTTTTGAGGCTGATGCCCAGCTCCGCGGCGGCCCGAGGCTTGTTGCCGCCCGAGCGGTCGAGTGCCTCGTAGATCGCCCGCATCTCCAGGTCGCGGAGCGTCTGGCCGACCGTGTTTCCCGGCGTTGGATGGGCAGCCGGGGTTGGAAGGCAACCCCTCCCAATTGGTCGGACGGTGGGCGTGTTACATCGAAACACAGGTTCGATGCCCGGTCCGCCGGATCTTTCAAGCGGTGGGCCGAATGCTCCGATGGCCCGACTTGCACATCTCGTCTCATGCAGGCGGGACAACAACGGGAAGCCAATTACGAAAACTGGCGACTCGGCCCGGAGGAACTATCCGAAAGGCGGAGACCACACCGACGCAATCCTCCCGTTTTCCCTCCCAGCGCTTTGCAGATTCCTTTGCAGTTGTCCCTTTGCAGAAATGCGCAAGAAGAAACACGCTGTAAGTGCTTTACTCACAGCGTGTTATGATCGGTGGCTGAGGGGACTCGAACCCCCAACACCCAGATCCACAGTCTGCGCACAAGCCCCGAAAACTCCGAGAAAGACACGGTTCCTGGCTGGGATGGGGCCAAAAACGGGGCCAGTGAGTGCAGCCTACCCAGCCTCATCGACCCCGACCTGCAAACCCTCATCGACGCCTGGCGAACGCTCCCCGCGGCGCTCAAGGCCGGCATCGTGGCCGTCGTGCGGGCAGGAACCGGGCCCCGTGGGGACGCGGCCGCGAACCGTTTAGACGGCCAGAAGACGCCCCACGGAGGCGCACCATGAAGTCCCATGATTCGGCTCGCCGGTTTGCCGAAGGCAACCCCGGCGGGCCGGGCAGACCGCCGCAGGCCACGGAAGCGACCTATCTTGTTGCCTTGCGCGAAGGATGCCCCGTTGATAAGTGGCGCGAAGTTGTTCGCGCGGCGGTGGGGGGGCTATCGAGAGCGACGCCAGGGCACGGGACTTCCTCGCAAGACACCTCCTGCCCGAACCCGGCATGCCCGCGGAGACCCCGGAGCCGGCGGGCGGCCAGGACGTGCTGACCCGGCAACGGCCGGCGCTCACGGTCGCGGAAACGGAGGTGTTGAGACCAAGGCCGGAGGCAAGTCGGTCGGGAGTCCGTCGTCAGCGCACCCCCGAATAGGGGAACGCTGCGCAGGGCAGGGCAAGGGACACCCGAGATCTGCGGACAAGCTGATCTCGATGGATCCCTCCGTTTTGAGACACCCAAGGCCCGGGACGACCTAGATACCGTCCCGAGCCTGGGATGTCCGAAAAGGGCCATGTAGGAGGCCGTTCTACGGATTAGAAAGGAAATCTACGCCATGACCAGCATCAAGGTCCTGTCCCCGCTTCGAGCAATGAGAGCCGGGTGCCTCGACTGCGCGGCCGGCGATCGGAAATTCATCATCTGGTGTAGCTGCGATGGCGTTCACAGCACGAGGTGTCAGCAATGGCCGTACCGATTCGGCCAACGGCCCGAAACCATCCGCCAGCGGTTCGGGACGGGGCTCGTGACGCCGGCGATGATGCCGGAGGCCAACGTGAACCTCGATGCCCTCCCGGGCAGCATGGCCGCGGCCGCCGAATACCTGGCCGGCCGGGGCGGCAAGTCAAAGTCAAAAGCCGGGTAGGGTCCGGTCCCCAAGAAGCAAGTGGGGCCTCTGATCACCGCACCAGCCCGATGCCCAAGGAGATCGTGGGCTTCGCATCGTAGACGGGAGAAGCCGCTCTGAGGCAGAGTTCTCTTTGCCGCGACCGGCCCGAAGTTTTTGCAGTGAAAATGTTCAGGTGGGGAGATATGTTCGTGTGCGATGGCAATGGGGGCCCAGGGAGGGGGCTACTTGTACTCATACCCATCTTCGACACCGTGAAGTTGTATCTTCCTGCAAGTAAAGGAGTTGCGTCAGCGGGGGGTAAACCTTCGTCCAACCCGTCCGTTGGGGTGGATTAGCGAGAGAATTGATCTG
>CAYGZA010000012.1:0-45045 GCA_964354135.1 uncultured Planctomycetaceae bacterium
ATACGGCTTCAAACACCAAACGGGGGTGACCTCGTATTACTGACACTTGGCCAATAAAGTGTTATCGCGACACCGCGTGTGAATCGCTCGGTTTATGCCGATTATGCCGATGCGATCAGGCGTGATAGTGTCGATCTGCTTTTCCTATTGCGCAAGTAGGTGATTACTGCGCGAACGTGTCCGCAACGGTCAGTCGAAGCGGCTCGCGGTGAGAGTTGGGCGGGGGAATTCGGAAGAAGAAGCTGCCGAAAATAGGGAATTCCATCGGTGCGCCTTGACGACGTGAATGCGCTCTGGTACCGATAGTAACTTACACTTCCTTGGAAGTGTATCAGTCTCTCAGCCATGTACGGAATGGCGATACGCTTCCCCTCTCGCTGTGAAGGACACCACCCATGAAAGCGGCAGTGGCCAAGGAGTTGAGCAAGGAGTTTCTCGAAAGCGTTTACGCACTGCCCAAAGGCGAGAAGATCAAGGAGTGCATCCAGTGCGGGACTTGCTCGGCCTCTTGCCCTTCCAGCGCGGCGATGGAGTACGGACCGCGGGAGATCATCGCGGCGCTTAGGGCGGGGATGCTGGATCGCGTGCTCAACGCCAACACCGTGTGGCTTTGCGTCTCCTGCTACTCTTGCACCGTTCGGTGTCCCGCCGGGATTCCCTTCACCGACGTGATGTACGAGTTGAAGCATCTCGAAGCCGAAAAGGGCCTCTCCAAGAGGGCCCATGGGGCGGTGATGGCCAAGGCGTTCGCGGAGACGGTGGACGGGCACGGCCGCAACGTCGAGACGAAGCTCTTGCGGAAGTACTACATGCGCACCAACCCGTGGAAGGCCCTGGCGCAGATCCCCTTGGCGATGAAGCTCTTCTTCCGGGGCAGGCTGGAGATCTTCGCAGGCAAGATCAAGGGCCTGGACGACCTCCACAAGATGATGGCCGCTATCGAGGAGAACGGAGCAAAATGAACGACGCAGTTGCCGCGGTCTATTCGTACTTCCCCGGCTGTTCTCTGACCGCCACGAATCGGGCTTACGACCGCTCCACCAGGAGTGTGGCCGGTGTGCTGGGAATTGAGATGGTGGAACTCGACGACTGGAACTGTTGCGGGGCCACGGCCTACTTGCCGATCCGCGAGAAGCGTGCCTTCGTGCTCTCGGCCCGCAACCTGGCAATCGCCGAGAAGGAGGGGCGCGAGCTGGCCACCGTCTGCAACGCCTGCTACGTGGTCCTCCGCAAGACCAACAAGTACATGACGGAGAACCCCGGCCTCCGCGAGGAGATCCGCGCGGCGCTCCGGGCCGGGGGTATGGACTATGCCGGCACCGTCCGGGTCCGGCACTTTCTCGACATCCTGGTCAACGATCTGGGCGAGGAGGCCGTCAAGGGGCACGTGAAGCGGCCGCTTTCCGGGCTGAAGGTGGCCTGTTACTCCGGGTGCCAGCTCAGCCGGCCCTTCGACGAGGTCGATCATCCCGAGTATCCGCAGATGATGAACCGGCTGATCGAGTGGCTCGGGGCCGAGGTCGTTCCTTTTCCCTACAGCGCCAAGTGCTGCGGCGGCATGGCCATGACCACGCACCCGGAGACGGGCCGCACGCTGACCGGGAAGATCCTCAAGCTCGCCAAAGAGCGGGGCGCCGACTGCGTCGCCACCGCTTGCCCCCTCTGCCAGATCAACCTGGAGGCGTACCAAACCCGGGCCGCCCAGGCGGTCGGGGCCGACTGCGGCATTCCCGTGCTTTACTTCACCCAACTGATGGGCACCGCGTTCGGTCTGGGAGACAAGGAGCTGGCGCTGGGCGATAGTCTCACACCGGTGAAAGCCTTGCTGACGGAGAAGGTGGGTGTCTGATGAACGACGATCGACGAATCGGCGTCTACGTTTGCCACTGCGGGACGAACATTTCCCACACGGTGGACGTGGCGGAGGTGGTCGCCCACGCCGCCACGCTGCCGGGCGTGGTAGCGGCCAGGGAGTACAAGTACATGTGCTCCGACCCCGGCCAGGAGATGATCCGCAGGGACATCGACGAGCAAAGGCTGACCCGCGTCGTGGTGGCCTCTTGCTCGCCGCTGATGCACGAGCAGACGTTCCGCCGGGCGTGTGAAGAGGCGGGGCTCAACTCCTTCCTCTTCCAGATGGCCAACATCCGCGAGCATTGCTCGTGGGTCCACTCCGACCGCCGCCAGGCCACGACCAAGGCCAAACAACTGGTGACGGGAGCCATCCGGCGGGTCTGGCATCACGTTCCGTTGGAGGTCCGCGAGGTTCCCGTCCGGCCGGAGACCCTGGTGGTCGGCGCCGGGATCGCGGGGATCGAGGCCGCGTTGCGGATCGCCGACTCGGGCAAGAAGGTCTACCTGGTCGAGCGCGAGCCCTCGATCGGCGGGCACATGGCCCAGTTCGACAAAACGTTCCCCACCCTGGACTGCGCGGCCTGCATCTTGACTCCCAAGATGGTCTCCGTCGGCCAGCACCCGAACATCCAGCTCATGAGCTACTCGGAGGTGAAAGAGGTTTCCGGGTACGTGGGCAACTTCAAGGTGAAGGTCCGCCGCAAGGCCAGGCACGTCGACGAGGACAAGTGTACCGGCTGCGGCCTGTGCGTGGAGAACTGCCTGGTCGGAAACCAGCCGTATTTCCAGCCGCAGACGGTGCCCGTGCCGAAGATCGACGAACCGAAGCGCGCCCTGGTTGACCGCGTCGTGGCCAAGTACGAGGGCGACGGCGAAGCGCTGGTGGCGATCCTCCAGGACATCAATGCGGCGCTCAACTGGCTCCCACCGGAAGTCCTCGTGCGGGTCTCCGAAGTCAAGCGGATCCCGATCGAGCACATCTTGCGGATCGCAACCTTCTACAGGTCCTTCAGCCTGAAGCCCCGGGGCAAGCACATCATCAGCGTGTGCCTGGGGACGGCGTGCCACGTCAAGGGCGCATCGAGGATCGTGGACCGGCTGGAGCGCGAGTTGGGCGTCAACGTCGGGGAGACGACTTCCGACATGCAGTTTACTCTGGAGACCGTCCGGTGCCTTGGTTGCTGCGGGCTGGCTCCTGTGGTCACCGTGGGTGAGGAGTTGTACGGAAAACTGACTCCAAGCAAGGCAGCCGCACTCATGGACAAGTACGCTGCTAAACGAGGAGGGTGAATCGTGCCGAAAATCAAGCCGGAAGATCTGGAAAAGATCAGGGAGAGCATGACCAAGACGATGAGCCTGCGCGAGGGCGGGGCCCGGGCCAAAGTGACCGTACACATGGGCACCTGCGGGATCGCGGCCGGGGCCCGCAAGATCATGACCGCGCTCATGGCCGTGGTTGAGGAGAAAGGGATCCAGGGGATCATTCTCACCACCTCGGGCTGTGCCGGGCTTTGCAGCCGCGAGCCCATGATGACGGTCGAGCGCAAGGGCGAAGCGCCGGTCAAGTACGTGGATCTCGACGACGCCAAGGCAAAGAGGGTCTTCGAGGATCACGTCTTGTCGGGAAAGGTGGTCAAGGATTGGGCGCTTGCCGTTGGCAGCGAGCGGGTTGGCTAGCGTTTTGGCAGTAGAGGAGTCGCTTTCATGGCGTATCGAGCGCACCTGATGCTTTGTGCCGGAACCGGCTGTGTCTCCAACAAGTCGCTCAGGATAAGAGATCTCCTCGAAAAGGAGCTGCAAGAGCAGGGGCTCCAGGACGAGATTGCCGTCGTGATCACCGGCTGCAACGGCTTCTGTGCCCAGGGCCCGGTGATGGTCGTCCAGCCCGACGGCATCTTCTATCAGATGCTCACCGAAAAAGAGATCCCGCACCTGGTCGAGGAACATTTCGTCAAGGGAAGGCCCGTCACGAAGCTCATGTTCACTCCGCCCGGAGAGAAGGCCCCCGTGCCCGTCATGAGCGACATCGGGTTCTTCAGCAAGCAGCGGCTTATCGCCCTGAGAAACCGGGGGCTGATCGATCCCGAGAAGATCGATGAGTACATTGCCAGGGACGGCTACAGGGCGCTGGCTAAGGTTCTGGCGTCCATGCGCCCGGAGGACGTCATCAAGGAAGTAACGGAGTCGGGGCTGCGGGGCCGCGGGGGCGGCGGGTTCCCCACCGGGCGCAAATGGGAGAGCCGAAGGAGAGTCAAAGACGAGCCCAAGTACGTGGTGTGCAACGGCGACGAAGGCGACCCCGGCGCATTCATGGACAGGAGCATCATGGAGGCCGACCCCCACTCCGTCCTTGAAGGGATGGTTATCGGAGCGTATGCGGTCGGCGCTTCGCATGGGTATGTCTACGTAAGGATGGAGTATCCGCTGGCCGTCAAAAGGATAGCGCGAGCCATTCAGCAGGCCAGGGAATACGGCTTGCTGGGGGAAGATATCTTCGGGTGTGGCTTCAATTTCGATGTTCAGGTTTTCAGGGGCGCCGGCGCATTTGTATGTGGTGAAACCACTGCCTTGGTTGCCTCCATCGAAGGAAGGCCTCCGGAGCCAAGGCAAAGACCTCCGCACACGACGCTTTGGGGTAAGCCGGTTGTTATCAACAACGTGGAAACCTGGGCCAACGTGCCGGCCATCGTCAACTGGGGGGCCAAGTGGTTTGCCGGCATCGGCACCGCGACGAGCAAGGGAACCAAGGTGTTCTCGCTCGTTGGGAAGGTCAGAAACACCGGCCTGGTCGAGGTGCCGATGGGCACCACCCTGCGGGAAATCGTTTACGAGATCGGCGGGGGCATCGCCGACGACAAGGAGTTCAAGGCGGTGCAGAGCGGCGGTCCGTCCGGCGGCTGCATCCCGGCCTCGCTCTTGGATCTGCCCATCGACTACGAGAAGCTTGCCGAAGTGGGCTCGATGATGGGCTCCGGCGGGATGATCGTCATGGACGAGGACGACTGCATGGTCGACGTAGCCAGGTATTTCCTTGAGTTCCTCAAAGACGAGTCTTGCGGGAAGTGCATGCCTTGCCGGGAAGGCTTGGAAGCCATGTGGAAGATTCTGACCAACATGTGCGAGGGCAAGGCCGAACCAGAAGACATCACTGTCCTTGTAGAACTCTGCCACGCGGTGCAGCATGCTTCGCTGTGCGGGCTGGGAAGCTCAGCGCCCAATCCGGTGTTGAGCACCATCCGCTATTTCTATGACGAGTACAAGGCCCACGTCATGCACAAGAGCTGCCCAGCGGGGGTGTGCAGAGCTCTGTTCCAGTACCGAATTCAGGAAGAAGCGTGCAAAGGCTGTGCGGCCTGCAAGAAACAGTGCCCGCAGGATGCCATCGAGGGGCAACCTAAGGCGGTCCACAGGATCATCCAGGCAAGATGCACCCGATGCGGTGCCTGTTACGACGTGTGTCCTACCGACGCCGTGGTGAAGGTTCCCAACGCCGAGCTCAAACAGTTGGCTGCCGTGTGAGAGGGAGCGCAGAGGATCACGAGGATGACGTTGGAGGAGGTGCGGAAAATCCTGGAAGCGGAAGTGATCGCGGGCGAGAACCTGCACGAGGTCCGCGTGGAGTTCGTCTGCGGGGCCGACTTGATGAGCGACGTGTTGGCCTTTACCAGGCCGGGAGCCCTTCTCCTGACCGGATTGACGAATACCCAGGTTGTCCGCACGGCGGAGATGGCGGAGATCGTGGGGATCTGTTTTGTACGGGGGAAGAGGCCGCCGGAAGACACGGTGAGGCTCGCCGCCAGGGCCGGCCTGCCGCTCTTGGCGACGCAGCTCCCGATGTTCGAGGGCTGCGGCCGCCTCTACGGCGAGGGGTTAAGGGGATGCTCTGAGGTGGACGGGTAACGTGGGGACGCTGCGGTGGACCTGAACGCGAAGATCACCAAGACCCAGGAAATGGTCTACGAGATGAGGGTCGGCGATGTGATGACCAGGAACGTCATTGCCGTTCGCCCGCAGGATCGGATGGGATCGCTGAGGGACGTGCTCCGTCGAAACCGCATCTCAGGGCTTCCCGTGGTCGAGGACGGCCGCCTGGCGGGGCTCATCAGCGTGGAGGATTTCATCAAGTGGCTGGCGGACAGGGCGGATGACTGCCCGATCGAAAACAGGATGACCAAGAGGCTCGAAACCCTCTACGACGACGATCCGTTGGTCCTGGCGATCGGCAAGTTCGAGAAGACCGGCTTGGGGAGATTCCCGGTCACCGACCGCGACAAGGGGGGGCTGGTCGGCATCGTAACCAAGGGAGACGTGATCGAGGGGCTGCTCAAGAAGCTCGAGATCGACTATCACGAAGAACAGGCCCACCGCCACCGGGCCAGCCACATCTTCGAGGACATCGAGGCCGACAACACCATGCTCCTGTTCCACTACGACGTCAAGGGACAGGACTTCAAGCAAGCCGGGGGAAGCTCCAGCCGCCTGAAACGGACGCTGAAGCGTCTGGGGATGCACCCGGAAGTCGTGCGCCGGGTGGCGATCGCCAGCTATGAGGCGGAAATGAACCTGGTGATCTTCACCAACGGGGGACGGATTCGCGCCCGAGTGCAGCCGACGAAAATCCACGTCGAGGTGGAAGATTCGGGGCCGGGCATCGCCGACCTCCCAAAGGCCCTCCAGCCCGGGTACTCCACCGCTCCCGATTGGGTCAGGGAACTCGGCTTCGGGGCAGGGATGGGGTTGACCAACATCCAGAGGAGCTCCGACAGATTCGACATTCAATCGGAACCGGGTAAGGGGACGCTGTTGAAGGCTGCTTTCTTTACCAACAGGAGCAACAGGAGCAACGGTGAGACTGGCTGATTTGGTGGAGACACTCGGCCTGAAAGTGAAGGCAGCCCAGGGCGGCCTTGGCAATCACGTCACCGGAGGGTACGCCAGCGACCTCCTCAGCGACGTGATTGCCCACGGCCGCGAGGGCGACCTGTGGATCACGCTCCAGACCCACGTGAACATCGTGGCCGTGGCAAGCATGAAGGAGCTTGCCGGGATCGTCTTGGTCAGCGGCAGAGAGCCGGACGAAGACACCCTCCAGAAAGCGGAAATGGAACAGATACCGATCGTCGTAAGCGGGCTGCCGGCTTATGAGCTCATCGGAAGGCTCTACAATCTCGGCGTCCGGGGCGCGAGCGCCGAGAGTGCCGGGAAACCGCGGGAGAAGTGAATCGGTGCATCTAAACGACGTAGCGGAGACGGAACCCTGGCGGGTATGAGGGAGTTCAAGGCGGACCTCCACATCCACACGTGCCTTTCGCCGTGTGCGGAGGCCGAAATGGTCCCCACGGCGATCGTAAGGCAGGCCAGGGCGATGGGTTTGGACATGATCGGGATATGCGACCACAATTCGGGCGAAAACGTAGCCGCCGTCGTCAAGGCCGGCGCGAGGGAATCCATTGCCGTCATCCCCGGCATCGAGATCACCTCCCGCGAAGAGGTACACATCCTGGGGCTGTTCCCAAGCCAACGGGAGCTGATGCGCGTGCAAACCGCGGTCTACGAAAGCCTCCCGGGAGAGAACGACGAGGAGACCTTCGGCCCTCAGACGCTGGTCGACGAGTGGGACCGAGCAACCGGCAGCAATCCCAGGTTGCTGATCGGGGCCACCGGCCTGAGCCTGGAGGAGGTCGTCGAGATGATCCACGATTCCGGCGGTTTGGCCGTCGCTTCGCACATCGACCGGCAGAGCTTCGGCCTGGTAGGCCACTTGGGTTTCATCCCCGAAGGGCTGAAGCTCGACGCCCTGGAAGTGTCGCCGCGCAGCGCAGTCCGACGCTGGAACGGCTTTCCGGTCATTACTTCGTCCGATGCCCATTGCCTGAAAGACATCGGCAGGAGTGCTACGCTGTTTTCCGTCGAGGAAGGGAGCTTTGAAGAGATCGGCAGAGCATTGCGGGGGGAAGGGGGCCGGAGGGCATTGGCCGATATGCAAGACCTGTCGCTGCACATTCTCGACATCGTAGAGAACTCCCTTGCCGCTTCGGCGAGCCGGATCGAGATCGTGATCGTTGAGGACACGCGCGCCGATTCGTTGTCCCTGGAAATCCGGGACAACGGCCGGGGCATGGACCCGGAGACCCGCACCAAGGCCCTTGACCCCTTTTTCACGACGAGGACGACTCGCCGCGTCGGGTTGGGCCTTCCCTTGCTGGCTCAGGCCGCCCGGCAGGGCGGCGGAACCTTCGAGATCGCCTCCGAGCCCGGCCGCGGCACCGCGGTCAAAGCGGTGTTCCGGCTCAGCCACCCGGATAGGAAGCCTTTGGGGGACGTCGCCGAAACGTTGCGCGCGATACTCGGCGGCCGACCGGAGCTGGATCTTCATTTCGAATACAGGAGAGACTCAGAACTCATCGCCTCGCTTGGCAGCGACCGGCCTCGTGAGAGGGAGCAAATGAATGGCTAGTTTGACGATCGACGGCAAGAAAGTAGACGTGGAACCGGGCTTCACCATTCTTCAAGCCGCGGAGAAGCTCGGGATAGAAATCCCCACCCTTTGCCACCACAAGTCGCTCCTGCCCTACGGCGCGTGCCGCCTCTGCCTGGTGGAACTGGAGGGCTCCGGCGGCTCGGAGATCCAGGCATCGTGCGTTTACCCTGCCCGGGACGGGCTTGTGGTCAAGACGGCCACCGATCGCGTGCTCAAAACCCGCAAGATCGTGATGGAACTCCTGCTGGCCCGCTGCCCGGAAGTGCCGCAAGTCAAGCGGCTGGCCGCCGAGATGGGCATCGAGCAAAGCCGCTTCCCCAGGAAAAACGAGGATTGCATCCTGTGCGGGCTGTGCGTGAGGGTGTGCGAGGAGCGGATGGGTGTCGGCGCGATCAGCTTTGTCAACCGGGGCGGGGGAAGGAAGATCACCCCGCCGTACGACAAGCACTCTCCCACCTGCATGGCCTGCGGCGCATGCCAAGTGGTCTGCCCGGCCGACTGCATCGACCTGTCGACGGTCACAACCCGGACGCCCAGGCCGATCCCTTCGGAGTTCGACGAGAAGCTCGCCACCCGGCGGGCCATCTACATCCCCTTCGCGCAAGCGGTGCCGCACAAGCCGGTGATCGACGAGGAGAACTGCGTCCGCCTTCGGACGGGAAAGTGCGGGGCGTGCGAGGCCTTCTGCGACGCGCAGGCGATCGTCTTCGACCAGGAGGACGTCGTGGAGGAAATCGAGGTTGGCACGATCGTCGTGGCCACCGGTTTCGAGCTGTTCGACGCAACGCAGATCGCCCGCTACGGCTACGGGCGGCTGAAGAACGTCGTCCATGCCCTCGAATTCGAGCGGCTCAGCCACGCCAGCGGTCCGACGGGCGGCGAGCTCCTCACGTCCGGAGGCAAGCGTCCCGAGGCGGTGGCCATCCTCCACTGCGTCGGCAGCCGCGACGAGAACTACCAGAAGTACTGCTCGCGGGTTTGCTGCATGTACTCGTTGAAGTTCGCCCACCTGGTCAAGGAGAAAACCGGGGCGGAGGTCTACAACCTGTATATCGACATGCGGACGCCCGGCAAGGGCTACGAGGAGTTCTACAAGCGGCTCCTGCACGAGGGCGTTCACTTCATCCGCGGCAAGTGCGCGGAGGTGACCGACGTGGCCGAATCACCCGAAGAGCGGGACAAGCTGGTGGTGGTCTGCGAGGACACGCTCCTGGGCGTCACGCGGCGGATCCCGGTGGACATGGTGATCCTCTCGGCGGCGTTGAAGCCGCAGAAGGACGTCGCCGAGGTGGCCCGAACGTTCTCCCTCAGTTGTGCCCAGGGGGACTTCTTCCTCGAGAAGCATCCCAAGCTCGCTCCCGTGGAGGCGGCCACCGACGGCCTGTTCCTTGCCGGCGCCTGCCAAGGGCCCAAGGACATCCCGGACTCGGTGGCCCAAGGGGCCGCGGCGGCCGCCTGTGCGCTGGCCCTGATGGACAAAGGCGTCGTTGTGCTCGAGCCGACCACGGCGGAAATCGACGTCGAGCGGTGCAGCGCGTGCAAAATGTGTATTTCCAGTTGCCCGTACGCGGCCATCGAGTTCGACGAAGAGAAGGACGCTTCCGTAGTCCGGGAGGAGCTCTGCAAGGGCTGCGGCACGTGTGCGGCAACCTGCCCCTCCGGGGCCGCCAAGCAAAAAGGATTCGAGGACGTGCAGATCTACGCCGAGATGGAGGGCATGCTGGCGTGAGAAGCTGATAGCCCCAGATGCCCTGTTCATGCTCTGTGGAGAACGCAACCTATGGCCGATAAGCGATTCGAGCCGAAAATCGTCGGCTTCCTTTGTCGCTGGTGCTCCTACACCGGGGCCGACCTGGCCGGCACCAGCCGCCTCCAATACCCGCCGAACGTCACGGCCATCCGGGTGATGTGCAGCGGCAGGGTGGATCCCACGTTCGTCGTCCACGCCTTTGCCCACGGGGCCGACGGGGTGCTCATCGCCGGCTGTCACCCCGGCGATTGCCACTACCAGGAGGGCAACTACAAGGCGATGCGGCGATTCCGCATGCTCCAAAAGCTCCTGGACCGGTTCGGCATCGAACGGGACCGGGTGCGGTTGGAGTGGGTTTCCGCTTCCGAGGGGGACCGGTTCGCGGCGGTCGTCAAGGACCTGACCGAGAAGGTCCGGGCGCTGGGGCCGCTCGGCTGGTCGGCCAACTGGGAGGAAGACGGCCAACGGCTCAAAGCACTTCAGGACATCGTTCACGAGCACCAAGAGGCGATGGAGGTCCAGCCATGAGCGCACAAGCAACCGCAACCAGTGCCCCAGCCTCCGAGAAGCCGAAGGGGAAGCTGGCGATCTACTGGGCGGCCTCCTGCGGCGGGTGCGAGATCGCCGTTCTGGCCCTCAACGAGAAGATCCTGGACGTGGCCGCCGCTTTCGACATCGTCTTCTGGCCCGTCGCCGTGGACGCCAAGGTCCGCGACGTCGAAAAAATGCCCGACGGCTACATCGACGTCTGCCTCTTCAACGGCAGCATCCGCACCAGCGAGCAGGAGTACATGGCCCACCTGCTGCGGAAGAAGGCGAAGGTGCTGGTGGCGTTCGGCTCCTGCGCCTCGGAAGGGTGCATCCCGGGCCTGGCCAACATGAACGACCGGGAAGAGATCTTCCAGACCGCGTACCGCGACACGCCGTCCACCGAGAACCCCCAAAACCTTCGTCCCCAGCCCGAGACCCGCGTGCCCGAAGGGACGCTCCATCTGCCGATCTTCTACGATTCGGTGAAGACGCTGGACCAGACGGTTCCCGTGGACTACTCCCTGCCCGGCTGCCCCCCGGAAGCGGAGCGGATCTGGGACGCCGTGGTGGCCATTCTGGAGGGGAAGCTGCCGGAGCCCGGCTCGGTGATCGGGGCCGACACCACCGTCTGCGACGAATGCCCTCGGACCCGCAACGAAAAGCGCATCAAGGAGTTCAAGCGGACCTGGCAGGTCATGCCCGATGAGGAAACTTGCCTCTTGGAGCAGGGGTTGCTTTGCTGTGGGATCGCGACGCGGGCCGGCTGCGGGGCGCTCTGCCCCAAGGTCAATTCCCCTTGCATTGGCTGTTACGGGGCGAGTAATAGTGTAAAGGACTACGGGATGCGGCTGATGAGCGCGCTGGCCTCGGTGATCGACTCGAACGACCCCGACGAGGTGGACCGCATCATCCAAGAGGGGATCCCCGACCCGATCGGCAGCTTCTACCGCTTCAGCTTGCCGGCCAGCCTGCTGCGGCGTAGGAATCGCTCGCCGGAGGCGAAGCCTTCCACCGGGGGAGATCGGAAGTCCGAGGGGAACGGGACCCCTGCGGCAAGAACGGCAGCCAAATCCAAGGCATTCTGAACAGGCAGTTTGCAGCATGACTACGGAAGCAGTAAAGCACTCCAAGAGACGCATTTCCATCGATCCGATCACCCGGCTCGAAGGCCACGGCAAGATCGAGATCTTCCTCGACGATGAGGGGGACGTCGCCAACGCCTATCTTCAAATACCGGAGTTGCGGGGTTTCGAGCGGTTTTGCCTGGGGCGTCCGGCGGAGGACATGCCCAACCTGACCAACCGCATCTGCGGCGTCTGCCCGGAGGCCCATCACATGGCCTCCACCAAGGCCCTGGACGCCCTGTTCCACGTCGACCCACCGCCCACGGCCAAGAAGCTCCGCGAGCTGTTTTACAGCATCTTCTATGCGACCGACCACACCACGCACTTCTACGCCCTGGCGGGCCCCGATTTTGTCGTCGGTCCCGATGCCCCCCCGGCGGAGCGCAACATCCTGGGCATCGTCAAGAAAGTCGGCCTGGAGATCGCGGGCAAGGTCCTGAAGATGCGCCGTGAAGGGCACGAGCTGATCGCCATGATGGGCGGCCGGCGGGTCCATCCCAACTGGGGCCTCCCCGGCGGCGTCAGCCGCGGCATCAACGAGGAGCAGCGCCGCCAAATCGAGCAGTACGGCCGCGAGGCCGTCGAGTTCGCCAAGTTCACCCTGCAACTGTTCGGCGACGTCGTGCTGAAGAACTCCGACTACGTCAAGCTCATTACCGGCGACATCTACGTCCACCGCACCTACAACATGGGCACGGTGGACCGGAACAACCGCGTCAACTTCTACGACGGAAAGATCCGCGTCACCGGTCCCGACGGCCGCGAGCACGCCAAGTACGACGCCAAGGACTACCAGCAGTACGTGGCCGAGCGGGTCGAGCCGTGGTCCTACTTGAAGTTCCCCTATCTGAAGAAGGTCGGCTGGAAGGGGCTCGTCGACGGGCAGGACTCCGGCGTCTACAAGGCCACTCCCCTCTCCCGGCTCAACGCCGCCGACGGCATGACCACCCCGCTGGCCCAGGCCGAGTACAACAAGATGTACGAAACCCTCGGCGGCAAGCCGGTCCACCACACGCTGGCTACCCACTGGGCCCGGTTGATCGAGCTCCTGTACGCCGCCGAACACTGGGTGGAACTGGCCACGGACCCCGAGATCACCGGCAAGGAGTACCGCGTTCTGCCCACGGCGACGCCGGACGAAGGGGTCGGCTCGGTGGAGGCCCCGCGCGGCACTCTCACCCATCACTACTGGACCGACGAGCGGGGGATCCTTACCAAGGTCAACCTGATCGTGGGCACCACGAACAACAACGCCCCCATCTCGATGTCGGTCAAGAAAGCGGCTCAGGGGCTCATCAAGAAGGGCCAGGTTTCCGAGGGGCTCTTGAACATGGTGGAGATGGCCTTCCGGGCCTACGATCCCTGCTTCGGCTGCGCTACCCACAGCCTGCCGGGCCAGATGCCCCTGGAGGTCACGGTCCGGGACGCCCAGGGTCAAGAGGTAACGCGGCTCACACAGAACTTCTGAGTGGACCGGCAGAACAACTTGGGCTCCCGTCCGCGTGCCGCTGCCAGCCAGTATGGAAGCAGCGGGGGCGCGGTATCATTCCTGGCGAACCAGCGGCAAACAGGCGTTTTCGCCGATTCACTTGCTCAAGTCCGGGCCAGGAACGCTTGCGTCGGTTTTCGCAAGAGTTCGGCGCGGTAATTCGAGCCGCCGCCTTGTTGCGACCCTCCATTCAGTGTATAAAGATGCCGTACCGAGGTCGCTCGGCCACCGCAATAGACCGGGTTTCACGACCTTGGGGGGGCCGAGCCGGTGTGTTGACCGGCCGGTCCGGCCGCCTCCGCGATCCTTTGTTTGCATCCGCCGCAGTCCAGTGCAAGCGTCGAAGTCCCCTGCCCGGCCGGAGTCACTCTACTCGCCGATTCTCTGTCGTCTGGAATCGGCAAGCGACTTGACCCCCAGCGAAAAGCACTTTCGCTTGGTCCGGACGGACGGGCAGCCGTTCGGGCATCGGCCGGGCCAATTCGTTCAGCTCTCGGTCTTTGGCATGGGCGAGGCGCCGATTTCCGTGGCCTCCTCGCCAACTCGCGGGCCCTACCTGGAGCTGGGGGTCCGCAAGGTGGGAGCGCTCACGACAGCCCTCCACGCCATGAGGCCGGGCGACGAAGTCGGCATTCGCGGCCCCTTCGGCACCTGTTTCGACGTCGGAGCCGTCCGTGGCAAAGACGTGCTCCTGATTGCCGGCGGGTGCGGGCTGGCGCCCATGAGGGCCCTGGTCCAGTACTGCGAGGATCGCCGAGACGAGTTCGGCAAGGTCCGCCTCCTCTACGGCGCCAAGACGCCCCAAGACGCGCTGTATAAGGACGATCTCGCCCGGTGGGCGGGCTCAGAAGCCTTCGATTGCCATTACACCGTGGACGACGTGCTGCCGGGCCAAGCCTGGGAGGGGAATGTCGGCTTGATCACCCGCCTGATCCCTCAGTTGAGCATCGATCCGGCGAACACCGTGGCGGTCATCGTCGGGCCGCCCGTGATGTACCGGTTCGTCATCGCCGAGCTCGCCAACAAGGGGCTCACTCAGGACGACATCCTCGTTTCCCTGGAGCGCCACATGAAGTGCGGGGTCGGCAAGTGCGGGCATTGCACGATCGAGCATTTGTACTGCTGCCTGGACGGGCCGGTCTTTCGGCTCTCGCAGGTGGCCGGGGTGAGGGGAGCCCTGTGAAACGCACCCTGACCACCTGTCCGTACTGTGGCACCGGCTGCCGATTCTATCTGCTGGCCGACGACGCCGGCCGGCTGGTCGGCGTCGAGCCAAGCAGCGAGCACCCGGTAGCCAAGGGCCAACTCTGCGTCAAGGGGTGGAACTCCTTCGAGTTCGTCAACCACCCGGACCGGCTCACCGAGCCGATGATCCGCCGCCGCGGGCGCCTCGAGCCGGCCTCCTGGGACGAGGCCCTCGAACTGACCGTCGCGCGGCTCAAGACGATTCAACAACGGCACGGGCCCGATGCGATCGCCTTTTTCTCTTCGGCCAAGACAACGAACGAAGAGAACTACCTCATGATGAAGCTCGCCCGGGCCGCGTTCAAGACGAACAATGTCGATCACTGCGCCCGGCTCTGCCACGCGGCCACGGTCACGGGGCTGGCCGCGACCTTCGGCTCGGGGGCCATGACCAATTCCATCTCTTGCACGGAGCAGTCCGACTGCATTTTCGTGATCGGGTCGAATACCACCGAGCAGCACCCGATGATCGGCACGCGAATCCTCCGTAGCGTGGTGGAAAAAGGGGCAAAGCTCATCGTCGCCGACAATCGCACGATCCGGCTCGCCCGCTTCGCCCACGTCCACCTCCGGCACCGCAACGGCACGGACGTGGCGCTGTTGAACGCGATGATGCACGTCATCGTCCGCGAGGGGCTGGAAAACAAGGAGTTCGTCGCCCAGCGCACCGAGAACTACGAGGAGCTCAAGCGAGTCGTCGCCGAGTACCCGCCCGAGAAAGCGGCCCGGATCTGCGGCGTCCCCGCTCAAGAGATTCTCGACGCCGCGCGCACCTTCGCCCGGGCCGAGCGCGCGATGATCGTCTATTCGATGGGCATCACCCAGCACACGCACGGCGTGGACAACGTCCGCTCGTGCGCCAACCTGGCGATGCTCACCGGCAGCGTCGGGCGCCCGGGCACCGGCGTCAATCCCCTTCGCGGCCAGAACAACGTCCAGGGCGCCTGCGACATGGGGGCGCTTCCCAACGTGCTGTCGGGCTATCAGAAAGTGACCGACCCCGCCGTGCGCCGGAAGTTCGCAGAGGCATGGGGCGTGGAGAGCCTGCCGGCCGAGGTCGGCTACGCGGTCACGACGGCAATCGACGCAGCGGCCGAAGGGCGACTCAAGGGGCTTCTCGTGATGGGCGAAAACCCCATGCTCTCCGAGCCGGACCAGAGCCTTGTGCGCCGCGCCCTGGAAAACCTGGACTTTTTGGCGGTTGTGGACATCTTTCCGACGGCCACCACCGGGCTGGCCCACGTGGTCCTCCCGGCGGCCTCCTACGCCGAGAAGGACGGCACCTTCACCTCCACGGAGCGCCGCGTGCAACGCGTTCGCAAGGCCGTCGAGCCGATCGGCCGCAGCAAGCCCGATTGGCGGATCCTCTGCGAGCTGGCCGCCTGCGCCGGGTACTCCGGCATGAAGTGCGCGTCGCCCAAGGAGATCATGGACGAAATCGCCGCGCTGACTCCCTCTTACGGCGGCATCTCGTATGAGCGCCTGGCCCCCCACGGGCTTCAGTGGCCTTGTCCGAGCCGCGACCATCCGGGCACGCCGATCTTGCACACGGCGGCTTTCACCCGCGGCCGGGGCCTGTTTGCTCCGGCCCACTACAGGCCGTCGGTCGAGCTGCCCGACGCCGAGTACCCGTTCATCCTCTCGACGGGCCGCTGCTACTGGCATTTCCACACCGGCACGATGACGCGGCGGTCGCGACTCCTGGCCCGCGAGGAGCCGGACCCTTACGTCGAGATCAACCCGGCCGACGCTCGCCGGCTCCGGATCGCCGACAGGCAGTGGGTGGCGGTGGCCACGCGGCGCGGCGAGGTGAAGGCACGGGCTCGCGTGACCGAGGGAGTGATCGCGGGGGTCCTGTTCATGCCTTTCCATTTCGAGGAAGGCCCGGCGAACGCCCTGACCATCCACGCCCTGGACCCGGAATGCCAGATTCCCGAGTTCAAAGTGTGTGCCGCCCGCGTTACCAGCACCCAGCGTGCGTCCCATGAAAGCTGTGACCTCTGAGGAGTTCGAAGAGTTCCTCCGCTCGCTGGCGTCGGAGTACGACGTGCGCGCGCCCGTCGCCTTGGAGGACGGCACGCGGACCCTCGGACGCCTGGACGAAGGCCCCTTGGCGCTGGCCGGCGGGCCGCTGCCGGGCAAGCCCACCTCTGTCTTCTTTCCTCAGCTTGAAAAGGAGCTCGCTTATTGCGAGGGCAGGGTCCAAACTCGGCCGGCCGCGGAGAAACCGCTTCTGGTCGTGGGCCTCACGGCGGAGGACGCGGATTGCCTGGAGTTTATCGACCGCTTTTTCGGCACGGGATTCTGCGACGACGTTTACTTTGGCAAACGGAGCGGCTCGGTCGTCGTGGTGGTTGCCGGCCGCGCGGGCCACGGCGGCGAGTTTCTCAGGATCGCCGGCGGCAAGTGCGACTTCGAGCTGGTCGCCGGCGGGACCGGTTTCGTGGTGGTCGCGTACAGCGAAGCGGGCCGGCGGCTGTGCGAAAGACTGCCCCCCGGGCGCGAAGCCTCCCTGGATGAACTCCGCGCTCAGTCGGACGCCTTAAGCGACGAATTCGCTCAACTGGTCCTCCGCGCCTCGCAGCTCCTCCGCGACGGAAAAGTCCCGGACGCTTTTTGGGACCGGATCGCCGATCGCTGCATCGCCTGCACCGCGTGCAATCTCGCCTGCCCCACCTGCACGTGTTTCGACGTCTACGACTGGAAGTGTGGGCGGGTCGTCGATCGGCAGCGAATCTGGGATTCCTGCCAGTTGGGCGGCTTCATGCGCGAGGCGAGCGGCCACAACCCCCTGGGAACGGAGGCCCTGCGCACCCGGCGCCGCATTCACCACAAGCTCGTGGCCGACCCGGAACGCTGGGGCGTTATCACCTGCTTCCTCTGCGGTCGCTGCGATAAGGTCTGCCCCACCGGAATCGGCATGCGCCGGGTCGCGCGCGAGATCGTCCACCGCTTCGGGTAATGCCCGGTCGGCAACCGGCCGCCGTCGTTCAAGCGGCGGGGCGTCACTCGGCGTCCTAGAACGGCCGGCCGCACAACCGCGATACCAGCCGCTCCGAGAGCACGACGACGTCTTCGGCGCAGAAGTAGGACTCAATGTTGGCCGGCAAGAGCAGCGTGGCGGAAGGCGGGAACTCCTCGTCGGCTGCGTACCAGATCAGCCGCATCGACAAGCGAGGGAACACGGCGAAATCGAAGGCGGCGTCGCCGCCGAGGGCTCTGAGTCCGCCCAGGGCCGCGGCGCTGACGCGGAGCTGCTCGCGGTCCCGGCCCACCGCGCTGCACAACCTCGTGACCGTGCGCTCCTCGTACACGCCGGCGTACGATCGCGCCGTCGGGAGATCGGCGAAGGTCACTTCCGGCGCCAGCGGCTCGGGCCGCGAGCCGACCGCCAGGTAGTGGAGCGCGAGAATCCGCCAGTGCGGACCGACTTGCCGGCCGGAGGAGGACGCCGCGACGCGGCGCGACGGCGGGTCCACCTCGAACGCATCGTCGAGGACCGGAAGACGCCAAGCGGACCCGGCGGGCTC
This sequence comes from uncultured Planctomycetaceae bacterium, assembly GCA_964354135.1. Classification (GTDB taxonomy): domain Bacteria; phylum Planctomycetota; class Planctomycetia; order Pirellulales; family Thermoguttaceae; genus CAYGZA01. The sequence continues at coordinate 18,005 of CAYGZA010000012.1, forward strand.
GGCGCCCAGCCAGCGGATCTGCTCATCCGTCTGGCGGCGCAGGGCCTCGAAGGCCGTCTCGGTCACCTGGTGGAGGTTCTTCTGGGGCGAAAGCATGGCGGGCCCTCTCCTTGGCCGTTTCGGTTTTCAACTGCTGCCGGATAATCGTCTCCAGTTTACCGCGTTCCCCCGCCAGGCCGGACGCTGCGAGTCCGGCCAAGGCGTCGGCATCGTGGACGATCTTGAATTCGATCGTATCGATCTCCTCGCCTCCCTGGCACCCCGCAAGAATGCGGCAGACGTGCTGGGTGGTGGCCTCGTCGGCCCCGATCTCCCCGAGGATCTGCCTCGCTTTCGCCGGGCCCATGCCTGGCGCCGTCGCTTCAAGGCCCGGCCCGGGAAGGCCGGCCTCCAGCAGCAGGGCCGCGGCGAGCACGACCCGGGGGTCGCCTCCTTCCTTCGCCGCCAGCCCTTTGGCGTGCTGGAAGACCGCCAGGGCACGGGCAATCCGGCTCGGCTCCCCCTGGAATTCGTCCTTGATCGCCTGGATCAAGCGGCCGGCCAGGGCCCCTTCGCCCGACCCGGGCGGCAACCGGCGGTCGGGCACAATTCCGAGACACTGCTCGGCCAGAGAGCACCAGGTGGCGCAGCCGAAATCGATCCCCGGATTCGGGAACCTGTGTCCGCACTTCCGGCAACGGCCCCGGCTCTCGTCCTTGAACAGCTCCACGGCGGCGCCGCACTCGGGGCAGGGCACTTCAAATGCCACTTCGCCGGTCCAATACCTCGCGTCCTGACCCGGGCATCTCATCTGTCCTCTCCGTCGTGCGGTTTTATGCTACCTGAACTTGCGTAATTATAGGAATCCCTAGTCAAGCGTCAGGCCGATTTTCCCGCATGCGACGCCTCCTCCGTTAGCGGGGTGCGGGGCGGTGATTTCGCGCGTCGGCTTCGCAAAAGCCGGGCTTCAAGCCGCAAGAGAGCGAATCCCAGCACGATTCCGCCTGCCGCAGCCGCTTTACCGGACACTAATCGCCGCGATGAGTATGTTGCCCATTTTACACTTGATTGCCGGTTTTGCGGACGCTTGACGGGTGCCGTCGCCTGCTTGTATCCTGTCTTCTACGGTGTGTTTTCTTCGGGGGGATTCGGCTATACTATGCCTTCGGCGAGCACGCCATGACCTTCGGAAGTGCGACATCCTCCACGAGGAGGATTTAAGGGTTCAGCACCACGGATCAGGATGAAATTGGCAATTGTCGGCAAGGGGGGCGCAGGCAAGACGACTCTGGCTGCGGCTCTGGCAAGGTGGTTGGCCAAGGCGGGGCGGCCGGTCGTCGCCGTCGATGCAGACCCGGACGGTAATCTCGCCGCGGCGCTCGGCGTTGCGGAAGGTTGCCTCCCCCAGCCCATCGCCCAAATGCGGGACCTCATCCTGGAGCGCACCGGCGCCACCGACGAGGGCGCCGGGTTGATGTTCCGATTGAATCCCGAGGTGGACGACCTTCCGGAGCGCTTCTCGGTCGATGCCCGAGGAGTGAGGCTCCTGGTGCTCGGCACCGTGGAATCCGGCGGCAAAGGGTGCATGTGCCCGGAAGGCGCCGTCTTGAAGAGCCTCATGCAGCACCTCTTGCTCCGGGTCGCCGACGACGTGATCCTGGACATGGAGGCCGGACTGGAGCACGTGGGCCGGGCTTCCGCCCGCGGCGTCGACGCCATGCTCGCCGTCGTCGAACCGGGCATGAGGAGCGTTCAAACGGCCACGCGGATTCGCAAGCTCGCCGGAGACATCGGCATCCAGGCGACGTTCGTCGTGGCCAACAAGGTCAGGCGGCCCGACGAGCTCGCGACGATCGAGGCGGCGTTGGCCGGCCAGACCGTCCTCGGCGTCCTTCCTTATTGTGCCGAGTTGGCCCGCGCCGATCTGGAGGGCCGTCCGGTGGAGCTGCAAGACCCGGCGTTTGCCGGGGCCGTCCACCGGATCGGGGAGGCCGTGGAGAAACTGTTGAGCGGCCGGCAGATCGCCGCGGGATGACCGCCGCGGCGTGGATTTGACGCAATCTGTTTTCGGTCGCCGGTGACATGAGTCCTGAAAGGAGACCGCTATGAGTGAGCCGAGGCGGCGTTCGGTGGACGCAGCCGCGCTGCAGATGCTGGAGCTTGCCGGGAAGACCGGCGTGCCGACGGCGTGGGATCGCCTGGAATCCCAGGAGCCGCAGTGCGGCTTCGGGAAGCTGGGCATTTGCTGCCGCAATTGCTTCATGGGACCCTGCCGGATCGACCCGTTCGGCGACGGCGCCCAGGAGGGCATCTGCGGCGCCACGGCGGAGACCATCGTCGCGCGGAACCTGTTGCGGCACATCTGCTCGGGGACGGCCGCCCACTCGGACCACGCCCGCGACCTGCTCCACGCTCTGCTCTTGGCCTCGGAGGGCTCCTCCGACGCGTACCAGATCAAAGGCCGCCGCAAGCTGCACAAGCTCGCCGAAGAATATGAAATCCCGCGGGAAGGTCGCTCCGACGCCGAGGTGGCCGGGGACCTCGCGCGCCTCTTGCTGGCCGAATTCGGCAGGCAGCACGGCGATCTTCTCAACAACCGCCGGGCCCCCGAGCAGCAGCAGAAGAACTGGGCGGCGGCAGGGGCCGTCCCTCGGGGCATCGACCGCGAGGTAGTCACGGGCCTGCACGCCACGCACGTGGGCGCCGACAACGATCCGGTGCACATCTTGAACACCGCCGTGCGGACCGCGCTGGCCGACGGTTGGGGGGGCTCGATGATCGCTACCGACGTGTCGGACATCCTTTTCGGCGAGCCCCACCCGCTGCGGTCCCGCGTCAACCTCGGCGTGCTCAAGGCCGACGAAGTGAACGTCCTCGTCCACGGGCATGAGCCGACGCTCTCCGACGTGATCGTGGCCGCCGCGCGCGATCCCGAGATGCTGGCCGAGGCTCGGGCCAAAGGCGCGAAAGGGATCAACCTGGCCGGCATCTGCTGCACGGCGAACGAGATCCTGATGCGTCACGGGGTGCCCATTGCGGGCAACTTCCTCCATCAGGAGCTTGCCATCATGACCGGGGTCGTCGACGTGATGCTGGTCGACATCCAGTGCGTCTTCCCCGCGCTGACCAGGCTTCAGGAGTGCTTCCACACGAAGGTGGTTTCCACCAGCGGCAAAGCGAAGTTCCCCGGAGCCACGCACATCGAGTTTCATGAAGAGCAGGCGATGGAAACCGCCAAGAAGATCATCCGCGTGGCCATCGACAATTTCGGCCGCCGGGATCCTGCCAAGGTGAACATCCCGAAGCAGCAGGAGCCGCTGATTGCGGGGTTTACGACCGAAGTGGTTTTCGAGATCCTCGGCGGCAGATACCGGCCGAGCTTCCGGCCGCTGAACGACGCCATCCAAATCGGCCGCGTCCGCGGTTTGGCCGGTGTGGTGGGCTGCAACAACCCCAAGATCCCCCAGGACGAAAGCCATCTGGCGATGGTCAAGGAACTCATCCGCAACGACGTGCTGGTCGTCCAGACCGGCTGCAGCGCGATCGCCTGCGGCAAGGCGGGCCTGCTCGCTCCCGAGATGGCCCGGCGGGGCGCGGGCAAGGGGCTCGAGGAGACGTGCCGTGCGGTGGGCATCCCGCCGGTGCTGCACATCGGAAGCTGCGTGGACAACTCGCGGATTCTGACCGCCTGCGCCGCGATCGTCAAAGAGGGCGGCCTGGGCGATTCCTTCGACAAGCTGCCGGTGGCCGGCGCCGCCCCCGAGTGGATGAGCGAGAAGGCCATTGCCATCGGCATGTATTTCGTGGCCAGCGGGATCTTCGTCGTCATCGGCCAGTCGCTTCCCGTGGAGGGAAGCCCGCTTGTCACGGACCTTCTCACGAAGGAGTTCGAGAAATCTTACGGCGCCACGTGGGCCTTCGAGCCCGACCCGATCGAGGCGGCGCACCGGATGATCGACCACATTGACCGCAAGCGCCGCGACCTGGGGCTGCCGCCGCCGATGTACGACGTCCCGTACGCCCCGAAGACCGTCGAGAGCGAAGCCCCCCCGGCGCCCCAAGCGATGGCCGCCGCCGGGGCGGCCGCCGAGCGATAGGAAGGAGTCGACTTGCCGTGAAGCGCATCGTCGCCGATCCGAAGAGGTGCATGGCGTGCCGGGCGTGCGAGTTGGCCTGTGCCTTGGCGCACGCCGCGACGGACGACCTGGTGGAGGCGATCCTCCAGCAGGTTGCCAAGCCCCGGATTTACATCGAGCCGGCCGGGAGTCTCGCCGTGCCGCTCCAGTGCCGGCACTGCGACGACGCCCCGTGCGTGCGCGTCTGCCCTTCGGGGGCGCTGTGGCGGGCCGGCGAGACGGGGATCGTCCGCGCCGACCAGGAGAAGTGCATCGGCTGCGCCTTCTGCGTGGAGGCCTGCCCGTTCGGGGTCATCCGGCTGGCGCGCCGCGTGCGGGCCGATGCGTCCGATAGCGGCGTGGCCGTCGTCAAGTGCGACCTGTGCGAGAAAAGGCAGGCCGCGGGGCTCCCGCCGGCGTGCGTCGCTTCGTGTCCGGTAAGGGCCCTTTCGTTCGAGGAGTTGGGGGAAAGCGCCAAGAGGATTCGCGCCGCGACGGCCGCGAAGGTCGCCGCCGACGGGAAGTGACGCCGGCCGGAATCGGCGGAGAACGATCCGCGCACCCGGATGGGGAGGACTTGACGTGCCCTCGAAAGTGACGGTTTGCGTCGGCAGCTCTTGCCACGTGCGGGGCTCGCGGGCCGTGCTCAAGCGGTTTGCCGAGATCATCAAGGCGGAGGGGCTCGACGACGAGGTGGCCTTGCTCGGCTCGTTCTGCATGGAACGCTGCGGCGAGGGTATGAACTGGAAATTCGAGGACGAGTACGCCTCCAGCGCCAGTGTCGAGGAGGCCGAGGAGGCGCTGCGGGCCCGGCTCGTCCGGGTGATGAGGAAGACGTAGTGTCGTGGTGAACTCGGGGAGGCCGCCGGATGAGCACCGACGGAACGCCGGAAGTGAGCTCGATCCTCCAGCACAGCCCCAACGGGATCCTGCTGGTGGACGCGGAAGCCCGCGTCCAGTTCGCCAACCCGGCGGCCCGGAAGATGTTCTCCGCGGGCGACGCGGAGCTTTTCGGCCGGAAGGCCGCGGAGTTCCTCCGCTCGGACTGCTTCGAGCGGGCGATCGCCTCCGGCGGCGAGATTTCGGTGCGCGGCGGCGTGCCGGAGCACGGCATGCACTACCGGGCCACCCTGTTCAGGATCGAAGGCGAGAAGCGTTGGTGCGGGATCTTTGTCGATACCTCCGAGGAAGAGCGGGCGAGGGCCGCCCTGGCCCAGGTCAGAAGCGAGACCTTGGCCCGGGCGGAGGAGGTCATCCACCGCCAAATGCAGGCCGCCCAGGAAATCGCCGGGCTCTTGGGCGAGACGACCGCCGAGACCAAGGTGCTCTTGGTCAAGCTCATGGACCTCTTCCGCCAGGAGGAGACGGCGTGAAAGTCTTCTACGAGTTCGGCCTCAAGCAGATAAACAAGAGGGGAGAAGAACTCTGCGGCGACAGCGTCGAGTTCTCCGTCAAACCGGACTCGGCCACGCTCGTCTTTTCCGACGGACTGGGGAGCGGCGTCAAGGCGAGCATCCTCTCCACCCTGACGACGCGGATCGCCCGGCGGATGCTCGATGAAGGGCTGCCCCTGGCTGAGGTGGTCTCCACCGTCTCCCAGACGCTCCCCATCTGCCGCGTCCGGAAGATCGCCTACAGCACCTTCAGCATCGCGCAGCTCATGACCGAAGGCTACGGCAAGCTCGTGGTGTTCGACAACCCCGCGCCTTTTCTCCTCCGCAGGAACAAGGTCCAAAGGCTGCCGTCCACGGAGCGCGAGGTCGGCGGCAAGCGGATCTGCGACTACACGTGCCCGGTCCACCCCGGCGACTGGCTGATCGTCGTTTCCGACGGCGTGCTCAACGCCGGCATCGGCGGCGCGTATCCCTTGGGCTGGGGCTGGGATGAAGTGGGAAAGTACCTCGAAACCCACGTACACGAGTCCCTCTCGGCGGAGGAGTTGGCCGGGAAGCTCGCCAGAGTGGTCGAGGAGCTTTACGAGGGCCCGCCGGGCGACGACGTGAGCATCGCCGTCGTCAAGGCCCGCCGCAAGCGAATTGTCACGATCTTCACCGGCCCGCCGGTCGAAGCGGAGGACGATGAGCGGGCCGTCGAATCCCTGATGTCTTCGCCCGGCCGCCGCGTCGTCTGCGGGGGAACGACCGCCAACATCGTGGCCCGCCAGTTGGGGCGGGGGATCGCCGTGGACCTCGAAACCGGCACGGAGAGCGTCCCGGCAACCGGCAGGATCGAGGGGCTCGATCTGATCACCGAGGGAACGCTGACGCTCACTAAGGCCCTGGAAATCCTCCGCGCCGAGACGCCCGGCGACAGCCTCAAGCTGAAAGTGGACGGGGCGAGCCGCCTGGTCGTGCTCCTCCGCGAGGCCGACGAAGTAAGGATCCTCGTCGGCAGGGCCATGAACCCTGCCCACCAGAATCCCAATCTCCCCAAGACGCTCGGGCTGAAATCGCAAGTCGTCGAGGCCCTGGCCGAGGAGTTGCGGCGAGCGAAGAAAGACGTTGAGATCGAATACCTTTGAGAGGGGCAAAGGGTAGGGGCTAGGGGCTAGCGGTTAGGGAGCAGCCGATGCAAGTCAATGTTGAGAGGCATGGGTGGAGCGGACATGGCTGAGTGCAGCACGGACACCATCGCCGGCATCGTTGACCGCTACAACGCCGATCCCGGCATGCTCATCCCGATGATGCAGGATATCCAGGCGGAGTACGGCTACCTGCCTCGGGCGGAGTTGGTCGAGCTTTCGGGCAGGCTCCAAGTGCCGCTTGCCCGGATCTACGGCGTGGCCACGTTCTATGCCTCCTTCCGCCTCGTGCCCAAGGGGGAGCACACGATCCAGCTCTGCATGGGCACGGTCTGCTTCTTGAAGGGCGCCAGCCAGATTTCCCAGGCGCTCCAGCGCGAGTTCGAGCTGGTGCCCGGCGGGACCTCGCCGGACGGCAAGTTCACGTTCTCTCCGGTGAACTGCGTCGGGGCCTGCGCCCTGGCGCCCATGATGGTGGTCGACGGGGAATACTACGGCGGAATGGCGGTCGATTCGGCCGTGGAGCTATTGCACAAGATCGCCGCAGCCGGCAGCAAGACGCCCGCAGCCCCCCCCAAGGGCGACAAGGGCAAGAAAAAGGGACGTGGGAGCAAGAAGACGTGAGCACCGTCGGGATGAAGCTCGAAAGTACGCACGAGCTCGAGGACTACCGGGCTGAGCTGCGACAGCGCGCGTCCCGCGTGGAACGCGTGATCCGCGTGTGCTGCGGTCCCGGATGCCTCCCCAAGGGCGCCAAGAACGTGTATGATCGCTTCGTCGACGCGGCCGGCACTCTCGACGAACAAAGCGTCAGCGTGGCCCCAAAACTCACCGGCTGCCAAGGGCTTTGCGAGCGCGGGCCGCTCGTTACTATTGACCCGGGGGGCATTTTCTACCAGCAAGTGAAGGAGGAAGACGTTCCCGAGATCTGGCGCGAGTCGGTGATCGGCCGCCGCGTGGTCGAGAGGCTCCTGTACCAAGACGAGGAGAGCGGCGCCCGTGCCCGCACCGCCGAAGAAATCGCTTTTTATCGAGGACACGAGAGAATCGCCTTGGCGTTGTGCGGCGTGGTGGATCCTCGGTCCATCGACGGCTATATCGCCGCGGGAGGCTACGAAGGACTTAGCAAAGTCCTCACCTCGATGACGCCCGACGAAGTGATTGAGCAGGTCAGCCGGTCGGGGCTTCGCGGGCGCGGCGGCGGCGGGTTCCCCACCGGGCGCAAGTGGCAGTCGGCGCGCAACGCCCACGGCCGGCCCAAGTACGTGATCGCCAATGGTGACGAGGGCGACCCCGGCGCGTTCATGGACCGGGCGCTGATGGAGGGCGTGCCCCACGCCGTGATCGAGGGAATGGTAATCGGGGCCTACGCGGTCGGTTCCTCCCAGGGATACATCTACGTCCGGAACGAGTACCCAATCGCCGTGGAACGATTGGCCCGAGCGGTCCGGCAGGCACGCGAGTTGGGACTGCTGGGCGACAATATCCTCGGCACCGAGTTCAGTTTCGACGTGCGGATCAATCGCGGTGCAGGGGCCTTCGTCTGCGGCGAGTCCACCGCCTTGATGGCCTCGCTGGAAGGCCGGGTGGGAGAACCCCGGGCCAAGTACATCCACACGGTCGAAAGCGGCCTGAACGGCAAGCCCTCGGTCCTAAACAACGTCGAAACCTGGGCCAACGTCCCCCCGATCATCCTCAAGGGCGCCGACTGGTTCGCTTCCAAGGGAACCGCAAAGAGCAAGGGAACCAAGGTCTTTTCCCTGGTCGGGAAGGTGCAGAACACGGGCCTGGTCGAGGTCCCGATGGGGATGACCCTCCGCCAGATCATCTACGACATCGGCGGCGGCATCCGCGACGGCAAGGCGTTCAAGGCGGTGCAGACCGGCGGCCCTTCCGGCGGCTGCATCCCCGCCCAGTACCTCGACGAGCCGGTGGACTTCGACCGCCTCACGGAACTCGGCTCGATGATGGGCTCGGGCGGCATGATCGTCATGGACGAGGAGACCTGCATGGTCAGCGTCGCCAGGTACTTCCTCCAGTTCCTCAAGGAGGAATCGTGTGGGAAGTGTACGCCCTGCCGCGAAGGGATCGCGCAGATGCTCGACATCCTCTCGCGGATCACCCGGGGCGAAGGGCGGCCGGGCGACGTGGACACCTTGCAGACCCTCGGCGAGCTCCTGGAGGACACGTCGCTCTGTGCCCTGGGCAAGACGTCGGCCTACCCGGTCCTCTCCACGGTCCGCTACTTCCGCGACGAATACCAGGCCCACATCGGCCAGAAACGGTGCCCGGCGAAGGTCTGTGCGGGGCTGTTCCGCTACATGATCGACGTGGAGGTCTGCACCGGCTGCGGCGTCTGCGTGAAGAAGTGCCCCGTGGGAGGAATCGGCGGCCAGCGCAAGCAGCCGCACGTGATCGACCAGGTCAAGTGTACCAACTGCGGCACCTGCTTCGAGGTGTGCCCGTTCTCCGGAGTCGTGAAAGTATGAGTGGGACAGTAGGGCGGGCGTCTCGCCCGCCGGGCAGGAAGGCGCACGAGACGCGGACCGGCGAGACGCGGACCGGCGAGACGCGGACCGGCGAGACGCGGACCGGCGAGACGCCGGTCCTACTGAACTTCGGACTTGATGCGATGGCGGAAAGACAAAATGCCCGCAGTTACAATTGACGGAAAACCGTGCGAAGCCCAAACCGGCGAGACGATTCTCCAGGTTGCCCGGCGCAACGGGATCTGGATCCCGACCTTGTGCCACCATGCGGCGCTGGAGCCGTACGCCGCCTGCCGCGTCTGCGTGGTGGAGATCAACCGCGGCGGCTGGTGGCAAGTGGTGACCTCGTGCAATTATCCGGTCCGCGGCGACCTGACGGTCCGCGTCAACTCGGAGCGGGCCGTGCGGGACCGCCGGGGCGTGATCCAGCTCATGCTGGCCCGCTCCCCGGAAAGTCCGGAGCTTTGCGAGCTCGCCGCGCGGATGGGAGTGACGGCTTCGCCCTATCCGAAGGTCACCGAGGCGCAGCGGAACTGCATTCTGTGCGGGCTTTGCGTGCGGGTGTGCGAGGAGAGGATCGGGGTCTCGGCGATCTCGTTGGTGGGGCGGGGCGTGGAGCGCTCGGTGGCCGCGCCCTTCCGCATGCCGTCGGAGGACTGCATCGGCTGCGGGGCCTGCGCCGCGGTCTGCCCCGTCGGCACGATCGTCGTCAGGGTTCACGAGGAGGAGGTCGAGATCTCGCCGTTCAAGACGCGCGTGAAGCTGCGCCGCTGCGAAGGGTGCGGCCGGCCCCTCGGAAGCGAGCTGGTCGAGCAAGTGCTGGGCCGCCGCGGCGGGCCGACGATGGTGGAGATGCTCGCCCGCGAGGATCTCTGTCCTCGCTGCAAGAGAAGGGCATTGGCAAACAAGCTGACGGCCGCCGTCCCGGGAGACGGGGCCGGCAGGGTCGTGTAATTCGTCAAGGTACGCGGAGGCACTGATGTCCAAAGAGGTCTTTACGCAGGTGATCCGGGGTGCGCACGAGTGGGTCGCCCAGGCCGAGCGAGCTTTCGACAAGGCCCTGGCCGAGCACGGTCCCGACAAGCCCGTCGGCTGGGGGCCGCTGACCGTCTACAACCTGCCGATGTCGTACGCCCTGATGGGACTGGAGATCAAAACCATCGGCGATCTGAAGGCGCAGGTCCAACATGCCCGCGAGCTATTGAGGCCGGTCCCGTCGGACGAAATGTGGCTCCCGTATCTGGGCGACGGGCTGGACGCCGGCGCGGCCACCATGCTCGCCCAGGAGGCGATCGTGGCTCTCCGGGGCGTCAACGGCTACCAGTCGCCTCCCGGCTGGCAGGGCTTCATCTCCGACACGATCATGCGCGAGCTGGGCATCCAACTGGTCGACGGCCGGATGCCGGGATTCGCCCTGATCCTCGGGCCGGCGCCCACCACGGAAATCGCCGTCCAAGTGGTGCGGGATCTCCAAAAACGCAGCATCCTCGTCTTCCTCTGCGCCAACCGCGAGGGAAAGACGATGCGCGAACAGATGGTCGAAGGGGGCATTTTCAAGGACGACGCCCCGCTGGAGGAATGCTGGGACCTGTACGTCGTCCCCGTCGGCCCGGACACGCTCGACGGGATCTACGTGCTGAACTGGTCGATCCGCAGCGCGCTCACCTTCGGCGGCCACAAGCGGGGCGAGTTCCGCAAGTGCCTCGACTACACGAAGCGGCGGATCCACGCCTTCGGGATCACCTTCGGCAAAATCCCGGACGACTGGTTCGCGATGGGCGCCGGGGCGATCCTCATGGGCTACCCGGTGGTTTCCGACTCTACCACGACCCCCGAAATCCGCCCCACGGGCGTCACCGTCCGCGAGGAGCTGGTGGTCGAGACCGACTACGAGAAGCTGGTGCCCACCTGCATCGACACCCGGGCGGTGAAGGTCAAGGTCGAGAAGATCGACATCCCGGTGGGCTACGCCGCGGCGTTCGAGGGCGAGCGGGTCCGCAAGGAAGACATGCACGTGCAGTTCGGCTTCAAGTATTCCGATGCGGTCGAGTACGTCCACATGGTCGACCCCGGCGAGATCCAGGACGGCCGGATCGAGCTCTTGGGCGCCGACCTCGACTCGGCGGAGGAAGGCGGCGCAATGCCCCTGGGGATGGAGGTCCTCGTGGCGGGCCGTAAAATGGCGCGCGACTTCGAGGGGATCCTCGAGCGCCAAATCCACCGCTGGACCAGCCACGCCATGGGCTTCATGCACACCGGGCAGCGCGATCAGATCTGGTGCCGCGTCAGCAAGAAGGCGTTTGCCGCCGGTTTCCGGCTGCGCCACCTCGGCACGATCCTCCACGCCAAGCTCCACGACGAGTACGGCGGGATCGTCGACAAGGTGGCGGTCCGCCTCTACACCGACCCCGGACAGGTGAAGGCCAAGATCGACGAGGCCCGCAAGGCGTTCGCCTACCGCGACGACCGCATCGCCGGCATGACCGACGAGTCGGTCGAGACGTTCTACAGTTGCACGGTCTGCCAGAGTTATGCGCCCGACCACGTCTGCGTGATCACGCCGCAGCGGCTGGGGCTTTGCGGGGCCTACAACTGGCTCGACGGGCGGGCGAACTTCGAGATCAGCCCCGCCGGCCCGAACCAGCCCATCCCCAAGGGCCGCACGCTCGATCCGCTCAAGGGCGAGTGGGAGGGCGTCAACAAGTTCGTCTACGAGCACTCCAACCGCAAGGTGGAGCGCTTCTGCGCCTACAGCCTGCTGGAAGCCCCGATGACCAGTTGCGGCTGCTTCGAGTGCATCGTGGCAATCCTGCCGATGGCCAACGGGGTGATGATCGTCAACCGCGAGTTCCAGGGAATCACGCCTTCCGGCATGAGCTTCGGCGAGCTCGCCTCGGCCACCGGCGGCGGGTCGCAGACCCCGGGCTTCGTCGGCGTGGGCCGGCTGTACCTCTCCAGCCCCAAGTTCCTGGCCGCCGACGGCGGGATCAAACGCATCGTGTGGATGCCCAAGGGGCTCAAAGAGGGCATCCGTGAGCGGTTCCAGAAGGAGGCCGAGCGGGTCGGCGAGCCCGATCTCTTGGACAAGATCGCCACGGAGGAAAACGCCCTCACCGAAGAGGAAGTGTTGGCGCACCTGGAGCGGGCCGGTCATCCCGCCCTTGCGCTGGCATCGCTGATATGAGTCGCCTCGCATACCCGTGACTATCAACGCCTCAGCCAACCGGGAGGAGGAACCATGGCGCTGACCGGCCTGGAAATCTACAAACAACTGCCCAAGACCAACTGCAAGGAGTGCGGCTTCCCTACCTGCCTGGCGTTCGCCATGAAGATGGCGGCCGGGCAGGTGCCGCTGGACAAGTGCCCCCACGTGACTCCGGCGGCGAAAGCGGCGTTGGAGTCCGCCTCGCGGCCCCCGATCCAACTGGTGGTCATCGGCGCGGGCGACCACGAGATCAAGGTCGGCAACGAGACGCAGCTCTACCGCCACGAGGAGAGATTCCATCGCCCGGCGGCCATTGCCGTGCGGGTCTCCGACGCGCTGGACGAAGCTGCGATCGCCGAGCGGGCAGCGGCGATCGGCAAGCTGGTCTTCGAGCGGGTGGGGACCAAGACCAGGGTGAACCTGGTGGCGGTGGACAACCAATCGGGCAATGCAGCCAAGTTCGAGAAGGCCGCCAGGCTCGCCGCGGAGAAATCGGGCCTCGCTTGCCTGTTGATGTCCGCGAAGGCGGGCAACCTCCAGAAGGCAGCCGCAGCGCTTCCCGGGCAGCGGCCGCTCTTGTACATTTCCGCGCCCGCCGAGGCGGAGTCCGCGGCGAAGGTCGCCAAGGAGTGCAACTGCCCGCTGGCCCTCCGCGCCGAGGGCGTCGAAGCCCTTGCGGAGCTCACGGCCAAGCTGAGCGCCCTCGGGGTGGAGCAGATCGTCCTGGATCCCGGCACGCGGGGCATCAAGCCCACGCTGGAGGCCCTGAGCAAGATCCGGCGGCTTTCGCTCAAGCGATTCCGCCCGCTCGGATACCCGACGATGGCTTTTACCTCGGATTCCGATCCCACGGTGCAGGCGATCGAAGCGGGCACGTACGTCGCCAAGTATGCCGGGATCGTGGTGACCGACGCCGTCGAGCCGTGGCAGATCCTCCCCGTGCTGACCACCCGCCAGGACATCTACACCGATCCGCAGAAGCCCGTGGCCGTGGAGCCCAAGCTCCATACGGTAGGCGAAGTGGGCGACGGCTCGCCCGTCCTCGTGACCACCAATTTCTCGCTCAGCTATTACTCCGTCGAAGGCGAGGTCGAGGCGAGCCGCGTGCCGGCCTACATCCTCTCCGTCGATACGGAAGGCACTTCGGTGCTCACGGCCTGGGCCTCGGACAAGTTCAATGCCGAGTCGATCACCAAGGCGCTGAAGAAGTCCGGGATCGAGGAAAAGGTCTCCCACCGCAAGCTCGTGCTGCCGGGCCTGGTCGCCGTGCTCACCGCGGGGGTCGAAGACGAATCGGGCTGGTCGGTGTCGATCGGTCCCAAGGAGGCCTCGGGCATCCCGAGCTACCTGAAGACCCAGTGGAAAGCCTGAACGATGTTGCGTGATTCCGGGAGGGCGAGGCTCCTGCAGAGCCGGGCAAGAACCCGAGATGGGCAACCACAAGCGTGGCTCGGCGGGAGCTTCGCCCTCCCGGTGCCCTCAAAACCCTGTTTACAGCTCGCGACGTAAGGCGCCCATCGCCGTGGCAAGTTTTCGCATCCGGTTCCTTCCGCAGAATCAAGAGACAACGGCCGAGGAGGCCAAGACCCTCCTGGAGGCCGCGCGCGAGGCCAACGTCTACGTCGGCGCGGTCTGCGGGGGGGAAGGAATTTGCGGAAAGTGCCGCGTGATCGTCCGCGAGGGCGAAGTGGCGGGAGAATCCACGGAGTTCCTCACCCGGGACGAGATCCGCCGCGGGTACGTGCTCGCCTGCCAGGTGGTGCCGCGCAGCGACCTGGTGGTCGAGGTCCCGCCCGAGTCGCGGCTGGGCGGCTACGAGGGGATCGGCAGGGACAGCGAGCAGTTCCGCGACTTTGCCCATCGCGGTGCGGAGCGCCCGCCCGCCGAGCTCGATCCGCTGGTGGAGAAGTTCTCTTTCGCCCTCTCCGAGCCCAGCCTCGACGACCCCACGGCCGACCAGGAGCGGCTGCTCAAGGCCGTGGCGAAGCGGCGGCCGGGCCCCCTGCAAATGGGGATGAAGATCGCCCGCGAGCTGCCGCGCGTGCTCCGCAAGTTCGAGGTGAGCCGCAGCTCCTGGCGATGGCACTGGGACGGCCGAGTCACCGCCACCGTGGGCTTCCGCAGCGACGTGAACGAGGTCCTCTGCGCCGAGCGGGGCGACACCTCCGACCGGAGCTTCGGTCTGGCCCTCGACGTGGGCACAACCACCGTCGTCGCGCACCTGGTCGACCTCACCTCGGGCATCACCCGCGAGGCGGCCGCCAAGTACAACTCCCAGATCCGGTACGGCGCGGACGTCATCAGCCGCATCAACTATGCCCGGCAGCCCGGCGGCGCGGAGACCCTGCACCGGGCCATCGTCGAGGACGTGGAGACGCTGATCGACGACCTGGTGGAGCGGGCCCGGGTGGGGCGCGGCGACATCTACTGCATCGTTGCGGCCGGCAACACCGCGATGCTCCACTTCCTGCTGGAGCTGGAGGTCGATCTCATCCGCCTTGCTCCGTTCGTTCCCGCGGCCGCCAGCCCGCCGCCGGTGCGGGCCGCCGAGGTCGGCATTCGCATCCATCCGCGAGGGATCCTCTATTCCCTGCCCATGGTGGGAAGCTACGTCGGCGGCGACGTGACCGCCGGAATCCTGGCCTCCGGAATGCACGCGTCGGACGAGCTTTCGCTGCTCTTGGACATCGGCACCAACGGCGAAGCGGTCCTCGGCAACAAGGATTTTCTCGTCGCGTGCTCGGCGTCCGCGGGACCGGCGTTCGAGGGCGGCACGGTCAGTTGCGGGATGCGGGCCACCGCCGGGGCGATCGACAGCGTGCGGATCTTCCGCCACGGGCTTGCCGTCTCGGCGACCACGATCGGCGACGCCCCGCCGGTGGGCCTCTGCGGCACCGGCCTCATCGACGCCCTCTGCGAGATGTTTCAGGCCGGGGTGGTGGACCGCGCCGGGCGTCTCCAAGTCGTCCCCGGCGCGGACCGTTTCCGCAGCTCCGCGGAGGACGGCACTCCGCAGTTTCTCCTGGTCTCCGCCAGGGAATCCGGCAGCGGCCGCGACGTCTTCATCACCCAGGCCGACGTCGAGAACCTGATCCGCACCAAAGGCTCGATCTACGCCGCGGTGGACTCGCTGGTCCGGTCGCTGGGACTCTCGCTGGACGACGTCAAGAGGATCTACATCGCCGGGGCGTTCGGCAACCGGCTCAACATCGCCAACTGCGTGACGATCGGGCTCTTGCCCGACGTGCCGGTCGATCGCATCCGGTTCATCGGCAACAGCTCCGCGGCAGGGGCCAAGATGGTCATGCTCAGCCGTCGCGTGTTTGAAGAGGCCGATCGCGTCCGCGACCGGGTCACCTACCGCGAGCTGATGGTCGACCCGGGATACATGGAGCGGTTCACGTCGGCGTGTTTCCTGCCGCACACCGACTTGTCGCGATTCCCTTCGGTGGCGGCCAAGCCCTCGCGGGCGCGGGAGCCGTCCGCGGCGGGCGGAGGCGCGCCAAAACCCGCTAGAAAGGAAGGCCGCCCGTGAGACTCTCCATCGCACTCGCCGGCAAGGGCGGAACGGGAAAGACCACGCTGGCCGCGCTCTTAATACGTACACTGAGGGAGAAAGGAATCCGTCCCATCCTCGCGGTCGACGCCGACCCCAACTCGAACCTCGCCGAGGCCCTCGGCGTGGAGCCGGGGCGGCCCTTGGCGGAGATCCGCGAGCAGGGCTCCAGCGCCGAAGGATCGCCGCCCAGCGGCGTCGGCCGGGCACGCGCGCTGGGCGACGAGCTCCAGCGGGCGATCACCGAGGCGGACGGCTTTGACCTGATCGCCATGGGCCGGGGCGAAGGCCCGCGATGCTACTGCTACGTGAACAACCTGCTGCGCGTTTCGCTCAGCGAGCTGTCGCGGAACTACACGGCGGTTGTCATGGACAATGAAGCGGGCATGGAGCACCTTTCGCGCCGGACCACCGACGACGTGGACTTCCTCATCCTGGTGGCAAACCCCACGATGCCCTCGCTGCGCGCGGTGGAGCGGATCCTGGCCCTGTCGCGCGAGCTGCCGGTTCGCATCGGCCGTCGCATGGTGCTCTTGAATCGCGTCGGACCGGAGGGGGCGGGTGAAGAGATCGGCCGCAAGCTGGCCGGCCTGGCCGCCGAGCGCCTCCCCGACGTTCCCCAGGACGACGCAGTCGAGCGGGCCGGGGCCCTCGGGCGGGACGTGACGACCTTGTCCGGGCAAACCTCCGCGCTGGTTGCGGTTCACGGCTTGGTGGACGTGCTGTGTGCCGTGGCGTCCGGGGCGGAGAAGAAGTAGGAGACGTTTCAGTAGATTCAGAACCTGGACCGACGGGAGGATACCTTGCATGACAGTTCCTGAGGTCAAAGAAAAGTGGTCGGGGCGCGTCAACGCGGTGACCATCGGCGCCGCCAAGGCCCAAGGTGGGACTCGCGGCCGCACGGTCACCATCGGCGGGCAGACGGGCATTCCTTTCTTGAGCTTTGACGGGGAAGTGCCCAACCCGCCGGCGATCGCGATGGACGTCTTCGACAAGCCGCCGCTTCACTGGCCTGCCGCACTGCGGGAGGTCTACGAGGACGTGTGGTCGGACCCGGTGGCGTGGGCCCGCCGCGTTCAAGACCTGGGCGCCGACCTGGTCAGTCTCCGTCTTGTGGGGACCCATCCCGATGAGGGCGACCGCTCGCCGGAGCAAGCAGTCGAGACCGTCAAGGCCGTGCTCGCGGCGGTGGAGCTTCCGTTGGTGATCTGGGGCTGCCAGGTGCCGGAGAAGGACCAGAAGGTCATGCCCAAGGTCGCCGAGGCGACCCGGGGGGAGAATTGCCTCCTGGGCGCCGCCACCGAGGCCGAGTACCGCACCATCACCGCGGCCGCCCAGGCCTACGGACACAAGCTGATCACGCTGGCCCCCTGCGACATCAACAAGCAGAAGCAGGTCAACATCCTGGTGACCGACACGGGCTTTCCCCTGGCGGACATCGTCATTTACCCGACCACCGCCTCGATGGGCTACGGCATGGAGTACATCTACTCGATCCTTGAGCGGGGCCGGCTGGCCGCGCTTGCGGGCGACAAGCTCATGGCCCAGCCGGTCATTCTCGACCCGGGCTACGAGGCATGGCGGGCGAAAGAGGCCAAGTCGGGCGACGAGATGGCTTCGCTGTGGGGGCCGGCCGCCCGGCGCGGTCCTGCTTGGGAGGCCGTCACGGCCTGCAATCTGCTCCAGGGCGGCGCCGACCTCCTCGTCATGTGCCACCCCAAGGCGGTCGAGGCCGTGCGGGCCACGATCCACCAGCTCGTTGCAACGGGAGAAAGCCAATGATCATCTTCAGTGAGCGCGTCAACGGCATGTACCGCGACATCCGCGGGGCCATCAACGACAGGAACCCGCAGGTCGTTCGCGAGATCCTGAAAGAGCAAGTCGCCGGCGGGGCCGACGTGATCGACATCAACCTCGGCCCCACCAAGGGCGACCCGGTCGAGAACTTCGTCTGGCTTGCCCGGGTGGTCCACGAGGCCAGCGGCAAGCCGATCTCCCTGGACAGTGCAAAACCGGCGGTGCTCCTCGAGGCTATTCCCCGGGTGCGGAAGGCCCTCCCGGACGCCAAGCTCGTGATCAACTCCTCGACCGCCGCCGAAGACAACATGGCCAGGCTGATCCCGTTGGCCGTGGAGCACCGCTCGGGCATCATCGGCCTGACGATGGACCAGGAGGGGGTGCCGGGGAACGTCGAGAAGCGCGTCGAGTGCGGGGCGACCTTCCTCATGCGGGCGATGGAGAGCGGGCTGGCGCCGGAAGACATCTACCTGGACCCGATCATCCTCCCCGTGAACGTGGCCCCCAAGCAGCCGTGGAACGTGACGGAGGCGATCCGGCAGTTGGCCGTGGTCAACGACCCGCCCCCACACTTCATCCTCGGCCTATCGAACGTGAGCCAGAACTGCTTGATGAATCATCTCATCAACAGGACCTACCTGGTGATGTGCATTGCCGCGGGGCTGGATGCGGCGATCATGGATGCGGCCGACAAGGAGCTCGTCGAGGCGGCGATCTCCGCCGAGATCCTCTTGGAAAAGCACCTCTATAGCGACGACTACATCAAGGCTTGGCGAATGCAGAAGAGCATCTGAACCGGGTTTCACGATCACGGGAGGGCGAGGCTCCTGCCGAGCTGCGCTTCTGGTCGCCAAACCGGCGTTGCTGCGGTGAGCGGCTCCGCGCCATCGCGAAAAGGGGTTGCGAAAACGTCAGAACGTCTCCAAGAGCTTTCGCCGGGACTGTTCTAGCGTGTCGCCGCGGAAGCAGTAGTGCATCTCTTGGAACCGCCGGCGGAGCCGGGCGACTTCGTCGCCCACGTGCTTGCCGCGTTTTACCATGTCGGCCATGAGGACGGCGAACTCCTCGAAGTCGGCCTCCTTCATGCCGAACCGGGTCATCTCGGAAACGCCCATCCGCAGGCCCGAGCTGGAAGTGAAGCTCTCGTCGCGCGGCAGGGCCTGGTAGTTGACGATGATGTTGCTGTCTTCCAACGTCCGGGCGACTTCGCAGCCTTTGGCATAGCCGACGTTGACGAGCACCTGGTGCGTTTCGGTATAGCCCACCGCCGGGTCGCCTTCCACGGCCAGCCCCTGCGCGGCGAGTGCCCGGGCAAACGCCTTGGCATTGGCGATCACCTGCCGCTGGTAGTCGTCCTTGAAGGCGTTCATCTCCATGGCCGCCAGCAAGAGCCCGAGGAGCGTTCCGAGGTGATGATTGCTGAGCGCGCCCGGGAACGTGCGCCGGCGAATCGCCTTCCACAGCTCGAACTGCGGCGCGTCGCTCGCGAAGTCGGCGCCGATTATCCCCCGCTGAGTGCCGAAGAACGTCTTGTGCGTCGAGCCGGTCACGATGTCGGCCCCGTCGCGGAACGGCTCCTGGAAACGCGGGCCGACCAGGCCGAGCACGTGCGCCATGTCGTACATGAGGACCGGTCGGGGCGTCTTGCCCTCGACGAGCTTCCTGACCTCGGCGACGGGCTCCGGGTAGAGAACCATGCTCTTGCCGAAGATGATGATCTCCGGGTCCCGCCGCTCCAGAAGAGCTGCCGTTGTCTCCAAATCGATCCGGTAGGGGTCATCCTTGCGGACCGGGAAATTCACGACGGCGAATTGCTCGGTCACCGGGTCCTTCGCGATGCAGTCCCTCAGCGCGCCCATCGGCTGGGAGCTCAAGTGCCCGCCCCGGCCGAGGTGATTGTTCATCGCCAGCCGAATCCGCTGCGGCTCGCGGTGGCGGTCGAAGCGGTTCTTGTAGTCCACGAAGGCACTGAACACCGTCATGTTCGCCATTTGGCCGCTGACGGTCCGCAGCTCCACTTGCGGGCAGCCCAGGTACCCGGTCATTTCCGCCGTCAGCCGGTCCTCGACCCAGGCGATGAAATCGGTTCCCTGGTAGTAGAACACTTCCTCGCCGAACGCGGCCAGAAGCTCCTTGTGCTCGGCGTAGCGGCCCACCGGGTCCGACACCTGCAAGAGCCGCACCAGCGGCGACGGCGTCATTTCCGAGGGGATCAGGTTGATGCACCGCCGCTGCCGCCACTCGTGGTTTTCCAGGCTCCTCTTCAAGAGCAGCTCAACCTTCTCGATCCCCGTGCCGGCGGGCGATGCCGGCTTCGCCCTTTTCAGTCCGGCAGGGATCGGCCGGAAGTAGGGGGGCGCCTCGGAGCGGCCGTGCCACGGCGCAAACGCCGCCCGCAAGCGACGGTTCCGCACCTCCACCTCCACTTCGCGGCCCGGCGGCAAGTCCACGTCGACGTAGGCCAGGGCGATGGCCCGCCGTTGGGGCCGGTCGGTGATCGTCATCGTCGCGCCTTCGCCGGCGAACTGCCAGTAAGGCGCTACCGTCCCGCTGGTCACCACGCCGACCTTCCTCGGGCCAAGGAAGACCTCATCCCCGCGACGGGCAACGCCTTGATCCAAGACCGCCAAGGGCCTGATCCACCGGGCAAGCACGCCCGAGGTCTTGCCCAGCCCGCTGCGGAGGCTCTGGACCTCCTCGAACTGCAGGGCCAGCGCGCGGCGGCCGACGAATTCCCCTTTGCGCCCGGAGAAGCTGACCGCGGCCGTCGCCATCAGGACGGCGAAGGCGGGGATCTCTCTTCCCTCGAAATCGAGGCCCAACTCGTGGCCGTGGAGCGGCAGCCCCGCTTCCAGACGCAGCGTGTCCCGCGCGCCCAGACCGGCGGGAACAACCCCCCGCTCCTTGCCGGCGCGATACAGCGCCGACCAGACTGCCTCGGCGTGCCGGCCGGGAAGGAACAGCTCGAACCCGATCGGCTCGCCGGTGTAGCCCGTCCGCGAGACCAGGACCTTCGTTCCGCACAGCACCATTTCGGAAAGTCTGTTGTGGAAGGGCTCGGGGAGCGAACCGCCCTCGATCAGCCCCTCCAGGATCCGCCCTGAGAGCGGCCCCTGGAAGGCGATTTTCGCCATCTCTTCGTCGTCCTCGACGGTGACGCCCCGGAAATGCCCGGCCCTTTCCCGAAAATGCTCCCCATCCTTGTCGTGGTTGGCGGCGTTGGTGACCAATATGTAGTCGTGCTCGCCGAAGCGATAGAGGTAGACGTCGTCGAGCGCCCCGCCGGCGGCGTTGGGGATCAGCGTATACTGGGCCTGCCACGGACTAAGCGCCTCGGCGTTGTTCGTCAGGACGTGCTGAAGGAAGGCAATCTTGGCTTGCCCGCGGATCCAAAAGCACCCCATGTGGCTGATGTCGAACAGCCCGCCGTACTTCCGCGTCGCCAGGTGCTCCTGAAGAATGCCCGCCTCGTAGTGCAGCGGCATCTCCCAGCCCGCGAACTCGGTCACCTTGGCCGCGTGGGCGCGATGCCAACTGCCCAGAGCGGTTCTCTTCAGATCGACTGCGGTCATGCGAATCTACTCCGTCGAGGGACGGCCGCACCGAACCCTGCCGGCAAGGCAAACGACTTCCGCCGCCCCGGCTTCCGTGCGGACAGCCTCCGTCAAGTCATATCCCCCAGAAGAAGGGGTCGCGGTCGGGAAGCTGGAGAGTCATTCTTGCCGTCCGGATCCGGCTTGGCAAGGCCCCCCGTGCGTGCGGTTTCGTCGGCCCCCGACCCCTCCGGGGCTCCCCAAGACTGAGCCTGTCCCAGCGGCAGTCGCTCAACGGGTCCCAACCGCCAAGGCAACCGCGTGGCGGAACGGCTCCAGACGCGTTTTCAGGGCGGCACCGTCCAGCGGCTTGCCTTTCCCAGCGTTGTCCTGGTAGATCATCCATGGCGCGCCGGGGCGGTCCAGGGGATAGTCCACGTCGACCGCCCGGCCGGTGGGATTGAATACCAGGACGCCCCGCCGCCCGGGCTCACGAAACGAGAGGCCGCAGAGCGGCCCCTGTTCGATCCGCCGCACCTCCTCGGTCGGAGGGGTGTCGCCGCGGCAGACCTCCAGGAGGAACCAGTAGCGGGTCCCCTTCTTGAAGAGGACATCCCCTTGCTCCCCGGCCGCCACGCTCACCGGGTCCAAGAGCGTAATCTCGGTGCTCCGGTAGCGGGAAGGCTCTTCGAGGATCGTCGTCTCGCTCGGCTTGGCAACGACCCGGGCATAGTTGTGGCCGTGGAGCCTGACGACCAGGCGGCCGTACCGCCACGATTCGTCTCCCACGGATTCCAGCTCGCGTTTCAACCCGAGACGGATCCGCCCGTGTACGGCCGCCCGGGTCTCGTCGGCCGTTGCCTCCAGCGCGACCAGGCCGATCAAGCGGCTGCGGGAAAGGTACCAGACCTGCGTTCCCTCCCAAGGAAGAAGCTCGTCGTGCTTGAAGTGCCAGTGAGGCCGGCTCACGGTGTAGCGGACGGCGAGCGAGCCGAAGTCCTCACCCACGGCGGTCGTCAGTTCTTCCTGCGCACTGTGGCAGCGGCCGCCTTCCCAGTGGTTGCCGGTGTGGTTGAGCCGCACCTCGGCGGTGACGACTTGGAGGGCGGCATCCAGCGGCATGGGGCGGCGCAACGGATCGGTGATCATGCACCCGACAAACGTGTCCTTGCCCTGGAAGCCGACGCCGTAGTTCCGCCCGTTGCCGGCAAAGCTCCAATTGCCGTAGCGCCCGCGTGGGCCTTGGGTATTCGCGTCGTAGATGGTGTAGTTGTCCGGCAGCGGCCTCGCGGCAATCGGCCTCCAGAATTCGGCGGCAATGGCCCCGGTGTGCCCGCGGCCGTAGCCCCAGATCGCCCCGCACGTCCGGGCCACCTGCTGGTTGAGCGGGTCGCTGGAGATCGCGGCGATCACCGCCGGCCCGGTGGAATCGCCGCCGCCCCAGTAGTGCTTCCAGCACGCGTCGGTGTAGTGCTCCGGCATCCCGGCCGGCTCCACGTTGTACGGATAGTACGGGGCCGTCTTCTGGAGCAGCTCCCGCACGTTTGCATCGCGGCTGAGCTGCCAGTAGCGGGCCGCATAGAGCACGTCGAGACCGTGGTAAACGAAGCACTCGTTCTGCGTGTTCACGTAGGTGAAGGCCCCCATCGGATACGCGGCCGACTGGAGGATCTTCACGAACGCGTCCCGCTCCCTGGCATACTGCGGGCCTTTCCAGAGTTGATGGGCCCGCTCCATGATGAGGATGTAGTGGACGTCCATGTTCGGGTAGGCCGGGAAGCGGACGTCGGGGCGCTGGGCCAGCCGCGCCAGGCCGTATTCCTTCACTTGGGCGTCGACCAGGCGCTTGAGCCCCGCCTCCAGGTCGGCCTCGAGCGCAGGTGGCAAGAGGTCGGGGTACGCCTGCTTCAGCTCGCACCAGGCGTCCAGCGCCGGGGCCAGGCAGAAGCGGTTGATGTTCGGGTCGTGCCCGTGGACGGCCGTGCGGTTGACGTTGAAATCGCCGTCGGTGTGCTGATGGGCGATGACGTCGAAGAGGTTCAGGGCGTTGGTCGCGAGCATCGGGTGGTGCCGCAAGGGGCTCTTCGCCCGGGTCATCGCCCAGACGGCCGCAAAGCTGTCGTCCCCCAGACGGCGGAACGTCCATGCGTCCGGGATCGAGCGATACCCCTCCTGCCCCTTCGGCCACCACCGCTCGGACTGCGTGGCCGGCCGGACCGCGTCGATCACACTCTTGAAATGGGGATTCCGCTGGGAATCCAACGGGTCGCCTTCGTCCGGGGCTTTGGGGAGGATCTTGCCGAGCACCCGCTGCGGCTCTTCCACGCGCTTCTGAAGGTCGGCCAGGATCGGCTTGGTCTGCCGGACCACGTCGAGCTCGTCGCAGGCCAGAGAACGCTTCACGTCTCGCGTTGTCCAATCGAGGGCTGTCCAATAAACTCGCGCCGCGTCGATGTGCTCACCCTGCGCGGCGGCCTTGTCGAGATCCTCGCGGATGGCGGTCAAACGCTTTTCGACCGGGCCGAGGGCCGCGCTCAGCTCTGCCACGAGTCGCGCCCGCTCTTGCCGCCGGCGCTCGATCGACGCAATCTCCTCCTGCGAGAGCCCGACGAACTCGATGTCGTCGATTCGGATGTCCAGCAGCCTGGTTTCGTTTTCGGCGTGGACCGTGAATTCGAGAAAGGTCACCCGAGCCAGATCGCGGTCGCGCAGCCCGTTGTCGGGGGTGTCGAACTGTGCCACGTCCACGCTCGCGTCGCGCCAGCCGGCGAAGTCGAGCTTCACCGCCTGGCGGGAGTTGATGTAGTAGAGCGATCGGCCACGGTTCTGCGGCGACGGGGCTCCCAAGTGCAGCTCGAGCCTGTGGCCGCTTGCATCGCCGCGGAGGCGAAACCGGATGTGAGCCACGCCTTTCAGCGACCGCGGCTCGAAGAACCGCGTCACCCAGGTGAACTTGTACGGCTTGAAGCCGCTCTCGAGTCGCAGGGCCTTGTTGCCTCCTTCTTCCGCGAGCGACACTCGGGCGTTGTCTTTCCACCGCCAGCCGGTGAGGCTCGCGTCGCTGAAGTCCCAGCGGGCTCCCAAGAGGGGCGGATGCTCGTCCTTCGGTTTCGCCGCGCGTTTCGCGTTGTCCCCGCGCGAGGAAAAACACAGGCTCAACGCAGCAGCCAGAGTGATCGATGCCCAAAGGTGTCGCGCCATGCAGAAGGTCCTCTTCGGCTAGCGACCGGAAGGCCGCGTCTATTGTAAGCGCGCGCGGCATGCGTGCCGAGTGCATGATCGCTTGCGGACCGCCGACGGGAAAAACAAGCCACCGGTGAGCCGGTACGGAGGCCAAGAGTGCTTCGGGCCCCAGGGGATCGTCGGCCGACAGATGCCCATCCAAGTTCGGACGGCCGTTGCACTGCCGTCCCCGGGAGAGAGCAGCAGTCCTACTGCGGCCCCAACAGTCCTCCCCTCCGGAAACAACGTCTAAATGACGTTGCGTGATTCCGGGAGGGCGAGGCTCCTGCCGAGCCACGCTTCAGGCCGCCAAACGGGCGTGTTCTGCCCGGCTCGGCAGGAGCCTCGCCCTCCCGGAATCGTGAAACCCTATCTAGGCCCTGTCGACGGCCTGCTGAAGGGCCTCGGCCACCGTGCGGAGGGCCTTGATGCGGGCGTGGAGCTTGCAGTTGGCCTCCAGAATGGTCCAGGGGGCGTAGGTCGTGCTGGTCCGCTCCAGCATTTCCACCACGGCGGCATGGTACTGGCTCCACTTGCCGCGGTTTCGCCAGTCTTCTTCCGTGATCTTCCACTGCTTATAGGGATTTGCCTGGCGGCTGTTGAAGCGGCGGAGCTGCTCTTCCTGGTCGGTCTGGAGCCAGAACTTGACGACTACCGTGCCGAAGTCGGCAAGTTGGTGCTCGAAATCGTTGATCTCCGTGAAGGCCCGTTTCCATTCGGCCTCGGTGCAAAGCCCCTCCACGCGTTCCACCAACACGCGGCCATACCACGAGCGGTCGAAGATGGCGATGTGCCCGGCCTTCGGGAGGTTTTTCCAGAATCGCCAAAGATAATGGCGGGCCATCTCTTCGCTGCTCGGGGCGCCCACGGGGATGACTTCGTAGCCCCGCGGATCGAGGCCCTGGGTGAGCCGGCGGATGTTGCCCCCTTTGCCCGCCGCGTCCCACCCCTCGTACGCGATCACCGCGGGGATGCGAGCCGTATAGAGCCGGTGCTCCAGCTCGAAGAGCCGCTCCTGAAGGACGCCAAGCTCCTTCTCGTACTCCTCGCGGCTGAGCGAAAGGCTCAGGTCGACGCGGTCGAGGATCGTCGGCCGGGCCGCCGGTTCCGCGGCGGGTTCCGGCGTCGGGTGCCGCTCGGGTTTGGAGGCCGCCGCACGCCGCTGGAGTTCCCCCTCGACCGCCCGAAGGACCGTCTCATAGACCTTCACGCGGACGTAGCGCTGCTGCGTGGCCTCGACCACGGTCCACGGTGCGTTGGGCCGGTCGGTCCGCTGGAGCATCTCCTCGACGGCCGTCAGCCACTCCTTGTACTTCTTCTGCTGCCGCCGCTCCGGCTTACCCACGCGCCAGGCCATGGCGGGGTCCTTCTCGATCCGCCGAAAGCGGCGTTTCTGCTCCCGGCGGCCGATGTGCAGCCAGAACTTCACCACGACCACTCCGGAGTCGGCCAACTGGCGCTCGAACTCCTCGATCTCCTCGTACGCCTGTCGCCACTGCCTTTCGGGCACCACTTTCTCAATGCGGTCCCGCAGCACGCGGCCGTACCAGGAACGGTCGAAAACGGCGAAGTTGCCCGCGGCCGGCAGGGCGCCCCAGAACCGCCACATCCACGGCCGCATCTGTTCCGCCTCGGACGCCGCCATGATGGGTTGGACCTTGAAGCCCCGCGGGTCGAGGGCCTGCGTCAGGCCGTTGATGATCGTCCCCTTGCCGGCGGCGTCCCAGCCCTCGAAGACGATCACCACCGGCACTCCCGCAGCCCGGGCAGCCCGCTGGCACTGCCCCAGGCGGGCCTCCAGGCCGGGGAAAGCCCCCTGAAAGGCGTCCTTGGAGATCTTCTTGTCGAGGTCCACGAGTTCAAGCATTGGTGGCGCTTCCGCAGGGTGTTCGAGTTGCCGCACCGCCCCGGTCTGGCCTTTCGATGCCGGCCCCTATAAACTTAGCTTACCGCAGGGGCGGCAAATCCCCTATTCGGGCGTCAAATCGGGCATTGTTGGAGCTTCCGGACACGCCGCACGAGGACCATAACCTTGCACAAGAAGACCGTCCGCACCGGGATTGTCGGCTCCGGTTTTTCCGCCACGTTCCACTTCGAGGCCCTCGAGAAGGTACACGGGACGAACGTGGACGTGATCGGCGTGTACGCGAAGGACTTGGAGCAGGCTGCCGCGTACGCCCGGAAGCGGGACATCCGCGCGTTCGGCAGCCTGGAGGCTTTGCTGGACGCCGTGGACGTAATCCACGTCTGCACGCCGCCGGTCAGCCATGAGCCCATCGCCGTTCAGGGGCTGAGGCACGACAAGTTCGTCGTCTGCGAGAAGCCGCTGACCGGCTACTTCGGCGACGGGACGCCGGACTTCCATTGGGACCGGGCCGACAAGCAAGTCGCGCTCCAGTCCGCGCTGGCCAGCGTCGAGCGAATCCTGGCAGCCGAACGGGCCGGCAAGGGCCGGTTCCTGTACGCCGAGAACTGGGTCTACGCCCCCTCCGTCCAAAAGGAGCGGGAGGTCCTGGAGAAGACGGGCGGGCAGATCCTCTGGATCCACGGCGAGGAGGCCCACAGCGGCTCGCACTCCGTGGACTACGCGCACGCGGCCCGCTGCGGCGGCGGCGTGCTCATCG
>CAYGZA010000013.1:0-42632 GCA_964354135.1 uncultured Planctomycetaceae bacterium
TCTACTGGACAGCGAGAGTAGCACAGGCATCTTGCCTGTGTTACCTGAACGGCAGACTGGAGGCATGCCCTACGATGTCGATGAGTAATCCGGGGTAAGGTCACTATAGGCTGCAAGGAAGCACAAGAAGCACCAACGGCGGGGGAATGGGAAATCCAGGGAATCCAGGGAGGGTGGCCGCGAGCCACGGCCCCCGGGTCCGCACATCTGAGAATTGCCATTGACCGGCTTGGTCGGGAGTCTATAATCCGCCCCGCTTAAGCGGCGGCACGTGGCCGAACTATCGCAAGTCCTCACGGATGAGGACGCCAGGCACATCCACAGGACAGGGAGGTCACTGGGCCTCGTGGCAGGCCCCTCTTCTCGTCCGTTTCT
Source organism: uncultured Planctomycetaceae bacterium (assembly GCA_964354135.1). Lineage (GTDB taxonomy): Bacteria > Planctomycetota > Planctomycetia > Pirellulales > Thermoguttaceae > CAYGZA01. The sequence continues at coordinate 376 of CAYGZA010000013.1, forward strand.
GAAGGACACCGTAGCTATGGGACTATCGCGCGCGCGTCATGCGTTGATCGGGATTGCGCTTCTCGGGCTAGTCGGCTGCCAGAGCGGCGGCAACGGCTTGGCATTCTGGAAGTCCAATCCCTGGAGCAGCTCCTCCACCGCCTCGAAACCTGGGATGCCGCAAAAGCCGTCGGAGCTGGCCTCCAGACCCGCGGCGACGTCTCCCGGCACCCAAACCTTCGGCACCTACCCCGGCACGGCCACAAGCTTCAATTCCACGCCGAACTCTACCGCTGCCGGTCTGTCGGGCAGCTCGGCTTCCGCCCCCGGCTCGGCGACCATCAGCGATCCGTTCTCGGCGCAGCGGGGCCGCTACGATCCGAGCCCGGGCTCCGGCACCCAATCGAAATCGGGATCCTCCACGTACACTCCTCCGCGAAGCGGCAGCTCCTATTCGAGCTTGGATTCCGCGGCCGGTGGGGCCGCTCCCGCCGGAGCTTCCGCCTTCCGCTCCGGCGCCCGCGACTACACCTCGCCGGGAACCGTAGGCACTTACGGCGGCTCGTCTTCCGGGGCCTCACGCTACGGCACCGGTGCCGATCGCTACGGCGCCTCGTCGGATCGCTCTGGGAGCAGTTCGGGCGGTCTTGGCGCCGCAGTGGGGAGTCCCGGCAGCGGGGCGGATCGTTACAGCACGGGAGCAGATCGCTACAGCACGGGGACGGACCGCTACGCAGCGCCGCCCGACCGCTACAACACAGGGACGGACCGCTACGCAACGCCGCCCGACCGCTACAGCACGGGGACGGACCGCTATGCGACGCCGCCCGACCGCTACAACACGGGGACGGACCGGTACGCGACGCCGCCCGACCGCTACAGCACGGGAGCGGACCGCTATGCAACGCCGCCCGACCGCTACAGCACGGGAGCCGACCGCTATGCGACGCCGCCCGATCGCTATAGTGCGGGTTCCGATCGTTCCGCCACGGGAGCCAGTCGTTCCGGCAGCGGCACGGATCGCTACGGTGCCGGGGCCGGTGCCGCTCCCGCTTACGGCGGCACGCCCGCACCCCGGTACGACGGCGCTTCCTCCAGTGCGGCCGGCCCGTCCTACGGCAGCCAATACGCGCCCGGCGGGACGCGGAGCAGCGGTGATCTGTACCAGCCCCTGGCACGATCGCCGAGCGGCGCCCCGGCCGGCTCGACCCGCAGCGACCGCTCCTCGGGCTCGTCCGCCGGATCGACTGGGAACAGCTACGACAGCGGGAGCCCTGCCTGGCAATATCCGTCCACCGACCAGGGTGGCGGGTCGGGGGCGCCGGCGTACAATCCCCCGGCCGGCGATTCCGCCCCGCCAGACGCCGGCTCCAGTCCTCTCGGCGCTCCGTCCTATCGGTCCTCGATGAATACGCCGGGCACGCCGCGCGGTGCGACCGACGACGATCCGCCCTATCGCCCGGGCAGCACCAGCGATCTGCCGGCACGGAGCAGCCTGACGGGCTCCGGCAGCCAGCCGTCCTCGGTCTTCGGGTCGAGCTCCAAGACGGACTCGAGCGTCACGCCTGCGGGCTACAGCTCGCCGAGTTCCGCGAGCAGGTACTGAATCCTGCGGGTGGCAATCGGGGCGCAAGGGCCGCGGGGCAGGTCGAATCGCGGCACCATTCTCTGCCGCCCCGCGTGCCGGTCATCGGCGGCGACCTCGTGCTCCGGACGGTCTGCGAAGAACGTCGCCGAGCGGCTCGGCGGCAGCCGTGCCCCCCCGCAGTCACGCAACGTCGTTTGTCCGCCGCCGACTTTCGAGCCTGCCGACCGCAGGGTAGAATGAAGTGCCAGGGTCCGAAGCCCGGACGGGCAAACGGCCCTGCCCCCCTGTGCATTCCTCCAGGCACCTCGAAAGGAGCGACATCCCATGAAACTTACGCGAACCGTCACTCGTCGGCAGGCCCTGAAGATCGCGGCCGTTGCGGCCGCCGCGCCGGCGCTTATCCCGGGACGCCTGTTCGGCGCCGATGCCCCCTCGAAGCAGATCGTGATGGGCTCGATCGGCGTCGGCTGGATGGGCGGGGAGAACCTCGGCGCGTTCCTTGGTCAGGCCGACTGCCGCGTCGTTGCCATCGCCGACCTCGACGAGCGCCACCTCAACGCCGCCGTCCAGCGCGTCAACGAGCGCTACGAGAACAAGGACTGCAAAGGGTACAAGGACTTCCGGGAGCTGCTCGCCCGCAAGGACATCGACGCCGTCTGCATCTCTACGCCCGACCACTGGCACGGCATTTGCGCCGTCGAGGCAGCCAGGGCCAAGAAGGACGTCTACTGCGAAAAGCCGCTCTCGCACACCTTCGCCGAGGGCGTGGCCATGGTCAAGGCCGCCCACGACAACGAGCGGATCTGGCAGACGGGCTCGTGGCAGCGGAGCGTCGCGGACTTCCGCCGGGCCGTCGAGATCGTCCACAACGGTTACATCGGTAAGGTGAAGCGGGTCGAGGTCGGGCTGCCGTCGGGCCACGCCGACTTCGCCGGCACCGGCAACAATCGCCCCGACTGCGATCCGCCCAAGGAAGTGGACTACGACTTCTGGGTCGGCCCCTCCAAGATGATGCCCTTCAACCCCTGCCGCTTCCACAAGAACTGGCGGTGGAGCTACAACTTCGGCGGCGGGCAATTGATGGACTGGATCGGCCACCACTGCGACATCGGCCACTGGGGCCTTTCGAGTGCGAAGTACGGCTGCGGCCCGGACGACCGGATCGGCCCGCTGGAGGTGAGCGCCACCGCCGAATTCCCGCCCAAGGACGCGGTCTGGAACACGGCCACCAAGTACCGCGTGGAGTGCAAATACCCCAACGACGTCGAAATGGTCATTGCCGGCGGGCACGGCGACATCCGCGGCGGCACCAAGTGGATCGGCCAGGACGGCTGGGTCTGGGTCGACCGCGGCGGGTTCGAGGCCTCCAAGCCCGAATGGAAGAAGGCCGTTCGCGAGGGCGAGAAGAAAAAGAGCCTCGAGGTGCTCCTCTACGATTCGCCCGGCCACCAGCGGGAGTTCCTCGACAGCGTCAAATCCCGAAAGTCGACGCTCACGCCCGTCGAGGTCGCCCACCGCTCCCAGACCCCCGGCCACCTGGGCTACATCGCCTCGGTGGTGGGCCGCAAGCTCGCGTGGGACGCGGCCAAGCAAGAGATCGTGGGCGACGAGGAAGCGTCCAAGCTCCTCTCGAAAGCGAAGCGCCCGCCGTGGGACGTGTGACGGTCTGTGTTGTTTAGCCGCGGCACTCGTGCCGCGGTCGCCACTGAACGACAAACGGCCAGCGCTGCGGGCGATGGCCCTCTTTGACGGGGTTGTCTTCGACGTACCGGATCGACCGGGCGATGGCTTCGTCATCGTCAAGGAAGCACTTCCAGCACTTCGCAGCCCACGGAGTGGGAGGGGCACCGCGACGGTTTGCGAACCCCACTAGCGGGTGGCACTCGTCGATATTCAACTGTGCCGTGGCCTTTGATTTCATGTGGGCGACAATCGATTCGATTGGACGGTCACACCGCGCGATCACAACGTGTACGTGCTCGGGCAGCCAGCACCGGCCGCAAGCGGCCGGGCTAAACAAAACCCGATCGAAACGACCGCGTCGTTTAGCCGCGGCACTCGTGCCGCGGTCTGGACGTTGCGCTCTTCGCCCGGTCTAGATCTCCGACCACTCCCCGGGGACCGGCACCGGGTAGCGGCCCTGGGCGTCGGCCTTCACGGGCGGGGGAGTGTCGGCGGTCATCCCGTCGATGTTCGGGCAGAACTGGAAGTTCGACTGCATCGCCTGCTCCCAGGTGATGATCTTTCCGGAGTGGACGGCCGCCCGGCCCATGATGTCGGTGAGGTTCGCCAGGGCCGCCCGGCGGGCCTCGTTGTGCGGCTTGTCCTTGCGGATGGCCTCCAGGAGCACGTTCCACTCGGCCTGCCAGGGAGTGTGCTGCTCCTTGGGCGCCTTCCAGTCGACGTTGTCCGGTGCGATCCGCTGGTCCTTGTAGGTCTGCACCGTGCCCGCGTGGATATTGCCCGAAAACTGGGCCGCGCACTTCGTCCCGTGGATGTAGGTGGCGAACTCGTTGTGGCAACTGGAGAGGTAGCGCACCACGTCGATCGCCTTGGTTCCGTCGCCGAAGGTCCACTCGATGGAGAAGGAGTCGAGGTTCTGGCTGCAATCGGTGCTGTTGGCGGCCCGACCGCCGATGCCGTGTGCCGAGACCGGCCAGGCGTCCTTGATCCAGCAAATCTCGTCGATCTGGTGGATGTCCATCTCCGCCATCAGCCCGCCGGAGACCCACAGGAACCGGATCGAGTTGCGGATCTGCCAGAGGAGCTCGTTTTCGGCCGGCGGCCTCTGGCCCATGGGCCCGACCGGCTCCATGCGATAGGCCCGGATGAGCTGGACCTGGCCCAACTGGCCGTCGCGGATCCGCCGGATCAGCTCCTGGCGATTCACGGAGTGGCGGCACATCAGCCCGGCGGCGATCTTGAGGTTCTTCTTCTCGGCCGATTCTCCCGCCTTGATGATCCGCCGCACGGCCGGCGGATCCACCGCGAACGACTTCTCCATGAAGACGTTGACCCCCTTCTCGACGGCGTAGTCCAGGTGGACCGCGCGGAAGGCCGGGTACGTGGTGAGCATCGCCACGTCGCCCGGACGCAGGCAGTCGATCGCCTTGCGGTAGCCGTCGAAGCCGACGAAGCGGCGGTCCGCCGGGACCTCGACGCGATCGGGGAACATCTCGCTCAGGTTCTTGTACGAGGCGGTCAGCCGGTCCGCAAAGAGATCGGCCATCGCCACCAGCTTGACCGGGCCGTTGGGCGATTCCATGGCGTCGCGGACCGCGCCGCTCCCGCGGCCGCCGCATCCGATCAGGGCCAGCCGGATCGTGTTGTCCTCCGCGGCGTGAACCTGCGGGACGGCCACTCCGGCCAGTGCGGAAATCGCGGCCGCCTTGCCGCCCCAAGTCAAGAACTCCCGGCGCGAGGGCTGCTCCGGTTCCGTTGCCGAAGATCTGTTTTGCGACGAATGAGGCTGGCGTTTCATGGCTGCTTCCTCCCTTGATTGCGAACGTGGGTTTCCCGCCTGGTCACGCCGGAACGGACCGGGGGCCGAGGACGCAGCCATTTTCCTTGACGCGGAGAGTAGGTGTCAAGACTGCGACTGCTGGACGCCTCCTTCCGGCAGAACTCTGCCGGGGAAGGCATCGCCCCAGACGGCGGCCAAATCGGACTCGACCTTCAGGCGCCCGCCCCACTGCCGGAGATAGTCCATATCCAGCGAGCTTCGATTGGCTCGGAGCAGCGCGGCAGCGTCGACGCGGTCGATCAACCGCCCGGCAAGGAGCTTGTGCAGGATCAAGTCCTCGCACGCGAGAACGGCAATGGCTATGTCGAGATCCGGCAATTGAGCCGGCATGCGGCGGCGCAGGGCCTCCCGGTGGTAGTCCGATTTTGCCAGGAGCAGGTCGATCTGCAGATCGACGAAGGTTTCCGGCGGTTCGTAGAGGAGTTGGAGCACGTCCAACTGGCCCAGGGGTGCTACGGGCGGTGTCCGCTTCGGCCGCAGCCCCGTCGCACGGAGATGCTCAACCACGCGGTCCAGGTCGTTTTCGCCAAGCTCCACCAGCAGATCGACGTCGCGTGTCGCGCGGATGTGCTTCCAAGTGGCCAAGGCCAACCCGCCCGTAACTGCCATCGGCACCTTGAGCCCGTCGAGTGTGAGCCACACGTGGCGGAGCGATTGAAGTACGGCGTCAGCGGGCATCGTTGTCGAGTCTCCGCGTGAATTCCTCCGCCATGTGGAAAATCATCCGGTCGTGCTCCTCCATGTGCTGGGCGTACCAGCGGCGGTAGGCGGCCTTGAGATCCCCGTCGGGGCCGATCTCCCGACGCAGCCCGGCCAACAGGAACTGGTCGCAGGCCTCCAACAGGTCCAGCCACATCGCGATGCACTGCTCGGGCGTGGCGCCGTCAGGCACCGGCGGGGCCAGTTCGGGCGGCGCTAGCAGTTCCCCGGGCATCATCCACCTTGGTCGAAGGACCGAACATCACGTGGGCCGTGTGCGTCTCTCTTTGAGTATAGCCGCAAGGGCGTCCGCGGGCAGGCCCCTCGAGCCGGCCTCCCCGCAAGTCGGGACCTCCGCTACAATAGACTCTCTCAGCGGCCGTCCAACCGTAACTTCCCTCTCCCGTCCGCGGGAGAGGGGCAAGGGGTGAGGGCGCGCGGCGACAAAGACGCGGAGTTGTCATTGGCCGGCCCCTTCGGCCAGATTGCCCCCCACAGCGGGGTGTCCTTTGCCGCGGCCGCGGTCGCACCGGGAAAGAAATCACGCATGAGCACACGACGGATCTTGGTCACCAGCGCCCTGCCTTACGCCAACGGGCCGATCCATCTCGGTCATCTCGTCGAGTACCTCCAGACCGACATCTGGGTCCGCTTCCAGAAGCTCCGCGGGCACCGGTGCATCTACCTCTGTGCGGACGATACCCACGGCACGGCGATCATGATCAGCGCCCGCAAGGAAGGCGTCTCCGAAGAGGAGCTTATCGCCCGGATGCAGAAGGCCCACCTGGAGGATTTTGAGCGGTTCGACATCGAGTTCGACAACTACGGCAGCACCAACAGTCCGGAGACGCGGCAGGTCTGCGAGGAGTTCTGGGCGGCGATCCGCAAGGCGGGCCTTGTGGCGGAGAAGGAGGTCACGCAGCTTTACGATCCCGTGGCCGGCACGTTCCTGGCCGACCGCTTCGTCAAGGGGACTTGCCCCGACTGCAAGGCCCCGGATCAGTACGGCGATAGTTGCGAGCGGTGCGGCCACACCTACAGCCCCAGCGACCTGATCGACCCGGTGAGCACGCTCTCCGGGGCGAAGCCGGAAATCCGCAGCGCCAAGCACCTGTTCTTCAACCTCGAGCACCTGCACGGCTTTCTCGACGAGTGGACCCAAAGCGGCGAGCACCTCCAGGCCGAGGTCGCCAATTACCTTAAAGGGCACTTCCTGAACGAGCCGCTGCGGGACTGGGACATCTCGCGGCCGGCCCCGTACTTCGGCTTCGAGATCCCCGACAGCCCGGGCAACTACTGGTACGTGTGGTTCGACGCGCCGATCGGCTACATCGGCTCGACCCTCCAGTGGTGCAAGCGGCACGGGGAGGACCTGGCTGCGTGGTGGAAAAGCCCCGAGACCGAGGTCCACCACTTCATCGGCAAGGACATCCAGTATTTTCACACGCTCTTCTGGCCGGCGATGCTCAAGACGGCGGGCTTCAGCCTGCCCGCAAAGGTCCACATCCACGGCTTCCTGACCGTCAACGGCGAGAAGATGTCGAAGAGCCGGGGCACGTTCGTCCGCGCGGCGACGTACCTGGAGCAGATGGACCCGTCGTACCTGCGATACTACTACGCAGCGAAACTGGCCGGCGGCGTGGACGACCTCGACATGAACCTGGACGAGTTCGTCGCCAAGGTGAACGCGGACCTCGTGGGGAACGTCGTCAACCTGGCGGCGCGGACGGCCCGGTTCGCCGAGAAGTGCGGCCTGGCCGCAGAGTATCCGGACGACGGCGGCCTGTTGGCCCAGGGGGTGGCCGACGGCGACGTAATCGCGGCGGCCTACGACGCCTGCGACTACAGCCGGGCCATGCGGCTGGTGCTGGCGGCCAGCGACCGGGCCAACCAGTTCATCGACCGCGCCCAGCCGTGGTATCTCGCCAAGGACCGCCAGAAGGCCCGCGAGCTTCAGGACGTCTGCACGATCGGCCTGAACCTCTTCCGCCAACTGGCGATTTACCTGGCCCCGGTGCTGCCGCGGCTTGCCCGGCAGACGGGCGAGCTGCTCGACGACCCCATCGCGCACTGGGACCATTCGAAGCGGCCGCTCTTGGGCAAGCCGGTCAAGCGATTCGAGCACATGATGGTCCGCGTCAAGCGAGAGCAGGTGGATGCCATGATCGAAGCCAGTAAGGAAGGGGAGTCTTCGCAACCCGGCGCGGCAGAACACCCCGCAGCCGCACCACAGGACGGCGACGGGCCGCTCCGGGCCGAGCCCCTGGTGGAAACGCCGATCGCGATCGACGATTTCACCAGGATCGACCTCCGGATCGCGCGGATCGTGGCGGCGGAAGACGTCCCTCAGGCCGCGAAGCTCCTGAAACTCACGCTCAGCCTCGGAGGCCACCTGCGGCGGACGGTCTTTGCCGGGATTAAGACCGTGTACAAGCCGGAAGAGCTTGTCGGCCGGTTGGCCGTGTATACGGCGAATCTGGCGCCGCGCAAAATGAAGTTCGGCACCAGCGAAGGGATGATTCTGGCCGCGGGCCCCGGCGGGAGCGAGATCTTTCTCCTTGCCCCCGACGTCGGCGCCCAGCCCGGCCATCGGGTACACTAGCCGAAAGTGTTCGTCCAACCCGTGAACCGCCTCGTTACGACGCCCCGCGCCGGGCGTGGGAACCAGGAGCAAAAAGCCATGCGCATCCCCACCATCGCACTCGTAGTCCTCCTCGGTATGCCCGCTGTGAAGGCCGAAGCGGACCAGGGAAGCTCGCCGCCCGCGCTTCGGCCCGCCATCGAGGTCGAAGAGCAAGTCTACCGTTACGAGCCCGCCGACAACGGGGCCGGGCCGCTCTGGTGCCACGGATCGACCTGCCTGGTGCGGATCGGTAACGACGTCTTTGCCAGCGGGCTGGAAACCCTCAAGCAGCACAAGCCGCTCAACAATTGCCGCTGGACGCTCTTTCGCCGCGGGGCGCAAGGCTGGGAACTCGTGCAAAGGGACGAAACCGGGCGGACCCGCGAGCCGTGTCCGCTGGTGGGCTTCTCCGGCGGGCCGCTCTTGATGTCGGCCAATCCGACGCTCACCGGCCCCGGCACGTACAGCGGGCCCGCGCGCCCCGAAATCCTCGAGTTCTCGCCTGTCGACCCCAAAGGACCTTACAAAACCGTGTTGCCGGAGTGGGAGGGGAAGCCGGCCTTCAGCGAGCACTCGTACCGCAGCTTTGCCGCCGACGGGCCGGGCCGGGAGCTGATTCTCTTGCAGAACATCGGCTATGACCACGCGGAATGGGCCTTCCGCGATCGGGAAGGTCGCTGGGCCGCCAAGGGCAGGCTCGTCTTCCCCTGGGGCGCGGAGTACGACACGCCGCGGGCGGTCCGCGTCTGCTACCCGAACGTGGCCCTCAAGAACCGCGCCGTCTACTTCTGTGGCGTGAGCGACATCGAGGAGCCCTACGCGAAGTGGCGGGCGTACAAGGAGAAGATCACCGGGCGCCGCTGGGACTACGACTTCCGCCGCCTGTTCTATACGTGGTGCCCGGACATCACAACCGGCAAGTTCCAGCCCTGGGTCGAGATCGCCAGCCGCGACAAGACCTGCGGCTGGATCATGCCCGGCGACCTTTGGGTCGGCCCGGACGGCACGGTCCACTTGCTCTGGACGGAGCGGGCGATTGACGAGCGGCTTCGGGCGGAGTTCTTCCCCGGGGCGAAGCAGTCGCACGCCCTGAACTATGCCCGGGTCCGCGAGGGCAAGGTCGTCCTGCGCCGCACGCTGATCGAGGCCGCCGAGGGAGGAGCGCGAGAGGTGCCCTCGGCGGGCCGCTTCCAGGTCACGCCGGATGGCCGGCTGTTGGTCGTCTCCTACGTGACCGGGGCCGACGCGTCGGGCAAGGCGGTCTCGGAGAACCGGCTTGTGGAGATCCTTGCCGACAGCACGCCCGGCGCCGCGGTCCGCCTCCCGCTTGCGCACCCGATGAGTGGGTACTTCACCGCCACGATCCACGGCGGCTCGCCGCCCTCAAACGTTCTGGAGATGCTCGGGCACCGCGTGGACTCGCCGCGATCGGTCAGCTACGCGCGGGTACGGCTCTGGTGAAGGATCGCACCGCAGGAGAAGGGGGTCGGGAGTCGTTTTCCCGGCCGGCAACTCCGGTCGTGCTTGTCTGGTTCGAGGGAAAACGACTCCCGACCCCGTTGCCGCGCTCGGGCGGCACGGCATCATACACCCGCGGGGGCATGTAGATGGGACTTGGCAGCCTGCCGGCAACCTGGTAACCTACAATGTTTTGGGCGGGCCTCCCCCGATTTGTTGGTGTGCCAGCGTAGCTCAATCGGCAGAGCACCGCATTCGTAATGCGGGGGTTATGGGTTCAACTCCCTTCGCTGGCTCTCGATTGAGCGGCCATCGGATGTAGGACCGTTAGACTGAGAACCGTATCACGGGAGTTCGGGGATGGTACCAGCCCTGGATGTCGATTTGAAGCAGCTCGTCTTGTCCGGCGGGACATTCGGCCCGAGCGAGATCCAACAGGTCGCCCAGGCGATCGCCGGCGACCCGTCCGTTTGCCGGACGCTCCGCGACGCCTTGGCCGAGGCGGAAACCCGAGGAGATCAGGGCCCGGCCAGCGTGGTCCGGCTGGGCGTTTGCCTATATCTGTTGGGTCGCTACAACCGGGCCTTGGAGACGTTGAAGAAGGGGGACGGCGGGGCGTTGGCCCACTTCTACATGGCCAAGGCGCTATTGACCTTGGACCGGTACCGGGAGGCCGCCGAGGAGTTCGCGGCCGCAAAGCAGGCGGGCTACATCGGCGACGACTGCTCTCTGGGTCGCGCGGAGGCCCTTCGCTATGCCGGAAGCGCGGCGGCGGCGTTGAGCATCCTGGACGGGCTGTCCGGGGCCGTCGAGCAGACGGCGGAGTACCTGTACCAGCGGGGGTCTACGGTAGCTGCCCTGGGCGGGAATCCGCACGAGGTCGTCGCGCTTTACGAGCGTGCCGTCGAGGCCGACCGGAACCACGCGGGGGCCTTGTTCGGCCTCGCCCTGGAAAACGACCGCCGCGGCAACGACGACATAGCCCTGGAACTCTACAAGCGGTCGGCCAGCCGGTTTCCGCCTCACGTGGGCTGCCTGCTCAATCTCGGGCTGCTTTACGAGGACAAGGAGCAGTACGACCGGTCCGTGCAGTGCTATCAGCGGATCCTGGACTCCTACCCCAATCATCCGCAGGCGAAGCTCTACCTGCGCGACGCCCAGGCCTCCGGCGAGATGTACTACGACGAGGATGCCCAGAAGAAACGGGACCGGATGACCCAGGTCCTCGGCATTCCCGTGACCGACTTCGAGCTTTCGGTCCGCAGCCGCAACTGCCTCCAGAAGATGGGCGTGATGACGCTCGGCGACCTTTGTGCCTGCACGGAGCAGGAATTGCTCTCCAGCAAGAATTTCGGCGAGACCAGCCTCATCGAGATCAAAGAGATGCTCGCCAGCAAGGGGCTGCGCCTCGGCATGCTCGCCGCGCAGAAACACGTGCTAGACATCTTCGACACCCAAGCCCTCAGCCCCGACGAGCAGGCCCTCTTGACCCGGCCGGTCTCGGATCTCGCCCTTTCCGTGCGGGCCCGCAAGTGCATGATCCGCTTGGGGATCACCACCATCGGCGACCTCGTCCGGCAGACCGGCGACGGGCTGCTGGAGTGCAAGAACTTCGGCGTGACCAGCCTCAATGAAGTCCGGGAAAAACTGACCGCCCACGGCCTCAAGCTCCGTGGCGAGTGAGCCTTCTTTGTTCACGTTCCGGGTCCACGCGGTTGATCCGCGCTCGGCGGCGCGGCGGAGCACGTTCTATACCCCCCACGGGCCCGTGGAGATGCCGGCGTTCATGCCGGTCGGCACCCTGGGAACGGTCAGGGGCATGGAAATCGGGCAGATCCGAGGCACCGGAACACACATGGTCCTGGCCAACGCCTATCACCTCGCGTTGCGGCCGGGGGAAGAGGTGGTTCGCCGTCTCGGCGGGCTGCACCGTTTCATGGGCTGGGATGGGCCGATCCTGACCGACAGCGGCGGTTTCCAGTTGTTCAGCCTCGCCAAGATGACCGAGGTGACCGAGTCACGCGCACAATTCCGGTCCCACATTGACGGCCGACTCTTGGATCTCTCCCCCGAAAGGGCCATCGCGATTCAGGAGGCCCTCGGAGCCGACGTGGCCATGGTGTTGGATCACGTCGTCCCGTTGCCCAATGATCGGGAGGCGGTGCGGGATGCGAGTGAGAGGACAGTCCGCTGGGCCGAGCGGTGCCTGAAGGCTGCCACCCGAAAAGACCAGGCACTGTTCGCCATCATTCAGGGGGGACTCGACCCCGAGTTGCGGCTCACATGTGCGAGGGCGTTGGCGGGAATGGACTTCGCCGGCTATGCCATCGGGGGGCTGAGTGTCGGCGAGACGCCGGACGAGATGTCTCGCGCGGTGGAAGCCATCGTGCCTGCCATGCCCGAGGACCGGCCGCGCTACCTCATGGGCGTCGGCCGTCCGGAAGACATCTTGGCGGCGGTTGCCCACGGGATCGACCTGTTCGACTGCGTGTTGCCCACCCGGAACGGGCGGAATGCGATGGCGTTTACCGGCCAGGGACCTGTGAAGCTCCGCAATCTCCAACACGAAACGGACGGTCGCCCTCTTGAAGAGGGATGTCCGTGCCCGGCATGCCGGCACAGTCGGGGATACATCCGGCATCTGTTCATGGCGGATGAGATGCTGGGACCGATTCTGCTGTCGATCCACAACGTCACGTATTACCAGCGCCTGATGTGCGGTGCGCGTGATGCGATCGCCGCGGGCGGATTCGGGGAGTTTCGGCATGAGAAGATGAGGAAATGGGGCGCTCTGGAGAAGTAATCGCCGGAGTCTCACTCCTAGCCTCGGACCCCTGGTCCCCGTCCCTAGCCCCTGCCGCCGCGGCCTTGTGGCCTGGGGCGCGACCCCTTAAGATACTGGGTTATCGCGGCGTCGGAGGGCCCGGGGCGCGGTGGCGGTCGGGCCGTTTCTGTGGGTGCCCCGGCAACCCTGGCGCGGGGAGCGGTTACCCACGGTACGCAACGTCTCACGCAAGGAATCCCCATGGAAAGCCATTTCTGGTCCCGGTTGCTGCTCTTCGCCGAGGGGGACGCGGCTGGCGCACCCGGAATGGGAATGATGCAGCAGGTCCTTTTCATCTGGGTCCCGATCGGCTTTCTCTTTTGGTTCCTCCTGATCCGGCCCCAGGGTCAGGAGCGGAGGCGGCGGGAAGCGACGCTCCGGGCGGTCAAGCCCAACGACCGGGTGATAACCGCCGGCGGAATCTATGGGGTGGTGACCAACGTACACCGTGAGGCCGACATGGTGACGCTCAAAGTGGACGAGAACAACAACACCAAGATCCGCGTCTCGCTGGCGGCGATCGCCAAGGTGCTGGCCGACGAGCCGCCGAGCGAGTCCGCGTCCAAGTAAGACTCAGGAACTAGCTGTCTATGCCGGAATTAGAAGTTTCGTCGTTGCCTTGGTACATTACGCTGCCGGTGGTTGCGGCCGTCCTGGTGGCGCCGATCTGGCTGGGCCGTCTCTTGTCCCGCCGGTGGCGGATGCCGGACTATTTCGGCAAGATCTCGTTTGTCTTGTTCACCTTGTTTGCGGGCGTTGCGATCTGCTACTTCGGCTGGCAGAACATCAAGCTGGGCATCGACCTCCGCGGCGGGGTGTATCTGGTTTACGAGCTCCTGGAGAGCGAGAAAGAGAAATTTCAGAAGGACGCGGACCAGCCGAGCGGAGGGCGCAGGCGATCCGCCGCAGCCGGCGAGAAAAGTGCCATCGACATGGACAAGCTGATCGGCGCCTTGCGGAAGCGCGTCGACCCGGGCGGGGTGAAGGAAACGACGATCCGCCCTTTCGGAAGCCGCCAGATCGAGATCATCATTCCCAAGGTCGAAGACGCCGAGGTCGCGCGGATCGAGCGGATTCTCGCGTCCGTCGGAACGCTGGAGTTCCGCATCCTGGCCACGGACCGACGGTCCGCCTACGCGTCGTTCATCAGGCGGGCCTTGTCGCTGCCGGAAAACGAAATCGAATTGCGGGATGAAAGCAAGGAGAACCTGCTCGCCTTCTGGGTCCCCGTGGCGGTGGGAAAGGAGGAGGAGTTCCGCACTTCGGGGGGCATCGCCACCCGCAAGCGCATGCGGAGAGGGAAGGAGCAACTGGAAATCCTCGTGGTCAACGACTCCTTCAAGGTCACCGGGGATTACCTGAACCGGGCCTATCCGGGGGTCGACGATCACGGCCAGAATTGCGTCCATTTTAACTTCAATACCGCGGGGGCCCGGAAGTTCGGCCCCCTGACCGGCAGCCACATGCCGGACGAGGCGGGGGGCTTCAAGTACCGCCTGGGCATCATCCTCGACGGGAAGCTCCAGTCCGCGCCGGACATCAAGGACGTGATCTCCAACAGCGGCGTGATCACCGGCGGCTTCACCGAGGAGACGGTCCAAGAGCTGGTTGACGTGCTCAACGCTGGCAGTTTGCCGAGTGCCTTGAGCCACCAGCCGATCAGCCGCCGCTTCACCGGCCCGATCCTCGGCCGCGATACGATCCGCAAGGGCCTGATCTCCGTGGTGATTTCCCTGTCGGCGGTCTTCCTGGCGGTGCTGGTGTATTACCGCTTCGCCGGCGTGGTGGCGTGCATGGCCCTCCTGATGAACGGGATCCTGCTCTTGGCGATCATGATCCTCATCAAGGCCGCGTTCACCTTGCCGGGGCTGGCGGGCTTCGCCTTGAGCATCGCCATGGCCGTCGACGCCAACGTGCTCATCTACGAGCGCATGCGCGAGGAGGCCGCTCGCGGGGCCGCCCTCCGCATGACCATCCGCAACGGCTTCGAGCGGGCCCTAAGCGCGATCGTCGATTCCAACCTCACCACCCTCATCACCGCGGTGGTCTTGTACATGATCGGCACGGACCAGGTCCGCGGCTTCGCCGTGACGCTCTTCCTGGGCATCGTCTTGAGCATGTACACGGCGATCTTCTGTGCCCGCGTGGTCTTCGACATCGCGGAGCGGCAGCGGTGGATCGCGGCGGTGAAGATGATGCAGGCCATCGGCGAGACCCACTTCAACTTCCTCCGTCGGAAGTGGCTCATGATGGGCATCTCGGGGGTGTTGATCCTGATCGGGTTGATCGCCACGGTCAGCCGCGGCAAGGGGATCCTGGACATCGATTTCACGGGCGGGGTTTCCGTGGAAGCCGTGTTCGTGAAGCCGCAGGACATTGCCCTCGTTCGCCGGTCTCTTGAAGACCTGCCCGACGTCACGGTCAGCGACGTCAACTACCAAGGCGAAGAGGAGAACAGACGGTTCATCATCAACACGTCGAATCCCCCGGAGGTCTCGGCCGAAGACTATCTCAAACAGGTCAAGGGGACGCTTCAGGGCATTTTCGGCAAGGACTTGATGCGCAACCGCATGGAGTTCAGCGGTTTAGCGCCGATCGCCGCGGCCGGGCTGCCGTCGGCAAGCGGGTTGGCTGGAGTGCCGCCGGGCCGGGCGGCGGAGCCGGCCGAGGGACGCCTCGGGTTGCCGGCCGGCCCTCGCCCCGACTCGATCGCGCTCTCCGCAGCCTTGTTGGCCCAGGCGGATGCCAAGAAGCCGGCCGACGCAAAACCACCGGCATCTTCCCCGGCACAATCTCCCGCCTCGCCGGCAAAACCCACGGCCCCGCCGGACAAGCCCGCCGCCGGCCCCGCCGCTAAGCCTCCCGCCGCGCCGGAGAAACCCGCTCCGCCCGCCGCCTCGCCGAAAGCGCTGCCGCCGGTGACGACCCCGCCGAAGACGCCTGCGGGCACCGCGGCCCCGCCCTCGGCGAAGCCGGGGATGGCGGCTCCTGCTGTTGCCAGCCGTTTTGCCGGGGGCACTCAGGCTAAGCTCAAGTTCGCCGAGAAGATCGACCACGCCACCCTGGAGGACCTCTTCAACAGGGCGACTACAGCCAAGGAAGGCGCAGGCCGGACGGTCGAGCTGTCCTTGTCGAACAACGAGTATGACCCGGAGACGGGCTCGGCCGTCCCCTATGCCGAGTGGGACGTCCAGGTCAAGCTGCCGCCGGAGCGGGTCAAGGCGGTCCTGGCCGCCGTGCAGCAGGATCTCGAGAACCTGCCCTTCTTCCCCTCTTCGAACACGATCGGCGGGGCCGTCGCCAAGATCACCCGCTACCGCGCCATCGAGGCCCTCCTGGCCAGCGCCCTGATCATCCTCGTTTACCTCTGGGTGCGGTTCCAGCGCGTGGCCTACGGATTGGGCGCGGTCGTGTCGCTGGTACACGACGTGCTGATCGCTCTGGCCGCAATCGCGGTGAGCTATTACCTGGCGCCCGTGCTGGGCTTCCTGTTGGTCGAGCCGTTCAAGATCAACCTCACCGTGATGACCGCCTTTCTGACCGTCGCCGGCTACTCGCTCAACGACACGATCGTCATCTTCGACCGCATCCGCGAGGTCCGCGGCAAGGCCCCCGACGTGACCCAGGACATGATCAACACGAGCATCAACCAGACCCTGGGCCGGACGCTCCTAACCGGCATCACCTCGATCATGGTCATCGTCACCCTCTATATCCTCGGAGGCCCCACGATCCACGGCTTTGCCTACGCGATGATCGTCGGGATCGTCACGGGCACCTATAGCTCGATCTACATTGCCTCCCCGTTCCTGCTCTGGGTGAGCCGCACCGCACAGAAACGTAGATAGGGTTTCGCGATCGCGGGAGGGCGAGGCTCCTGCCGAGCCCTGTTGCCCCCGCCCCGGCCGCCGGTTAAGTTGGTGGCAATACGGCAAGATGGCAAAACCCCGGCCCCAGAGCAGGAGACCCACGATGCACGAGTCCAACCGTCGCAATTTCTTGAAAACCTCGGCCGCCCTGGCGGGCGCGGCGGCCTGGGCAGCCCCGGCCGTTGCTCGAAGCGCGGCCGGCCCCAGCGATCGCCTCCGCGTGGCGGTCGTCGGGCTGGGCGGGCGAGGCCGCGTCTCGCACTGCGGGGCACTGATGGACTTGGCCCACCAGAACGTCGAAATCGCCGCCCTGTGCGACTGCGACGAAAACCGGGTGGGCGCCGCCGTCGGCGACGTGGAAAAACGCTCCGGCAAGAGGCCCGCCGCCTTCGGCTACATCAAGAAGCTGCTGGACGATAAGTCGATCGACGCCGTGGCGCTGGCCACGCCCAACCACTGGCACGCCCTGGAGACCATCTGGTGCTGCCAGGCCGGCAAGGACGTCTACGTCGAGAAGCCCGCCTCGCACAACGTCTTCGAGGGCCGCAAGATGGTCGAGGCCGCACGCCGCTACGGCCGCATCGTCCAGCACGGCACCCAGTGCCGCTCCAGCCCCAAGATCCGCGAAGGCATCCAGAAGCTCCAGCAGGGCGTGATCGGCCGCATCTACATGGCCCGGGGGATCGCCTTCAAGCTCCGGGCCGGCGGCCGCAACGAGATCGGCCCGGCGCCCAAGGGGATGAACTGGGACCTCTGGCTCGGCCCGGCGCCCGAGGCCCCGTACAACCGCCTGGCCGTCTACCGCTGGCGGTTCCTCAGGGAGTACGGCAACGGCGAGATCGGCGACCAGGGCGTCCACCAGTTGGACATCATCCGCTGGGGCCTCGGCATGGGCGTACACCCCGACAAGGCCCAGTCGATGGGCGGCCACTTCGTCCACAAGGACGACGAGGACACGCCCGGCAACCAGCTCTTCGCCTGCCGCTACGACGGCCGCGACCTCTTGGTCCAGTTCGAGACCCGCAATTGGCTCACCAACTCCGAGGCGGGCATGGGGATCGAGTACCCGTTCGTGGATCACGCCAACGTGGTCGGGGTGATCTTCTTCGGCACGGAAGGCTACATGATCATCCCCGACTACAGTAGCTACTACGTCTTCCTCGGCCCCAAGCGGACACCCGGCCCCAGCGGCTCAGTCCCCGGCAACCCGATGATGGACACCGACCACTTCAAGAACTGGATCGACGCGATCCGGAGCCGCAAGCCCGGCGACCTCTACGCCGAGATCGAGGAGGGCCACCTCTCCTCAACGCTCTGCCACCTGGCGAACGTCGCCTTTCGCACCGGCCGCACGCTCACGTTCGACCCCAAGGCCGAGCGATTCCCCGGCGACGATGAGGCCAACAAGCTCCTGACCCGGCCGTACCGCAAGCCGTATGTGGTGCCGGAGGCAGTGTGAGAAGGATTGCACCACGGAGGCGCGGAAAGGCAGGATCGGCAGGATCGGGGGGCAGGATCGGGGTCAGACTCTAAAAATTCAGTTTCTCACTTCAACCTCACCGCCGGGCGCCGTTTGAGCTGTTGCGTGCGGGGATCGACTTCGATGCCCACGGATTCGAGGGCAGTGAGGCCGAGGATGGGCTCGGCGTCGTCGTCGCCGAAGATGACCGTTGCCCCGACAAACTCGCCCATGAATTCGACCCGTGCGGGCGCGGCGTCCACCTTCTTTTCCGAGCCGTCGGCAAGTCTGCAAATGCGTTTGGCTTTCGGAACGAGGCCGATCTCGTTGAGGTGTTTCGCCGGAACGAGGCAGTCAATCGAGCGCGGGTCTACCAGAAAGAGCCCTTCCCAGTAACGATCCCGCTCAGCCGGGTTCCGCACGGCCACAGTAACGTGAGTCACGCCCATGGTTCCCCTCCTGTCTCGGGCCAATCGCCCAACGTCCATAAGTCGCAACGCTTAGCTTGCCGCCCGCCGGGCCGGTTGTCAATCGACCCCAGGGTGAGGGGGTGCCAAGGGCCGTGCAGGCACTGGCATGTCGCGGATGGCACCGCGCTTGAGTTCATCGCGGAGGGTGAACGCTGTGCGGCGGAATCGCGGCGGCTAAACTTGCCGGCCGCGTTCATCCCCCCAATCCCTCGCTCCTCGTCCTTCACCCCTCGCCCCTTCTCTCCGCGACCTCCGTGCCTCCGCGGTGAGCCCCCTCTTCTCATTCCAGCTTCGTCACCCCTGGCGTGGCGATCGGGTAGCGGCCGTCCGGGCCGGGCTTGGTCGGCGGCTCGGCGTCCCAGGCATAAGCACTCGGGGCAAGGGTCTGCTTCGAGTTGAGGGCGTCGTCCCACGTGATCGCCTGGCCGGTGTAGTCGACCATCCGACCGAGGATCGCCAGCATCGTGCTGCGGGCCATGTACACGCCGTTATTGATCGGCTTGCCCGCACGGATCGAGGCAAACAGCTCCTGGTGCTCGATCAGGTACATGTCGCCCCCTTCGCCCTCGAACTTCCAGCGGCTCTCGCCCTCGATCTGGTGCTTGAGCACGTTTGCGCGGCCCTTGGTGCCGAGGAAGACGTCGGAGACGTCGCCCCAGCAGCCCGGCTGCTGCCGGCAAAAGGCGTAGACCCGGGTGCCGTCGGCATACTCGTAGCAGACGGCGTGGTGGTCGTAGATGTCGCCGTAGATCTTGTCGGTGCGGACCTGGCGCCCGCCCGTGCCCCAGGCCCGGGCCGGCGGCTCGTCGTGCATGACCCAGAGGGCCTTGTCGAGGCTGTGGACGTGCTGCTCGACGTTGAAGTCGCCCGAAAGCCACGCGAAGCAGTACCAGTTGCGGAGCTGGTACTCCATTTCCGTCCACTCGGGCTTGCGCTCGCGGCCGCCGATCATGCCGGTCAGATAGGTCTCCTGGACGGCGAGGACGCGGCCGATCGCGCCGTCGAGCACGCGCTTCATCGTCTCGCGCACTCCGTTGTGGTAGCGCCAGCAGAGGCCGGAGACGATGCTCAGGTTCTTCTTGGCCGCCTCTTCGGTGGTGGCGAGGACGGAGCGGACGCCGGGGCCATCCACGGCGACCGGCTTTTCGCAGAAGACGTGCTTGCCGGCGGCGACGGCGGCCTTGAGGTGCTGCGGCCGGAAGTGGGGCGGCTCGGCGAGGATGACGACGTCCACGCCGCTCTGGATCACCTTCTGGTAGGCGTCGAAGCCGGTGAACTGCCGCTCCTTGGGCACGTCGACGCGGTCGGCGAACGGCTGCTGCCGGAGCCCGGCCAGGCTTCCCTGGAGGCGCTCGGGGAAGGCGTCGCCCATGGCGACGAGCTTCGCGTTCTTGTCGGCCGAAAGGGCGTTGCCGGCCGCCCCGGAGCCGCGGCCGCCGCAGCCGATCAGTCCGACCTTGAGGACGTCGCTCCCGGCGGCGTGGGCACTGCGGCCGATGCTGAGGCCGCCGGCAAGGACCCCGCCGACCGCGGCGGTCGAAGTCTTGAGGAACTCGCGGCGGGAAGAAGGCGAGGTGGCCTGGGCGGAGCGGGGGTTACGCATGATGGACTCCTTCGGAGCAGGTTGCGGGTAAGGATGGTGGGAACGTTATGATAATCGGCCCGGCGCGGGGGGGCAAGGGAAAGGATGAATGATGAATGTTGAATGATGAAGATTAGCGCAGGCGGAGGATGTAGCGGGTGAACTCGGCGTCGAGCTTGTCGAGGTCGTCGCCGAAGGCCTGCTTGAACTCGCGGAGCCGCGTCTGAGGATCGTCCCAGAACATCGGCTTCTTGGCCGCAAGCATTCCCAGATAGGCCACGTACTGCTTTGGGTGCTGGTGCATCAGAAAACAGGTCAAGGCCCACGCCTCGGCGTAGGCGTCCAACCCGTCTTTGGTGTTCCGCAGCCGCTTGTCGTCGCTCAGGAGCGTGACGAGGGAATCGGCGGGTCGGCGGCTGGAGTAGCTGCGGAATTGCTCCAGCCGCGAGCGGCTCACCGCCCCGACCGTGCTCCAGCCCTTGGAGCTGTTCAAGTCGGGCGTCTCGAAGTAGATGGCGATCCCTTCGCTGAACCAGAGCGGGCAGTCGCTCAAGCGGGTGTGCAGGCCGCAGTTGAAGGCGATCTGGTGGGTCGCCTCGTGGACGATCGTGGCGACGGTGCGCTCGGCCTCCGGCTGGGCGAGGATGCGGTGGATCTGCCCGGCGGCGCCGGTGCGCCCGCGCCCGCGGCGCCCGGCCGCGCCCGTCAAATCGACCATCGTCATCCGGTTGGTCCGCAGGCTGAAGTAGCCGAGCATCGACTGGGCCGCGTCGCCCACCTCCTTGCGGGCGTGCTCGACGTACGATCGCTGGTCGGCGAACACGATCGCGACCAGGGGGAACTCGGGGTCCGAAAGCTGGAAGCCCTTCCGCGACCAGCAGTTCACGAACGCCGCGTAGAGCCGCTCGAAGAGCGAGCCGCACCAGACGGCGTACTCGCGCGACGTGTTGTACAGGATCACGTAGTGCGCGGAGCGATGGACGGCGAATCCCTGCGGCAATTCCCCTAACAACTCCGTGGACAGCTCCTCGGCCGAGAGCGGCTCGAACGGGACGTCGTCGCGGGTCCGCCGGACCAGATCCTCCGGCTGGACGGTCCAGAGCACTCCGTCGCGGGCCAAGAGCAACAGGCCGCCGTCCTGGGCCTCGACCAGGAGCCTGCCCGCGACCTTGGACTGGCGGCCGTCGTGGCGCAGGGTGACGTAGTCCAGCGCGGCCGCCGGCTGGGACTCCACCGCCGCGAGTGTCGCGATGAGTACGGCCAGGTGCCATGGAAAGGGCTTCCCGGCCGTCAAAGCCCGGGGGTTGCATCCCCTGGGCTTCGCGTGGTCGTGTTCGTCAGTCGCCGCGGCACGTTGCATAAATCAATTATAGACTGCGGTCGCCGGTTGCCTCCAAGGCAATTGTGTCACATTGTATTGAACGCTCTGGCGGCGCGGCGTGCCAGCCATAGGGCCCCGGCGGCCAAGCAGGCAACAACGATCACCATCGCGAGGCAAATCCCGGCCACCTGGTCTTCCACGCCGCTGTGCAAGAGGTCGAAGATCCGGATCGACAACGTGGTCACCCCGGGGGGAACGACGAGAATCGTGGCGGCCAGGTCCCCAATCGCCAGGGTGAAGACCACCATCCAGGCCAGACCCACCGCCGGCAGGCGCCACGGCAGCACGATCAGCCGGAACCGCGCGAGCGGACCTGCTCCGTCCACGGTCGCCGCGTCGAGGATCTCGGGCGGGACCGTCCGGAACGCGTGCCAGAGGATCACGGTCGCCGGCGCGAATCCCCGGATTGCCAGGGCCGTGCACGGGGCGAACAGGGGCTGGTCGTAGAGGTCGGCGAGGATCGGCCAGCCTGGCTGGTTCAACAGGGCGATCAATCCCAACCCCAACAGCGGACCCGGCACTGCCAGGCCCACCGCCGACAGCAGCAGGACCGCAGCCCCGCGGAGCCCGTCCCGCCGGCTCCACCAGGCCGCGGCAGCTGCGACGACCACGGCCGCCGTGGCGCTGACAAGCCCGATCGCCAGCGACCAGCCGAACTCACGGCGGTATCGCAGCGGACTTTCGGCGACGACGGTCAGGCACTTGGCGGCGGACCAGGTCCGCAGCCGGCCGGCGTCGGTCTGGGTCACCACCACGCCTGCCTTGTAGGCGAGATTCGCCAGCGGCACGCCTGCGAGCAGTAGCAGGACCGTCCCGACCATTAGTGCCGCCGGGACGCGCCACCCGTGCAGCCGGTGATTCCGGGGCGGACGGGCCGTGCGAAGGCGGACATGAGGCGACACCTCTCCCACCAGGACAAGGGCGGCTGCGGCGAGCCAGGCCAGCAGCAGCAGTCCCGCCCCAAGCCCCGGGAGGTACTCGCCCGGCTCCAGCCCCAGAGCGAAGAAGGTGTACACCTCCTCGGCGTAGGTCCGGACCATGAACCGATCGGTGACGGTGATTTCGCCGGCGGTGAGGATCGCCACCCAAAGGGTTGCCGCGCCGATGGGTCCGAGGGCGCGAGGGGCCGTCACGTGGAGGAAGACCCGCCACGAAGAAGCATCCAGAAGGGCCTGCTCCTCCAGTTCCGGCTCCGTCCAGCGGAGGCCCAGGCCCACGATCAGCACCACCCAGGGCAGAGCAGCCAAGGCGTGGACCCAGAGGGCGCCGCGCCACCCCTCCAAGAGTGGCGGACCGGCCCATGCCAACGTGTGCCAGCCTTGAATGCCGAACCCGGCCTCCCACCCAGCGACGTGCAAGTACAGCGGCACGAGCGGCATCACTCCGAAGAGCACCAGGCAGCCCTTCCGGCCCGGGAGGTCGGTCCGGACCAGCAGCCAGGCCAAGAGGGTCCCGAGGGGCATGCTGACTGCGCAGGTTGCGATCGCGAGCTTCAGGGTGTTGAGCATCAGGCCGGCGGAGCGTTCGTCCATCGACACGAAGGCGATCGCCGACGCCGACACAAGCAAGACCAGCACGCCAAGGGTAGAGCGATGGGCCATCGCGGTGCATTGTAGCACGCGACACCCCCTTTGGGGTGACAGCGATGGCACGTCAGCCAGACATCCGAAGTCTTCGAGACTTCGGATGTCTACGGTCCCGAACTCTACGGTCCTGGTGACGATACAAAACATAGTCACCGGGCAGAGTGTCCCTGCCAGGCGAACTCCCTGGTTTCTCCAGGGGTCCCATTTTTACTGGCGACCCGCCAGGACTCGTCTTGGCGGCTGCGGGAGGCTTCTGCTATAGTCCCGCCTCTTCGCTCCCCGTCTTATGCCGCCTGCCGCCCGGCAGGACCAGGGTGATGTGAACCAATGCGCCAAACTCGCGTGGCACGGCTGGCGACACTGCTTTTCGGCCTTTTTGGGATCGTGATCCCGGGCTGCAAATCATGCTTGCCGTGGGGAGGCAAGGTCGCCGACAGCGTGCCGGGGCTCACGCCGCCGGCGGAGCAAATCGCCGCGCTGAAGAAGTTGGCCAAGGAAGCCGGCTCCAAAGGGCCGGCCGAACAGGAACAAGCCGCCGCCGAGTTGGCCACCCGGTACGCCCGGGAGACCGATCCTCTGATCCGCGCCGAGATCGTTCGAACGTTGGGGGAGTATCGCGTCGGTGCGGCGCTTGCCGGGGTGTGTCAGGCGGCGAAGGACTCGGAGCCCGACGTGCGGGTCGTGGCCTGCAAGGCACTGGCGAGGCAAAAGGGGCCGGACGCCACGCTGACCCTTCGGGAAATGCTGGCCGGCGACGTGGACGTGGACGTCCGGCTGGCTGCCGCCCGGGCGTTGGGGGAAATCAGGGATCCCGAGGCGGTGCCGACGTTGGGGGCCGCGCTGGAGGATCGCGACCCCGCGATGCAGTATCGGGCCGTCAGCTCCCTGCGGAGCGTCGCTCCTGAAGACCTGGGGAACGACGTGGAACGATGGCGTCAGTACGTCAAGGGGGAGACTCCGGGACCTCCGAAGTCGGTTTCCCTGGTGGAGCGTATCCGCCGCATCCTGTATTAGCCGGCATTGGCGTTGCCCGCGGGTGCAGAATTCTCTACGATGAGTGCAGACGGGGTTTGCGGAGCCGATACTTCGCTGGCGGGCAGCCGGGCCAGCACGTTTGTACCCGTGCCCGTTGCTGCCGCCGGGCAGCCTGGAGGGAGCGACGGCGTGGGCGTTGCCGAGCGGCGATGGCGCGATCTGCACGCGACCGGCGGTTCCCCGTCTCCCCATCCGCCGCGCGAGGGCAAAGGGCGGCACCAGCCCGGACAGGCAGCGATGAAGCCGCTTAGGTTCAGCGACCGGTTCAAGACGCTGTACAACCTGGCGATTCGCCTGGCGGAATCCGTCGAGGCGGACGCGGTGCTGCTGCTCTTGGACGGGCCGGCCGACTGGGCCCGCCTCAAGGGCCTCGCCGGCGAGGAAAAGCTGGTCGTGTCCGCCGATTCCGCGGAGGCGCTGGAAGGGGCCAGAGAGGCAGGGCTGCACCCGGTGGTGCTCCGCATGCCCGAAAGCCCGATCTACGACCGCCTCACTCAAGCCATCCTCGAGGCGGTGGCCGACGACGTTCTCGCTCCAGGGGCCTGCGTGGTCACGCTCTACAGCGGGTTCGAGGCCGACGCGATGGATTCGGTGAGCGTCATCAACCTCGGGGAGCACCTCGACCGGTTGACCGGCCGCGACCTGCGGCAACTGGAGACCCGGGTCCCCTTGGACACGCTCAAGCTGGTGGTCGATCTGGCGGTGGAAATCGGCCGCGAAGGGCGGGAAGGGAAGCCGGTGGGCACCATGTTCGTGGTCGGCGACACCCGGAAGGTGCTGGCCTCCAGCCGCCCGGCGGGCTTCGACCCGGTGCGGGGGTACGGCCGCAAGGAGCGGAACCTGAACGACCCCCGGGTCCGCGAGGGGATCAAGGAAATCGCGCAGATGGACGGGGCGATCATCGTCTCGTCCGACGGCACGGTGGAGGCCTCCTGCCGGTACGTCGATTCGCCGGCCGCCAGCGTGACGTTGTCCAAGGGGCTCGGCTCCCGGCACTGGGCGGCCGCGGCCATCAGCCGGGCCACGAAGGCGGTGGCCGTGACGGTCAGCCAATCCAATGGCACGGTGCGGATCTTCCAGAACGGCGAGGTGATGCTGCGGATCGAGCCTTTGCACCGCCGGCCGATGGTGTGGAAGGATTTCGAGCACGAGCCGCCCGCCCCCGAGGCCCGCCCGAAGCCGAAGCCCGAGGGCGGGAAGACCAGCCCCGCCTGAGCGGCCGCTTGCGCCGGCGGCTCACGTTCCCTGCGGCCGCTCGATGACCAGGTTCACCGCGAACCGCCGCGGCGGATCGTTCGGCTTGGCCAGCCTCACCTCCAAGTAGCTCTTGGCCGGCCCCCTCGGCTCCGCAACCTCATAACGGAAGATGCCCGGATCGTTGGTCAGCCCCCGGCCAAAGCGGAAGCGGGCAGCCAACAGGCGGATCAGCTTGCCGGGATCCCCGGTGGTGCCTTGAAACGCGATCCGCTGGACCTGCTGTTTCGGATTGAAGTAATAGGTGAGCGGCCCGGCCAGATCGTCTTCCGCCGTGCCGGTCACCAACGGCACGCGATAGCCCTGGAGCTCCAGGTGCGACAGGCCGGCCGTCACCCAGGTCCACCGGCTCATGATCCAGCCGGGCGTGACGTCGAAGCGCAGAACCTCGGCCAAGTCCTGGGTCATCCCGCTTTCCGCCGCCCGTGCCGCCGGCCGCGAGGGGCCGGCGCCGCTCGCCGAGGCTGTGCCTTCGGCGGCCGGTGAGGGTGCGGGGCCCGGAGGATTGGCCGTCGCAGTCGCAGAGATCGCGGCCAGCGCAGCCGCCGGGTCCTCCGGAGCCTTCGATAAGGCCGACCAGTCGGCCGACGAGAGGATTGCCGCGGGGACTGCCAACGCCAACAGCGGCAGGAATGCAAGGAAGAGCTTGTTCTGCATGACTTTCACCTGGTCCGGGGGGAACGGGCCGACGATCTCTTGCGGGAATGTCGGCCCTCTGGTGAAATCGGCCGCGCGAGCCAGCCGGCTTGCCCCCGGGCGTCCCGGACGGCCGGGATGGCACTACAGATCAGCTCGCGCCAACCGCTACAGCCCGCAGGAAGGGTCCGCTTGACGTGGGGCGGGTCAGCCGCTTAGAAGAGCACGACCATGTCGATGGCCGCGGTAAACTGGCTGTTCTTGGCCCGGTCGTCAAAGAGCGGAAGCGCTTCGCCACCATACCAGTCCCACCGCAGCTCCGGCCGCAGCCGGAAGTTGGTAGTGGGCGTGTAGTTCAGTCCGACGCTGATCGCCTGCACCGTGCCGGCGTTTCCCGAGGGCAGCGGCAGCGGGTTGCCTCCGGGCAGACCGCCGAATCGCAGACCGCCGAGCCGAGTGCCCTGGTCATCGACGAACAAGTCGTACCGCAGGCCGGCCTTCCAGCAGGGGTTGATGGTATAGAACAGGTATTGCGTGACGCTCCAGAAATCGGCGGTGTTGCCCTGCAAGTCGAAGTTCTGCTGCCAGCCGGCGTCCCATTGAGTGACGGACTGGAACTTTTCGCTGATGTTCCACGTGAATACGGTGCTGAAGTACGTGCGAGGCCCCTCGACGGGCAGGATGCCGTCTTCCGTGCCGCCCGCCATGATGCCGAAAGTAAGGGAGTATTTCTTGTGTTCCGGGTGGTAGGCAAACCCGGTCAGCACGTGAAACGTGTCGCTCTGACCGTCGAAGCGGTCTTGACCATTGACGCCGCCCGCATAGAGCGACAGCTCATCCGATGTCTTCCAGGTGAACAGGCCGCCCGTGTGCGCCGTCGGCTCCGCGTAACGCAGGGCATAGTTCATCGAGTAGAAAAAGTTGCTGGGGGCCATCAACGACTCGTAGCCGATGATCGTGTAGAAATGGCCGACCTTCAGGGACAGGTTCCCGCGGCCCACCTCGCCATAGGCTTGCGGCAGGCCTAACCCGTAATGATTGCTGCTGTTCCATCTGGGCGATCCGTCGGGATGGGTCTCCAGACCGAGCGATGCTCCGTAGATCCAGTCGGTGCCGTAGAGGAAATCCACGCGGCCGCCGATGTCCCAGCAGTGCTCGTCGGTCTTCAGTGCCTTCTCCATCACCAAGTAGGTTTGGTTGAGCTGGAATTCGTTTCGGTCGTTTGGCGCAAGTGTCCCATTGTAACGCGACTGAGGACTGTCGGCATTGGCGGTGACTCCCACGTCCAGCCAACCGTTGACGTTGATGCCGGTGCCACCCAGTTCGCCGATCAGTCGCCGAGGTTCCTCCTTCTCCTCCTCCTTGCCGCTCTCTTCTTCGGCGTTGGCAGCGGCGTGCTCGATCACGGCTGCCGCGCGCCGGTCGTTGGGCGATGCGCCTGGCCGGTCGCTCGGCGAGGCGGTCGGGGCCGGCGGCTGGTTCTCGGCGATCACGTACTGCGACGGGCCGTACTCCGTCGGGCCGTATTCCGCGGCCGCCAACCGCGCGGTCGCGGGCTGCCGCAAGCTCGGCAGATTGTTTACTTGCGCAAGCGCCGTGCCGGTCAGCAAAACACTAAGCAGCAGGGCTGCCGGTGCAAACGAGTGGGTCTTCATGGCTCAAGCACTCCCGTCCTTGGCATACTGGGGTGTTGCGGACACGCAAGGCGGCTCAACGCGAGGCAGCGACGGCGACGTGAATCCAATCCCGTGCTTGGCGCCGAGCGCCGGCCTGGTCGCGGAATGCGTCCCTAATCGTTCATCGGAATCGATGATTGTGCGGATTGATCTTAATCGGCGGGCAATAGGGACTATAAGCGATCCGCAAGAGCCGATAAGCCGACCCCGAGGGACCGATGCGGAAAACCCTGCGGAATGGGAAGACTTTTCCGCCCCGCTGCCTTCAGAAGCGGACGATCAGGTCCGTGCCCCAGAGGAACTGCTGATTGTGGCTGAAGGTGTCGAACGGGCCGCCTTGGGTCGCGACCATCGGGTCGACCCAGTCCCACCGGAGTTCACTCCGCACGACGACGTTGTTGCTGGGCTTGTAGTTCACGCCCAGCGCCAGCTCGTCCCAGCTCGCAGCCACGCCGGTCAGCGGAATCCCCTTCGGCGCCCCAAGGCCGATCACCCGGGTGCCGTCGTAGTCCCCAAACCACTCGTAGCGGAGGCCCAGGCTCCAACACGGATTGATTTCGTAGAACAGGTAGTTGCTGACGCTGTACCACTCGGCATCCCCGGGGAGGACCGGCCCTGCCACTGCGTTGGTCTCGTGGGCCCCATCGTGCTGGAAGACGTAGCGGACCCGATCGCTGAACTTGTGGTCGACCACGATGCTGTACATCGCCCGCCGGCTCGGTCCCGTGGGCAGCTCGTTGCTGGCCGCAAGGCCGAACGAGACCCGGGTGTTCTCATCCGGGCTGGTCCAGGTGATTCCCCACAGGAAACCCATCTTGTCGTTGTTGTCTTCCCACTGGTCCCAGCCGCGGTGGATCGCGCCGCTGAGGGACCAGCAATCGTTCAGCTTGAACTTGGCCGAGAACCCGGTGTGCGTGAACGGCTCGCCGTACTGGTGGCTGTAGGAATGGGAGTAGAAGAAGTTGTCGGGCGCCGTCGGCACTTCGTACCCCAGGATCGAATAGAAGCGGCCGATCCGCAGGACGAGGTCGTCCAGGGCGAAGTCGGCGTACAACTGGGGCATCGCCAGGCCGTAGAACCGGTGGTCGTCGTTCCACTCGGTCTCCAGGCCGTTGGCGGCCAGGAACCGGCTGTCGGTCCCGTACAACAGGTCGACGCGTCCGCCGACGTCGAACCCGTACCCGCCGGTGTCGGTCTGCCGCTCGGCAATCAGATAGGCCTGGTTCATCTGGTATTCGTTGGCGCGGTCGTTGAACGTAACCGGCCCGTTGAAGCGGTGGCCCGGCCGATCGGGATTCCACGTGAAGCCCTGGTCGATCCAACCCCGCACGTTGACTCCCGCGGCATCCAGCCGGGAACCGTGGAACAGCCGCCACGGGGTGTCGTCGCACGCATCGCTCGGATCCCTGAGGCGAGCATCCCCGCAGGAGCCATCCCGGCATGCCGCGCCGGCGGCGCCGCAGTCTCCACCGCAAGTGGCCTTGACCCTGGGAGCCCGCCCTCCCTCGCAGAATGGGCTCTGGCCGGGCTTCTCCCGACAGGCCCCGAAAGCCGCGTCTTCCGGCAGCGGCTCAGGGGTGGCGATCGGCCGCTGACCGGCCGGCTCCCCGGTTCTCCCTGGAAGCAATCTCGGCTTGGAATCTCTGGGGGAAGCTTCCGCTTGGGCCGCTGCCGGCTCGCGCGGGCCGTCGGCCTTGGGTTGAGCCGCGCGTGGCTTGCCGGCCTTGGCCGGCTCCGGGTCTGCGGCTCTGTTGGCCGGCTTCTCCTGGGCTGCGACCGATTTGTCCGGCAGCGGGTCTGGCTTGGCCGTCGCAGGCTTCTCGGCCGCCATTTTCGGGAGCATGTCTTGCGGCGCCACGCTGGAAAACGCCCCGGTCTGGCGCACGCCGAGGTCCGACTGCCAAACGAAACCCGATCCGTCCTGGGCCTTGACCGCCGCCGGGGCCCACAGCCCGCAAACCACCAGTAAGGAAAGCAGCTTCCGACTCCTCATGTCATCTTCTCCCTGGGGCCAGGAATTCGGCCCCTTCGGAACCATCCGAAATCCCGTCTTATTCCCTTTCTTCGTTATCGACGGAATAACCGCTACAGTCCGAAGAATCTGCGGCTACGGCGAGAGAGCACCCTGCCAGACGGCCTGCTCCTGGAAGAGTCTAACGATTAGCGAGAGTTTGCCGACCAGAGATCGGTCGCGAGAAAGCCGACGCGCACGCCCGTAACCGCCGGGACAAAACCCCGTGAATCGCCGCGAGGTCCTGGACGGAGCCGCCCGGCGGCGCGAAAGGCACGCCACGGAGGGGCTGCCGCGGCTCCCGTCGAGCAGACAGATGCAGAAGCCAGCCGTGCCCTCTCACTCACCCCCTCCTTAATTCTGCCCGTTTTATCTATTCTGCGCCTTGTGCGTCTCTTGGCACCGTTCACGGCTCGCTCCGCTCGATGGCGGCACGGGCCGCAATCGATCTCTTGGTGCGGGCGTCTCCTCTGCACTCGCTGCTATGGACCGGCAAGGAGACCGTTGCTTGACACGCCCCCGGGGTCTTATGCCAAATCCCTTGAGATAAGACAGGGCCTCTGCTCGTGCGATTTACCCGGGTGGCTGCTCGATGCCGAACGGGAGAGTCCTCTGCGGGTCGCGCAAACAGTCGGGGTTGAGCTCCTTGAACAGGAGGCTCGGCTGGATGTCGGTGTTGTTCTGATACTTGTTGCTGGCGTATTCGGTGAACGAGCCGCGAATGTCGTGGTAGATGATCTGGCAGATGGCCACGCCGGGATAGATCCGCACCGACTGGACGGCGAACATCTCCAGCGTCCAGAAGCCGGAAAAGCCGACGTCGCCGAAGCCCGCCGTCACGTGGACGAACAGGCCCAGGCGCCCGATCGACGAGCGGCCCTCGATCATCGGCACGAGGTTGTGCGTCTCCGTCCGCTCGACGGTGCGGCCGAGATAGAGCTGGTTCGGGCTGAGGACCAGGCCCTCCGCCGGGATCTTGATCCGCCGGAAGCGGTTCGGCTTCCGCATGTCGAGCAGGACCTCCTCATAGACGATCAGCTCGTCGTGCAGCGTCAGATTGTAGCTGTTGGGATTCAGCCGCGCCGGATCGAACGGCTCGATGAGGATGTTCTCTCCCAGTTGCGCCAGGATCTCGTGGCCGGAAAGGATCATTGCGTCTCCACGCCAATGCGGGGGCAAACGCGGTTCAAGGGACATGCCTCGCACTTCGGCCGGCGCGCCGCGCAAACCCGACGTCCGTGCTGGATCATCCGGTGGCTCAGCGCGATCCACTGGTCCTGCGGCACCAGGGCCATCAGGTCCCGCTCGATTTTCTCGGGGTCCTTCTGCCGGCTGAGCCCCAAGCGACGGCTCACCCGGGCCACGTGGGTGTCCACGGCAATGCCCGAGGCAATCCCGTAGGCGGTCCCGAGCACCGCGTTGGCCGTCTTCCGCCCGATTCCCGGCATTTCGACGAGGGTTTCCATATCCTGCGGCACCCGACCCTGATGCTGCCCGGCCAGGATGCGGCAGCAGCCCTGGATGCTCTTCGCCTTGTTGCGAAAGA
Source organism: uncultured Planctomycetaceae bacterium (assembly GCA_964354135.1). GTDB lineage: Bacteria > Planctomycetota > Planctomycetia > Pirellulales > Thermoguttaceae > CAYGZA01. Next base: position 31,575 of record CAYGZA010000013.1, read on the forward strand.
AGCCGGTGCTCTGGATGTCGCGCTCGAGTTCCTCCAGCGGCACGCGGGCGTAATCGGCGGCAGAGCGGTACTTTGCGAACAGCCCCTTGGTCACCTGGTTCACCCGCTCGTCGGTACACTGGGCGGAGAGGATGGTCGCCACGAGGAGTTCCAGCGGAGTGCGAAAATCGAGCGAGCAAGCAGCCTCAGGGTATTGGCGGGCCAAGAGCCCGACGACACTAGCGGCCTGACGTTTGGCGACCGAGGGGGCGGCCATTCGGGGGTCTCATAGGGCAGCATTGGCGGGGATCGTACCGCCGGTCTCCATCGTTGCCACGTGGGCACCTGATTGTTGATGTGCGTGGCGCAACTGTCAAGGCAGGGAAGGTCCCCCGCTCCCCCAGAGCAACGTGGCCTCAGACCGGCCATGGCGCTATAATCCCCGGGGGAAGCGATGGTTGCTTCGGCCCGGAAGGATCGAGGACGCACGTCATGGCCGAGATGGGCTACCACCCGCTCTATTTGAGGGGAATCGACCAGTTCAACGGGCGGCAGTACTTCGAAAGCCACGAGACGTGGGAGGAGCTGTGGGGCGGCGAGCACGGGCCGGCCCGGCAGTTCTACAAGGGACTGATCCAGGCGGCGGTGGCCTTGCACCACGCGGCGGGCGGCAACGCCCGGGGAGCGGCGAGTCTTCTTCGCAGGGCCCGCGGTCACCTCGGTCGGTACCGGGGTCGATACCTGGGTCTGGAGGTGGACGAATTCCTGACCGCGGTGTCGAGTTGTGTGGACGAGGCGTTGTCGGCAAGGGTCGGCGGCGGCCGGCGTGAGGTAATTCCCCTAATGACCCCGGAGATTCTCCTCGCACCGGCCCCTTGCCCGGAGCCGCAGTGAGGTACGCTTGATGGATCCACTTCGATCCCCAGCCCGTAGGGTGTGCGATGCCGGAATTTGAGGATCTGTCGTTTGCACTCGAGGATTTCTCGGGAACCGTACGGCTCTTTCCGCTGCCGAACCTGGTGTTGTTTCCCCACGTCATGCAGCCGCTGCACGTCTTCGAGCCGCGCTACCGGGAAATGCTCGAAGAGGCGATGGCCGGCGACCGGCTGATCACCATGGCGACCCTGGCCCCGGGCTGGGAGGCGGACTACGATGGCCGGCCGCCGCTGTTGCCCGTGGCGTGCTTGGGGCGCGTCGTGGCCTGCCATCGGCTGGAGAACGGGTCGTACAACATCCTCGTGTGCGGTTTGAAGCGGGGTCGTCTGCTCCGCGAATTGCCTCCCACGAAGAGCTTCCGCGAGGCCGCGGTCGAGCTGTGCGAAGACGAGTATCCGCCCGACCCGGCGGAAACGAGCCGGCTGCAAGCGCGATTGCGTGAGGCATTCCTCCTCGCCCTGCCCGACCTGACCCAGGCCCACGAGCAAGTCGAGCAGTTTCTGAGCAACGAGATCTCTCTCGGCGTGCTGACCGACATCGTCGGTTATCTCTTGGACGTCGACCTGGCCCGCAAGGAGGAGCTGCTCGCGGAAATGAACGTCCACCGCCGCGCGGAACTTCTCTTGGAACACCTGGCCGAGGCCGCCGACGCGCCTCGCGCTTCTGCCGGCGCCGCTGTCTTCCCGCCCGAGTTCAGCGTAAACTGAGCGGGAAGCGGCGGGCTCTTCGGTATCAGCCGTCGGCTTTCAGCTATCAGCCGGAACGCATGGGTATCAGAGTGCATTTTCGTCTCGCTGAAGGCTGACGACCGATTGCCGACAGCCTTATTCTCCTTCGCTCGCATGGCCTGCTCTGCCGCTCAAGACTGCTGGTTCCTCACGGGCCCGACGGCAAGCGGGAAGACTGCCGTTGGGATCGAGCTGGCTCTGCGGATCGGGGCTGAGATCATCTCGTTGGATTCGATGGCTCTGTACCGCGGAATGAACATCGGCACGGCCAAACCCGATGCGCACGAGCGGCAGCTCGTGCCGCACCATCTGATCGACGTGCTGGAGCCCGACCAGCCGTACAGCCTGGCCCGGTACTTAAGCGCCGCCTGGGAGTGCATCCGGGAGATCAAGTCGCGGGGCCGCGAGGTCTTGTTCGTCGGCGGGACGCCCCTCTATCTGAAAGGACTCTTGCGGGGGATTTTCGAGGGCCCACCGGCCGACTGGGACCTCCGGCGTCAACTGGAGGAGAAAGCCCGGCAGGCTGAGCCGGGATTGCTGCACCGCCGGTTGGCCGGGGTGGACCCCAGCGCTGCGGAGCGTCTCCACCCGAACGACACCCGGCGGCTGATCCGCGCCCTGGAGGTCTACCTCAAGACGGGCCGGCCGATCAGCGTCCTTCAGGCGCAGTTTGAGGTCGGCCTCCCCGCGGACGCGTGCCGCGTCTTCGTGCTCGACTGGCCGCGCCGGGAACTCTACGCGCGGATCGACCGCCGTGTCGAGCGGATGTTTGCCGCCGGGCTGGTGGAGGAGGTTCGGCGCCTTCTGTGCAGCTCTCGACCGCCGAGCAAGACCGCCCGGCAAGCCCTCGGGTACCGCGAGGTCCTGGAGCACCTCGAAGGCCGCCGCGACTTGCCGCAGACCGTTGAGCTGGTCAAGACCCACACGCGGCAGTTTGCCAAGCGGCAGGGGACGTGGTTCCGCAGTCTGAGTGAATGCCGGTTCGTCGCCGTCGACGGGTCGATCGGGCCGGCCGAAGTGGCGCGGCAGATCCAGGAAGCCGCTCGAACCTAGCATCCTCGTGCCCCCCTCGCGGACTATTCAATGGAAGCCTGCGGAGCCCCAAGACTTCCGAAGACTTCTCCCAAGACTTCCGAAGTCTTAAAGACTTCGGAAGTCTGCGCATGCCCCCGACGGTGTCAAGACGCCAGGCCAACCTTTGCGCCGGGGCCGCGCCTGTCTAAAATGAGGGGTCCGATGCCGGGGCGGCCGCCCGGGGCTTCCCGCCGCGACCGGGCCTACCGCTATGGTTGGGCCGCCGTGCATCCGTGAAATGGAAGGGAACCCGAGCGTTGCTACGGACTCACACGTGCGGTCAGTTGCGGGTGGAACATGTAGGCGAGCAGGTAACCCTCTGCGGGTGGGTGGACACCTACCGCGATCACAAGGGGTTGCTTTTCATCGACCTGCGTGACCGCTATGGCAAGACACAGGTCGTTTTCTCACCCGAGGGGGGACAGGAAAACCTGGAGGTCGCGCGGTCGCTTCGGCCGGAGTATGTCGTGCGGGTCACGGGCAGAGTCGCCCACCGTCCAGAGGGTACGGTCAACCCCAAGTTGGAGACCGGCGAGATCGAGGTCCGGGCCAGTTCGTTCGAGGTCTTGAACAGGAGCCTCACGCCACCGTTCTATCCGAGCACCGATAGCAGGGAGTTGCCCGGCGAGGACCTGCGGCTCAAATACCGCTATCTCGACCTGCGACGGCCGGAGATGCAAGAGACGCTGCTCCTCCGGCACCGCATGATTAAGCTCATGCGCGACTACTTCGACGAGCTGGGATTCGTCGACGTCGAGACCCCGATGCTCGGCCGCAGCACGCCGGAGGGCGCCCGCGATTACCTCGTCCCTAGCCGGGTGCAGCAAGGGGCTTTTTACGCTCTTCCCCAGTCCCCGCAGCTTTACAAGCAAATCCTGATGATCGCCGGGTACGACCGCTACGTGCAGGTGGCCCGGTGTTTCCGCGACGAAGACCTCCGAGCGGATCGGCAGCCGGAGTTTACCCAGTTGGACCTGGAGATGGCCTTCGTCGAGGCCGACGACGTGATGTCGGTGGTCGAAGGGATGGTCGCCCGGATGGCCAAGGAGATCCTGGGGCTGGACGTCTCTCTGCCGCTGGCGCGGATGACTTACGACGAGGCCGTGGAGCGGTTCGGGCACGATGCCCCCGACCTGCGGTTCGGGATGGAGTTGGTCGACCTGACCGATTTGGCGAGGGAGTGCGGTTTCTTCGTGTTTCGGGAAGCCGTGGAAAGCGGGGGGCGCGTCCGCGGAATCAATGCCAAGGGAGCGGCCGGCAGCTACTCGCGGAAGGCGATCGACGAGTTGACCGCCTGGGTCGTGCAGGACTTTGGGGCCAAGGGCCTTGCGTGGTTCAAGGTGGAGGCCGCCGGGGGACTGGCCTCGCCCATCGCGAAGAATTTCAGCCCCGATCTCCTGGCCAAGATCGGAGATCGCATGGGGGCCGAGCCCGGCGACTTGCTCTTGATCGTGGCCGACCGCTTCGAGGTCACCTGCAAGGCCCTGTACGGGCTGCGGAAGCGTTTCGGGGCCGAGCTGAAGTTGTACGACCCGGCTGCGAAGCACTTCTCCTGGGTGATCGAGTTCCCGATGTTCGCCTACGACGAGGCGGAGAAGTGCTGGACTCCGATGCACCACCCGTTTACCGCTCCGCGGCCCCAGGACCGGGAGTTCCTGGCGACCGATCCGGGGCGATGCCGGGCCCAGGCGTACGACCTGGTGATCAACGGCTCTGAAGCCGGCGGGGGGACAATCCGGATCCACGATCAAGGTTTGCAGCAACAGGTGTTTGGGCTCTTGGGGATCGACGAGGCCCAGGCCAAGGAGCGTTTTGGGTTCCTGTTGGACGCGCTCCAATACGGCGCCCCGCCCCACGGCGGGATCGCCCTGGGGATCGACCGGCTGGTGATGATCTTCGCCGGTCTGGACAGCATCCGCGACTGCATCGCCTTCCCCAAGACGCAGCGGGCCTGCGACCTGATGACCGGGGCGCCCGGGGGGGTCGATCAGCAACAGTTGAAGGAGTTGGCAGTCAAGATCGGGCGTTGAAGAGTCAATGGAGGAACGAGCATGATGCGCAAGAAGAGTCCTGCGGCATGGATCGTAACCGGGGCGTTGGTGACCGCGGTCGTTTGGGGTTGCCAGAAGCAGGGCATCCCAGAGCGTAGCAAGACGGCCAAAGAGAGGTCCCTGCAGGGCACCTCCAAGGGCTCCGCAATCGCGAAGGCCAAGGAGAAGGACGCTTCGGCCAAGCCGGCCAAACCGGCCAAGCCGCCGGAGCCCCCGCCGCCGCGGGAAGTGCCCAAGGTCGTGATGGACCGCCAACTCCTGGAGACCTGCCTCGTGAAGGTCGGCGACGCGATGCCCGACGGCGAGCTCCCGGACCTCGACGGCAAGAAGCAGACCCTCCGCTCCCTCTTCGGCGGCAAGTTGACCGTGGTCCTCTTCTGGGAGAGCAAGAACGACTACGCCGCCCAGGCGCTCCGGCGGCTGGGGGGCGACGTCGCCGAGCCGTTTCGCGACAAGGGGGTCCGCGTCGTGGGAATCAACCCCAAGGAGACGCCCGAGGTCGCCCGCAAGGCCGCCGAAGAGGCCGGGGCGAAGTACGTCAACCTCGTGGATGCCGAGGGAGCCTACTTCGCCAAGGTGGCCAAGGAGGGAATACCGCGGATCTACCTGCTCGACGCGGCGGGCAAGATCCTCTGGTTCGACGTAGAATACTCCAGCACCACCCGGCGCTCCTTGACGCAAGGGATCGAGGTGTCGCTGGGCGCGAAGTGAGGGGCACGCGTCTCGCTGAATGCCCCTTTGGGGGAGGCAAATCGTGAGTGTCCGCCCTCCGGCCTCCGAACCGTCCGCAGAAAGCGCCCCGCCCGGGGGCCGGCAACCCGGGGCATTGCGCGTGGCGATGGCCCAGATCGCCCCCTTCCTGGCCAACCGGGAACGGAACCTCGCCCTACACCTGGCGCAGATTGAGGCTGCCCGGCAGCAGGATGCCGACTTGATCGTCTTCCCCGAGCTGTCGCTGAGCGGATACTTCGTCCGCGACATGGTCCCCGACGTGGCGATCGGCCGCTCGGCGCCGGAGATCCGCCGGCTGGTGGAGGCGGCCGGGAGCGCGGCCTTGGTGGTCGGTTTCGTCGAGGAGTCGAGCCGGCACCGCTTCTACAATGCCGCCTTCTTCGCCGAGGAGGGGCGGATCGTCCACCTGCACCGCAAGGTCTACCTGCCCACTTACGGGCTTTTTGACGAGCAGCGGTACTTCGCCGCCGGAGAGCGGATTCGGGCCTTCGACACGGCCCGGTTCGGCCGCGTGGGCCTGCTGATTTGCGAGGATTTCTGGCACCTCTCGGCCGCGGCAATCATGCAGGCCGAAGAGATCGACATGCTCATCTGCGTGGCGAACTCGCCAGCCCGGGGGGTCGACGGGCCAACGATCCGCACCGCCGAGACCTACGAACACCTCTCGAAGACCTTCGCCCAGTTGCTTGGCGCCGTAGTAGTCCTGGTCAACCGGGTCGGCTTTGAGGACGGGCTTTGTTTTTGGGGTGGCAGCCGGGTGGTCGGCCCCGACGGCCGCACCCTGGCCGAAGCCCCCATGCTCGACGAATCGCTCACCCTGGCCGCCATCGACCTGGGCGAACTCCGCCGCCAGCGCCTGATCACCCCGCTGGCCCGCGACGAACGGCTCCTGTTGACCATCGAAGAACTCCAGCGCATCAAACGCCGCCGCTATGAAACCTGACCCGGCTGAAGAAGGACTCCGCATCAACCCCGAGATGGTCGCGGAAATCCTCTGCCGCTTCCTCCGCAACGAGCTGCGGCGGGCAGGGTTCCGCCATGCGGTGGTGGGCCTGTCGGGCGGGATCGACTCCAGTGTGGTCACGTTCCTCGCTGCCCGGGCCCTCGGCCCGGAGAGCGTCCTGGCGGTGACCATGCCCTACAAGACCTCCAGCGAGGCCACCCGGCGGGACAGCGTGGCGGTGATCGAGAAGCTCGGCGTGCGGAGCCTCGACGTGCCGATCACCGACGAGATCGACGCCTACTTTCGCCGCTTTCCCGATGCCTCCCAGATGCGCCTGGCCAACAAGTGCGCCCGCGAGAGGATGACCGTGCTCTACGACCAGAGCGCCGCCTTCGAGGCCCTTGTGGTCGGCACCAGCAACAAGAGCGAGCTGCTGTTGGGCTACGGGACGCAATTCGGCGACATGGCCTCGGCCGTGAATCCGGTGGGCGACCTGTACAAGACGCAGCTAGTCCAACTGGCCGCGTTCTTAGGCGTGCCCGAGGCGATTTGCGGGAAGGCCCCCACCGGCGACCTCTGGGTGGGCCAGACCGACGAGAGCGAGCTGGGCTTCACCTACGCCGAGGTCGATCGCCTTCTGGTCCTCATGGTCGATCGCCGCTGGCGCCGCGCGGAGTTGATCGAGCACGGCTTTGCCGCGGAGTTCATCGACCGCGTGGCGACGCTCGTGCGCCGCAACCACTACAAGCGCCGCATGCCGGTGATTGCCAAGCTCTCGCAGCGGACCATGGACCGCGATTTCCGTTACGCCCGCGATTGGGGAACGTAGAGGGGAAAGGATGAGGGACGAAGGATAAAGGAGGAGCGGCGATGACGAAGCGCGAGCGTTTTCTCGTACTGTTTCTCCGCATCATGGGCGCGGTCTCCTTTCTCGCCGTCTTCTGCGCCGTGATGCCCTACGCGTGGATGAACGCCGTCCACCGGGGGCTCGGGATGGGCATACTCCCCGACGAGCCGGTGGTCGGGTACCTGGCCCGGTCCACCTCGGCGTTCTACGCCCTCTTGGGCGGGCTCCTGTGGGTGCTCTCGTTCGACCTGCGCCGGCATCGCCTTGTGCTCTGTTATCTCGGCGGGGCGTTCGTCGCCTTCGGACTCTTGCTCTGGGGCGTCGATTGGCTCGAAGGCATGCCGCGTTTCTGGAGCCTCGCGGAAGGGCCGCTCGACGTCGGTTTCGGGCTTGTGACCCTGCTTCTCAGCTACCGCATCGAGCGATGGGACCCACGGTCGCCCGCGTCGCCCGGAGGTAATCCTGCGGGGCAAGGATGAGCTGCACCCCGCGCATCCCGGCAGAAACAGCAATGACCGGGTGGGCGTTGATCCGCTCGTCGGCAAAGACGGGGTAGTTCTTCTTGCACGCCAGCGCCGTCACACCGCCCCGGATGTACCCGGTCAGGGGCTGGACCTCCTTGAGCGGCACCATCTCGACCTTCTTGTCGCCCGAGAGCCGCGCCAGGGCCTTCATATCCAGTTCCGTATCGCCCGGCAGCACGGCCAGCAGTACGCCCCGGCGGTCACCGCAGACCACCAGCGTCTTGAACACCTGCCCCAGCGGCATCCGAATCTTCTCGGCGATCGTCTCGGCCCCGAGATTCTCCGGGGCAACGGGGTACTCGTGGACCTCGTAGGCGATGCCGAGCTTGTCGAGTGTGCGGGCGGCGTTGGTCTTCATTGCGGTCTCTTCTCCGCGTCTCAGCGCCTCTGCGGTTATTCCGTCCGCAGACGTTGACGCAGCTCGGCAGCGCGGTCGAAGATCGCCTTGCGGCTCAGGCCCGCCTCGGCGTACATGGCGAAGATGTTCTCTACGGGCGTTTCCGGCGGGACCGTGTGGCTGGCCGCAAGAATGTAGCCGCCGCCGTCGCCGGTCATGCCGTCAATGAGCCGGCGCGTGGCGCGGCGGACGTCGTCCGCGCTCCCTTTGGGCAGAACGCCCTGGGTGTCCACCCCGCCCATGAACACCAGGTGTCGGCCGAACTCTCGCTTCAGCTCCAGCGGGTCCATGCCGGGGCAATTGCACTGCACGGGGTTGAGCACGTCCAGGCCGATCTCGATCAGGTCGCCGATGATCGGCCGCAGGGCGCCACAGCAGTGGTACGCCACCCAATAGCCGTGCCGCTTGCCGATCTCGAACACCCGGGCCAGCTCCGGCTTGATCATCCGGCGCCACATGGGCGGGCTCATCAGGAGCGAGAGCTGGCCGGCCACGTCGTCGCCCGCCCAGAGCCAGTCCAACGGGAATCGCCGGCACGCCTCCTCCGAGAGGAGCACTGAAAAATCGGCCGAGCGGCGGAACATCTCTTGGGCCAGCTCGGGGTCGGCGCTCATGTCCAGCATGGCCTGCTCCATGCCGCGGAGCCGCCAGTACATCTCGAAGACGCACGGTGACACGTCGCAGCCGATGAAGCACTCCGCGGCGCCGGCCACCACAGGATCCATCCGCCCCAGCAGTTCTTCAAGGTGCTCCGTAGGGAAACGGTACCGCAGGAATTCCTCGCGCGAGGCTTGGGCCATCGGGAAGTGGGCGATCTGGTTGTACGGGCCTTCTTTGACCCACCGGATGCCCCAGTAGTCCACGTGCCCCTGGCCGTCCCGCTCGTGGACGATCCCCTCCATGGCGTAGTTGTTGTTGACCCAGGTCATGCGGACGTCGTTGCCCATGACGATGTCCACGTGCTGACGCGGGATCTCCAGGAGCCGGGCAAGGGTATCCGCCGTGCCCGGGTGGAACCACATGAAGATCGGAACCCGATCGACCGGCTCGCGCCGCAACGCCGCATGGACACGCTGCTTCGAGTTCATCATTCAGGTCCAGCATGCAAACGATGCACGACAGACTACCACAAAGGCACGAATCCGTTTGGAGAGAGGTTACTGGAAAGGTGAGGGGCCGGATGGCCCCATCCTCCGCAGCAATCACCTCGATTGAGTCCAGGGTAACCCGTTTTCCGACGCGGCGGAAGTGGCAGACCACGCGGTCCACCACGGTCTTGAGGGCCTCTGCTCTCCGGCGGAATTGCCCCTCTTGGTTCAAGGTTGCGGTCGTGCGATCCAGGGCTTCCTTCCGGGCGGCCAACTGGCCGCGGGTACCCCATCGTCCGTACTCCGCACAGAGGTAGCCGGGGGTTGCGCCGACTGCAGCCGCCAACGGAACGACGGCCACCTCGGCAGGCGCGGCCCTGGGGCACTAGACCGGGCAAATGGCAGAGACGGCTGACCAGTGATTGGCCACTTACAGGGACCACATGCTGGATACCATGCAGCGGGGCATCGAAGGCCCTCCGGCCTCACCGATCTACGAGGTGAACCCAGCATTCCGCCCAAACGAACCCACTTGGCCGTGGCCGATGTGACGGAGGCCCTGGACCGATTGCCCGCGCTGCCGGTCAGCAGCGGGGACTGGGGGCAACGAGAGCGACTGGAACCGACTCCGCGACGCCCGAAGCAAGTGTGCCGTGCTCCCCAAAATCTCCGCGTACTGGTGTCAAAACTGGGTATTTGGTGGCATCTATCGGCCAAAACAACGCCGCTGGGGGGCTGTCAAGAAAGGGAGCAACCCGTTGCCAGCTAAGGGATTAGGAGCGGAGGGCAAGGGATTTGAACCCTCAACGGCTTGCGCCGCACCTGATTTCGAGTCAGGCTGCTAACCATTCGCGTACCCTCCGGTAATCGTAAGTTATTGACGCTCATTGAGTTGCGCGGTTGCTCAAAGCCGACTGAGAACTGTCTTCTTCGCCACTGACGCCCGTTAGACTGTATTCAGCGTTGCACCAGGCGCGACGAAACCCATTTTAGCAGGAACTCATAAGCTGCGAAGGCGTCCGCAGGTGTTTCCCTAACGTGATTCTACTGAATGCTTTACAACCGATGCAATCGTGTGGGTGCTCGGTCGGCCCATCTCGACTGGGCGCCTTTCTGGAGACCGGCCTGAGTTAGCAGTCTGATTCATTTTCAGACACCTTACCGTGGCGAAGAGCCCGTTGGTCATCCAACTGCACGAGCCGCCATTCGCGACGCTGCACGCGGAGGCCGTTGGCTGGACAATGAGCGGTGCCCTGAGTAGGGGGTGCCCAGAAAGCCGACTTGAACGTTCCGCAATGGCCTGTTATAGTATACGTCAGTTCACATAATGGCGGGATTGCGCGGTGCTCCAACCAGATGGGATCAGCCTGATGCTCGTCGTCGATGAACCCCTGGAAGGCTATCTGCCACGGCTTGCGCCGCTGTTTCGGGTCTCCCGGATCGTGCTGGTGAAGATCTAACATCGTCATGTTCAAACATCACCATCTTCCCACCGCGTCGGGTTGAGCACCATGACTCAAGTGATCCCTGTAGAGCGAAAATCGGCGGTGCTTACGCCCTCCAGTCTGGCGTGCCTGGCACACGTTCCGACGGTCAACCTGACGGCAGGCTGCGCCCACGAGTGCCGCTACTGTTACGCCCGCGGCTACCAGACGCACCCTGGCGATGGCAAGGTCAGATTATACACGAATACGCTTGCTAAGCTGCGGGAGGAGTTGCGCCGCAAACGCAAGAAGCCCACCACGGTGTATTTCAGTCC
>CAYGZA010000014.1:0-32058 GCA_964354135.1 uncultured Planctomycetaceae bacterium
CGGCCAAGTGTCAGTAATTCGAGGTCGGCCCTATACTGCCAGAATGCGTATGCGTGCTGTCATCAGAGGTAGTCAGCGTTTTTCGCGTCGAAAGCTCCTTCACCCGGTTCTGAGGAGGTTTCGAGGCGAAAAACGCGGTCCGGCAACCCACGAAATACGGCTTCAAACACCAAACGGGGGTGACCTCGTATTACTGACACTTGGCCTATCAGCACTCAGCTATCGGCACTCAGCTATCGCCTCTCAACGGTAAGCTGGAAGGCAATACCTGAAAGCCGATCGCGTTTCCTCCGCTTTCTCAATGCGACTCAGGAGCGACGCACCGAAACCCGATCGTCGCGCACCGGTCCAGGCCCGAGTTCATGAGGAGGAACTTCGCGTGCGACTGGATCGGCTGCGGTCCCCCGGGAAAGTACCAGATCGACCCCTCGGCCTTGTACCGGCTCCCCCCTCGCAAAAGGACAAACCGGCAGTGGCCGTCGTCGCGCTCGCTCTCGGTCCATTCGAAGACCTCGGAATGCCGGAAGGCGTCGCCGTGCCGCTCGGCCGCTCGTTGCCACTCCCACTCGGTCGGCAACCGCTTCTTGGCCCAGGCGGCATAGGCCCGGGCGTCTTCCAGGTCCACGCAGACCACGGGCTTGTCTTTGAGGGCGTCCGGGCACGTCGGGCCGCCCCAATGGTGCAGGAAACGGTCCCGGCACCGCGGCACGTATCCGCTGGCCTTCAGGAAGACCTCGAATTGGGCGTTGGTCACGGGCTTTGGGTCGATCCAGCACGGCCCCAGCGTGACGGCCACGCGGTGCTCGACGACCTCCGTGTGCGGATTCCCCGTGAGAAAGCGGTCCCATTGGGCCGGCGGGGTCCCCGGATCCGGATAGCAGCCGCACTCGCGGCGCATGTGGCGTACAACGAACGTTGCCTGGCCGCCATCGACCTTGAGCATTCCGGCCGTGGTCGCCGCGTCAGCGGGCGGGCACACCGGGGGGCTCTTGGGCTCGATCACCGACCGGGCTTTCACGTACGGATCCTTTTCGGACCGCGGGACGGGGCGTTGTGCCTCTTGCCGCTGCCTCGCCAGCAGTGCGGAGATTTCGCCTTCAGGTTGTCCTGCGCGGGTCGCCACAACGGCCCCGAATGGCCCGAGAGGAAGACTCAATCGCACTTTGCCCCCCGCGCGTTGCGGCTTCAGCAGCTCACCGCGCCAGAGATCGAAGAACGTCTCTCCTCGGTCTTCGGTTTCGAGAACAGCCCCATCCAGAAGCCGGCCGCTTTGGTTCACCAGGGTCCACAGCCGTGTGTCCGTCCCCCGCCAACACGAGGCATAGACCTTGTCCACCTTGGTCGGGTAGTACGGCAGCCATTCCCCTTCGGTGAACAGTGGAGCGAAATGCCGCAGCACCGCAGCCATCCGCCGCAGCGTCGCCCGGTCTTGGGCGTTCCACGGGTTCCAGTAGCCGAAGATGTTCTCCCATACCAGCACGCCGCTTCCGTTGAGCCATGCGGCCGCCAGCTCGTCCTGATGCGACTTGTTCCAGCGGCGGATCTGGTGCTGGATGTGCCGCGGCTCCAGCCACTTGAGGTGCAACACTCCTATCTCTGGAAACGCCGCAAGCCACTGAGCCCACGAGCCGCTGCACCGCTCCATCTCCTCGATCGACGGGTGCCCCTCCGGCTCGAAGGCCACGCCGGGCCGCGCCGCATCGACGGTCTCCCGCAGCCGGCCCGGAGCGGCGATCATCGTGTCCAGGAAGAGCCCGTCCGCCTCCAGCGCGGCGACCAGGTGGGCCAGGGCCTCCTCGTCCGGTTCCTTCTCGCGGCGGGTGCCGGTGTCCCAAGGGTTGTACGGCAAGAAGACCTTCACGCCGCGGTGGTGAAAATCCTGCACCGCATACCGAACGCCCGCCAGCCCGCCCGGCATGTCGCGGAAGAAATCGAACTGGTTCCGGTCGTCGGCGCCGATCCGCGGGTAGGCGTGCCACAGGACCACCGAGTCATAGCCCCCGAACTCCCGCTGGGCCTCGTCGCACAGCTCGGCAACGCGGTACCGGCGCTGCTCGGGGTCCCAAAAGCTCCGGTCGTAGACGAACAGGAACCCGCAGACGAAGTTCCGCGTCATCCACCCGAGGTCGTCGCGGCGGTAGATCGAGTCGTCGAACGAAACGGTGCCGGCCGGCTTGGCCCTCAGGGTTTGCAGGCGTTTGGCCCGCTCGATCGCATGTGGAAACGTCAAGGTAAGCTGCCGCAGTGCCACGGAGCCGCGTTTGGCGTCGAAGGTCCCGTCCATGCCCAGGATCGGCCGGGCCCAGTGTTTCTCTGCGGCAAAGCGAGGCACCTCGACGGCGATCTCGAAATCGTGCCAGGCACCGTCTTGCGGGATCGACGCCGAGGCCACGACGGCGGACCAGCCGCGCCACGGCCCCTCGGCCCCGCCGCCGCGGTCGCACCAGTCGAAGGCCAGACAGAGCTTGTTGTTCCCTGCGAGCCATTGGGCCTGACCTTTAAGCACTAGCCGCTGGCCGGGCGCCAAATCGGCGGCCAAAGCCGCGCGGCGGTCGGTGCGGACCCATGCCCGAACGCCGTCGAATTGAAGCAGTATCTGTGCCGGGCCCGCATCGCGGAGATGGGCCCGGGTGGTTTCGCGGTACGCACGCAGGCGCTGGAGCCACGCCTTCCAGTCCTCGCCGGGACCGGGCGGGGCAATGTAGTGGGCGTTGTGGCGAAGGCCCCTCAGCCCGGGGAGCGAAAGCTCCCAGCGGCACCCTTCTTCCGCAATGAAATGTTCCCTGCTCCACGGCAGCACCAGTCCGTCGGATGCCTGCCCGAACGCAGTAGAAGGCGCCAAAGCGGCCAGGACGACTACGATCCCTGGGGCAATCGCAACGACGCTACGCTTCATCTCCGCTTGTCCTCCTCGCTTGCCGGCCCCACCACGCCTACCAGTTTAGCGAAGGTCGGAAGAGTCCTGCAAGCACGCCGCGTTACGCGGGTACGGGAACGCATTCTTGGCACGGTCAGCGAACGTCGCTGGGAACCGAGATCTCGATCGATTCGTCGGCCGGCTCGCTCCCCGCAAGAATCGAGTACGGGCCCGGCTCCTCCAGCGCGACGGTCTTCGTCCTTCGGGCCCCCTTTTCGGTCCACACGTGCGTGATCTTCACCGGCACGGACGACCGCCGGCCGTCGTCGAGCAGGTGGGCGTAGACCCGGAAGTTGTTGAGCGCCGGGTCTCCGACATAGCGGACGTAAACCCTCTCGGCGGGCTCCGGGAGCCGGACCTCGCGATGGGCGTTGCAGTGCCAGTGCTCGGTGTCGGTCGGGACATCCGCGCGGTAGATCTCCCGGAAACCTTGCGGGGCGCCGACGGCGTAGGCCATCGTGTTCCGGGTGTTCCGGGCGGCCTCGCGGAAATGGGTGCGGAAGCTGCCGCCGGCCACAAACCAGGCGATTCTCGTGCCCGGCGGCGCCGGGACCTTGACCACCAACGGGCCGTGGATCCGTTCGGTCTTCCGCGCGGGATCGTAATCTGCCGGGCGGGCGTCGAGATACTTCAGCAGCTCCTTGGGATCGCTCCCGTTGCTGCGGATTTCCAGGACCCGCGTCTTCAGCCCGAAATGATCGCCCGCGCGGTACTCCATCCGGTTTTCGCCCTGGCGGAGCGACGGGAGCGAGGCCGGGGCCACCTGGACCCAAGTGGTCAGCGAGAGGGAGCGGACCAGGGCTTCGTCCGGCCGGCCGCGCAAGGCGATCTTGAGCAGGTAGCCGTAGGTGCCGCCGGCGTAGCGGGTCAGGTCGAGCCTGGCCGCCCCGGACGGCGCCGGTAAGTCCTCCCAGGTCAGGCCGTTGTCGAGGGAGATTTGCAGTGAAGCGCGATCGGCGTCGATTTCCAGCACCGAGGCATCCCGATCGTCGGCCGCCGTTGCCGGATCGCCCACGAGGGGCACGATGACGTACGGCGTTCGCACCTCGAACACGGCATGGCCCTCGCCGGGTTGAGCCAGCGTCAGACCGCCGGCGCCGGGCCGGACGTTCTTCGCGTCGTAGGCCCCGTCGGCGAAATCGGAAGACCCGTCGGTCAGATTCGGCCGGTAGACGAATCGCCCGTTGCCGTAGTTGTGAACGGTGAAGTGGCGATGGTTCGGCTTGGGCCCCCGCGGCTCCTCTTCGAGCAGCCTCCGCAGCCAGTCCTGTTGATTGTAACTGGCGCAGTGGTGCCATCGCCCGCCTTGCGGCTTCCACCAGCGGGTCAAGGTCTCCCCCTGCCGCAGCACGAAATCCATGGTGTGGCCGCTCTGGTTGAAGCCGTGGTAGTGATGGAGGGGCGTTTCCCGGTACACGCGGCGCGTGCTTTCCAGCGGATCGTTGGGGAAGAACAACGGGCCGCGGCCCTGCCAGAGCGAGGCGTCTTCTCGCGCCTCGGCCAAGGACGCAAGCCTTCCGTCCGGGCGGCGGAAGACCGCGCGAACGTCGATGTCCACGTAGTGCCACTTGCCTTCGTAGAACACTTCACTCACCACGTGGCTCCAGCCGGGGAGCGTGACGGTCCGGGCCTTGCCCTGGCCCATGTCCTCCCAAACCCCGGCCATCATCGGGCCGAATGCCGCACAGTAGGCATAGCCGTACACGTTGATAATCTTCACTGGGTCGCGGACCGTGCAGTATTCGCTGAGGTCATCCTTGCCTTCGAGCACCTCGTTCATGTGGAACACGCCCGTCCGCGTATCGACAAGGTACTTGTAGACCTCCCAGGCGATCTGGTCGCCGTGCAGCCCGCGCCAGCGGGGAAACTGGGCAAAGGTCTTCATGCTGTAGGCATCGGCGTTGTGGGGCGAGACGACCCGGGGCGAATACTCGCGGGCAAAGGAAAGTGCCGCGCCGGCAAGCAAGATCGCGAGAGAAATCGGGGGGCTCTTGGGCATGGCTTCGTGTGCTAAGGATCAATGATCGGACGTAACGTTGAACTTGCGCGACGCCTCGACCTTGCCGTAGAGCTCCAGCGTGTCGTAGGTCACGCTGATCGTGAACGTCTCCCTCTTGCCCGACAGCTTGAGATCCTTCGGCACTCGCCACGAGTACCCGCAGGTGCCGTCTCAGCCAAAGGGCATCTTGCCCTCGGAGATCGTCTTGCCCGAGGAGTCGGCGATTGCGACCACCGGAGTCAGCGACAAGTCTCGCCCGCTGGCGGTTTCCTGGCGGCCGGCAGAATCGGTCCTAGGGGGCTCTTTGCGCGACGTGTCGGCCAGCTCGCGGATCATCGTGTTGAGCACCGGGTCGATCAGCACCGCGTGGACCGTGACTTCATCGCCACGCTTGAACGTCAGGTCCTTGGCAGGGCTGGCGAACATCACCTCGGGCTTGCTGGAGAAATCAAACAGATACGGCCGGTCCCTGCGGATCTTGATCCCGTAGACCGGCGCGTTGAAGGCTCCGGCTTTGCGGTTCATTGCACCTTGGCGCTTGCCGTCCACGTGGTAGTTGTTGGAGAGGAAGATCGCAAGGCGACCGTAACGGATCCTCAGCGATTCGGGGTGGTAGTCGCCGACCGGCAGCTCGCACTCCTCCGCCGGATCGGGATACCCCGGGTGGTGCGACTCCGTGCCGACGGGCACGATGGCAGTCTCCGACCGGAGCGAGCCGCGAATCGTGACGTCCTCAATCTGGCGGTTGCCGGGATGAATCCGCAGGACGCCGAGATCGCCGCGGTATCGCCGGACCATGAGCGTCTCGCCGGTCGGCGTGGCGGAGATCGAATAGAACCGGCCATCGACCAGGCGGAACGAGGAAATCTGGTCTGCGCCCCACCAGTCTTGCGAGGTCCCTTGGCCTCCCGCCGTCAAGTACACAGACGTAGAAGGCGTGTCGTACCGGCCGGTGATCAGTTCCGGCTGGGCCAGCACGGCGTGGTATCTGCGGCGCCCGATCTGGATCTTTCCTTTGCGCGCCTCCGTCGCCACGAAGTACATGGTGAACCCCTCATTCGCGCACGAAAGGCGCGGCAAGATCTCCACCGGCCTCGCACCGTACTCGGGTCCGAAATCGAAGCGAATGCTCAGGAGAGGGAAGACGACGTTGTCGCCCCAATGATGATAGCGGTGAGACGGACTGGGAGGGTCGTCCATCGGGGCTAGCACGGCATCATTCGTCAAATCGAGATCGCGGTCGGCGTCGAAGTAGAGCCGGTCGTAGCCCGCGTCCGTGCCGCCCGATTCATCGACCACGAAGCAGAATCGCATACCCTTTCCCGGTTCGGTCGGGCTCTTCCCGAATTCAATCGCGCCGTACAGGGGCTGGCTCGACCGAAGCTTCGGATAGACCTTCACCTCCTTGTCAGGCAGGGTCTTCCAGTTGGTATCCTTCGCAACCCACACCACCTCCTTGTCGGGCGCGGACTTCCACCAGACCCGTTGCCCGGACGCCAGGTACTGGATCTCCGAGCGGCCGCTCTCGGTGAGTGCGGAGACCGGCCGCATCGGGTAGTCGCCGTCTTCGACTTCCGGGAGCGGGATCAGGTCGAACCAATAAGCGACGATCGCCACCCCCAAGACGACAACCAATCCGCCGGCAATGAACCATCGGCGTTTGCGCATTTGACGATCTCCCGCCAGCCCAATGCCTCTCCCTCCGGTTTGGGATTCCCAATTATCAGGGCTCTATCAGGGCCCTGCAAGGTTTCGCTAGCCCGCATCTCTGACCACCGTGTGCCACTGCTTGCCGCAAGGCAAGCAGTGCAGCGAATTCCGGACAAGCACTGCTTCTGCAAAGCAGTGGCACACTGCCCGCCGATCGACATCAGGGTTCGTCGGCCCCGGCGTTCGTCCGCAGCCCGCGCGGCTGGCGGTCGATGTCTTCGGGGACCTCCGGCAAGCGATCGGCGGCGCGAAACACCTCGGTGCGGCCGGTCTTCAAGTGAAGGTTCCCTCCGGCCGCATCGACGAAATGCTCGGAGAGGTCCTTGGTCACGTTCCCGCGAAACTGCACCTTGCTGGCGGTCTCGACCCGCATCGCCGGACCGCTCAAGAGGTTGTTGGCCACCACCAGGCCGTCGTTGTCGTGGACCAGGCGGATGAGGCGCTGGAGCCGGCTCTGCGGGTCGTGGATCGTGTTGTGGAGGATCTTGCAGTCCCGGGTGTAGTCGGCCAGGATGCCGTTCTCGGGGGCCCGGGTCACGAAGTTGTTGCGGACGATGCAGCCGGTCGCGTGGATCGGGAACCGGCTGCGCGAGCTGTTGCCCAGGCAGATGCCGGTGTCGCAGTCGATGATCGCGTTCCGCTCCACAGTGCAGTCGCGGCTGTCTTGCCAGAGGAACACCGCCCCGCGGGCCTCGCCGGTCCGCCCGCGGATGCCCACAAAGACGTTGTCGCTGATCGTCCAGCCGCGGCACTGCATGGCGTCGATGCCGCCGACGTAGTTGCCGCCGAACGTCTCGGGCGTGTCGCTGGGATCATCGGAGAACTGCTTGAGGCGGTCGTTGTAGAAGAGGCAATACTGGACGCGGCAGCCGCGGGGATGGAGCCGTTCTTGGGGGGCCTCGGGCACTGCCACGGACTTCACGCCCCGCTGCCAGACGTTGTGGATGATGCAGTGGTGGATGGTCACCTTCTGGGCGAGCTTGTCGGCGTTGAGCTTCAATCCGTTGTGGCGGATGTTCTGGATCGTGAGGTCGGCGATGGTCGCGCCGGAGCAGCCGGTGATCGAGACCAGCTCGCCGTGCCGGCTCTGTTTTCCGTCGAGGACGACCCTTTGAGGATCGCCCGACGCCCCGCGGAGCGCGACGTTGTCGGCGTGCAGGTCGAGCGTTCGCGGCAGCAGGTAATGCCCGTCCTCGACCAGGATCGTCCCGCCCGGCTTGACGGTCTCCGCGGCCCGGAAGAGTCCTTCAACCGTGCCTGCGCGGATCACCTCGCCGGTGGGCCGGGGAAGGGGCGGCGCCTTCGGCAACCAGGAGGGCCGCACCAGGACGCCGGGCTCGCCGGCTACGCCACCGCTCGCGGCGGCCAAGAGAACGAGCAGGACCGACATCCAGCGAAGTTTCGCGGCATCGGCTTGCGGGGCGACGGACGGTCGGGGCATGTGGGCTCCTCCGGATTCTCTCCGCGGACCGAGTCCAACGGCACGGCGCCCAGGATACCAGCTAGCGGCCGGATTCGGCAAGAAGGGCTTCCAGCCGCTGGGCGAGCGCGGGCGGCAGATCCTCGAGCAATGAGCGGCCGATCAGTCCTACGTCGATCATGTCGCGGAGGTGGACGCGGTCCAGGTCCCGGTCCGACACCAGCTTCATCCGCACCAAACCGGCCAGCGAAACCACCGGAATACCGGCAGAGAGCACCTCGCGCTCTTCGATGCCCGGCGCCGGCAGCTCATGGCCGGGCCGCACCTTTTCGCCGGCCCACACCAGATGTACGGCGTGCCGCGGGTTGGGGTCCTTACGGTCGAGGAACATGCCGACGCCCATCACTTCGAAATACTCCATGTCTGCGGAGAGTGCCGCAGCCCGGGCCCGCGGGAGGTCCTCGCGGCGAAGGAGGATGTCGACGTCCTTGGTGGTCCGCACGGCGGCCGGGTCCTTCGTGGTCACCCACAGCGCGACCGCCTGGCCGCCCACGAGAGCGTAGGGCATGGCGGCCCGGTTCAGCGCCGCCGTGATCCGTTCCAGGCGCTCGGTCACTTCATCAAGGGCCATAATGTATTGGCTCCACAAATCCACGTTGCGACCTCGACTGCTCGAAGGCAAATGAAGACCCTGGCGTCACCCGGAGGACTCCGGCAAACATTATACGACGGCCGGCCACCTCGTGACCATAGACGGCTCCGATGGGTTCTTGGGTTGCCCCGGTGGTGTGCCGCGGTATACTCGGTATCGCTGCTCATTCCAGGGCGAAAGCAAACGAAAGGCCGATCCATGAAGAAGCTCCAGCTACCGTGGGTGCTGGCATCGGTTGTGCTCTTCGGAGCGGTGGCGCCGGCGGATGCCGAGAACCGCCGACCCGCCATCCTGTTCTGCTCGCCACAGGGCGTTGCGTGGGGGTGGTTGGACCTCGACTATGCCCGCCAACTGCACCAGGCCGGCTTCGAGGTCGATTGGACGGAGGACTTGTCTGAAGTCACATGGGAACGGGTCAAGAAGTACAACGTCCTCGTGATCTACGCGACGCCGGACTCGTTCGACGTGACCAACCGCGGGATGAAGCCGTCGCCCGAGAAGGCCAAGAGCTTTGCCGACCTCATCGACCGCTATGCGGCTGCGGGCGGCGGCGTGCTGCTCATGCCCACCGAGTGCAACATGCTCAAGCAGCAGGTGGTGGACCTGACGGACCGGTGGGGCGCCCGGCTGCCCGTCGAGCTGATCGAGGAGAAGGACCCGGCCAAGCGCGGACACCTCACGCACGCCAGCCAGCAGGTGCCGCTGGCCTGGACCGACCAAGTCTTGCCCTCGCCGGTCAGCGCGGGAGTCAGGCAGATCTGGTACCCCATCAGCCCGGCCTACAACGCCCAGCAGTCGGGGCCGGTCGCGGTCGACGAGCATTGGCAGGTGGTCGTCAAGGGCTCGAAGACGACGGTCACCAAGCCGGTCGATCTGGCCAAATCGACGATGCCGGTCCTCGAAAACCCGTTCTCCCGGCCCGGCGGCGTCGCGGAGCCGGCATGGTTTGCCATCCGCGCGTACAAGAAAGGGCGTATCGCGCTGGTGAACCAGTGGCGGCAGTTCTCCGTCGGCTCGGGGACGAGATACATCTTCCAGCGGCAGGTCTTGACCCGGGGGTTCGGCGGCCGTCCCAGCGACTTCGGCCGGCTGCTGGAGAACACCTACCGCTGGCTGGCGGAGCCGTCGCTTCAGAGCGCTGCCGTGGGCGGCTACGCGACCCCCGCCGGCCGGCTCGTCCCGCCCAACGCCGACCCCAAGGTGAGGAAGGAGTACGCCGACCAGTTCTGGCCCTACGACGCAGCGAAACTGAGCGCGGTCGAGGCGCCCGCGCACTTGCGGCTGTTCCGCGGCTTGATCGGCGCCAAGACGGCCTTCAGCACCGGCCGCGGCACGGTGGCCGACTATGCCAAGGCCGCCGTGACTGCCGGGCTCGATTTCCTCGTCTTCATGGACGATTTCGAAAAGCTCACGCCCGAGAAGCTCCGCCGGCTCACGGCCGAGTGCCGGCAGTCCTCCAGCGAGAAAATCAAGCTCTTCCCGGGCTTTTCCATCCGCAACAACGTCGGCAACAGGATGTTCTTCTTCAGCCCCGACCCGGTGTGGGTGCCCGACTACTGCCTCACCGGGCCGGACAAGAGGGTCCTCTACATCCAGGAAGAAGACGGCAAGGGGAACTACACGGGCTACCTCACCCCGTTCCTCGATTGGGTGCTCAACAACTACCACGTCGAAAAGGGCCAGGTAGGCTACTACGATTTCGCCTCCAGTCCGCACGGGATGCGGATGCCGAATCTGCGGCTCTACGCCATGGCGGCCATCCGCACCTACCGGCAGGGGCGGCTCGTGGAGGACGTGACCGGCGCGTATCTCACCACGGCCCAAGGGACCATCCCGCCGGCCCCGGCCAGCGTCAACGAGGTGGCCGCGCCCGAAGAGCTGCTCCGCGAAGTCCGGGCCGGCCACGCCCTGGTGTGTGCCCAGGCACGCTCGCTGGACACCCTGTTTGCCGACGCGCTGCGATGGACCCACCAGTACGACGGGCCCAACGTCTTCATGTCCGACGGACCCAAGATCCTGGCGTGGCCGGGCTGCCACCGGGTCTGGACGCTGGGGGCGGAGGAATTCGTCACCGGCCGATCCGTCATGCCGGCGCCGTTGGCCGTGGTCTCCGAGCGAGGGCTCAAGGAAATCTGCATCTACAACGGACAACAGCTCTTCCGGCGGTTCCTGCCCGAGGGCGCCAAGGAATTCCGCCGGACGCTGGTGCTCGACGGCACGGTACAGAAGAACCTCGTGCTCGTGGCCGAGGACCTCCAGGGCAAGCGGGCGATCAGCTTCGCCCGGCGGTGCTGGAAGGACGGGGCATTGGCCCCGTCGTTTTGCTCCGATCACGTCAACGACGGCACCATGGCCCTGACGCACGGGCCGTTTAGCTATTCGTGGATCCGCAATCCGGCCCTGCCGACGGACGTCGCCGGCGACACCTGGGACGGCGGTCCCACGGCCTCGCTGCCCTTGACCGGCTACCAGCAGACGGCTCCCGTGCTCCAATCCGACAAGGGCACCGAAGACGGGGCCCGCTTCGACCAGGTCCCGCTCCTGGAATTCTCCGACGAAGGGGCCCTGGCCGTGAGCAGCCCTCGCACGGAACTCTTCGATCCGAAGGTCAGCAACGTCGTCAACCCCTGGAACACCTACGGGCCGATCGGCGGGCCGTCGCGGCTGTTCGAGTACACCGAGCGCTACCGGGAGTACGTGCCGCCGACGGTCGGCTTCCCCCAGACCGGCTGGGCCGCCCCGGGCGTTCGGCAAGGCACCAATGCGGCTCTGTTTCTGAACGAGATCACCTTCAAGGAAGACCTGAAGATCCACTCGCTCCGCCTGGGCCATACGGCCCTGAAACCGGCGGGGCGACTGGTGGTGGGAACCGGCACGAGCGTGCAGGTCCGCGATCCCGCTCAGCCGGGCAAGGACGAGGCGTTTCGACTCGATCGCGGCGATTGGCTCGGCCTGTTCAGCCCCGAGCCGGCCACGAGCAACCTCTTCGTCAACCGGGGTGAGCCCCTCCGGATGACGAGGCGCGGCCCGCTGTTGGAGTTTGACGCGGAGAAGGAGAACACCCAAGTCAAGCGCGGCGACCGCATCGTCATCGAGATCGCCGCGATCGGATTCCCGATCGACGTGGAGATCAAGACCGCGGAGGAGCTGCGGCGATTCCTGGAGTACCTGAAGAGCCCCCAGGGATTGCAGGTGGCGCGGGGCAAACGGCTGGACGGCCCGGGCCTGGTGGAGCTTGCCCCGGATGCCGATTCCGCCGTCGAGTTGAGCGTTCCCAAACCGGCGAGCAAGATGAGCTTCACTCTCCCGTGCCGGATCGTCGGCTTGAATCCGCGCTGGTCCGCCGGCGTGTTCCAGAAGCAAGGATACGTGAAAGGCGACTACGGGTCCGGCGAGAACCGCTATCGCGCCCTCGGGCTCGACCTGGCTGGCTCAGCGTACCTGCCACTTTACGTCGACCGGGCGCCGGTGACCCACGTCGTCGCCGGGCACCCGGTGATCGCCGGGCCTGAAGCGAAAGATCTCTTCATCCAAGTGACGAAGGTCGGACAGAATCCCGACCGCTGGCACGTCTCGGTCAACAATCCCATGGACCGCCCGATCACCACCTCGCTGCGGCGCGCCATGGCCCTGCCCGGCCTCGACCTCCCCGACCGGCCGATCACGCTCAAGCCGGGCGAGTACGTGGTGCTGCTGTAGCCGCCTTACCAGCCCATGACCATGTTGGACTCGATCACCTTGCGGGCCTGCTCCAAGTCGGTGCCGGTCTCCTGCATGTAGAGGCGGATGGCGTGGATCTTGTCGCCGGCGGCCTTGGCGAGGCAGTCGCGTGCCGCGGCGCAGGGGTCCAGCCCGCCCTTCATGCCCAGCGCGGCCTTGGAGATCACCCAAGTGTCGCGGGGCCGGCGGGCTATGCGGACCGCGGACTCCCGGGGATAAGTCGCTTGCACAATCGCCCGGGCCCCTTCCTCGTCTTCGGCCCAGGCGATGATGACATGTGCTTCCGTTTCCACTTCAAACAGGGGCATGAAAGTTCTCCCAAGGGAACGTGCCGAGCGTGCGGCAGGGGGCAGTTTCCACTCAGCGGCTGTCCGAACCCGGGGACAGCCTCTCAGAGCATGGAAAACGCCGACCGGACACGATTGCCGGCCGACTACTTTCCAATACAGTATAGGAACCGATCGGAGCGGAGCAAGAGCCGGTTGCCCGCAACCGCCGGCGTGGCGTTGAAGACGCTGGCGTCGTCGAGGCGGTTCCGGGCCAGTTCCTTGAACTCCGGCTCGGCGGCCAACAACACCACCCCGTCCTCGCGGCTGACGACCCAGAGCTTCCCATCGGCCACAATGGGGGACGCGTAGACCTTGTCTTTGCGGGCACGAATCTCCAGCCGCTCCTTGTAGACCGTCTTTCCGGTTTTCGCGTCGATGCAGGCGGCAACCCCCGAGTGGTCGACCCAGTACAGGGCGCCACCGTAGTACACCGGGGTAGCCACTTTGGAGCCCTCGCCGGTTTCCCAGAGTATCCGGGTCTTGCTCACGTCGCCTTCGCCCCCGGCACGGATCGCCAAGGTTTGCGTCTTGCGCCCGCCGGTGACGAAAACCACGTCCTCATGCGCGATCACCGCCGGGCAGATGTAGTCCTGCACGCCGCGGCACTCCCATCGCTTCTTGCCGGTGGCCGGATCCAGGCCAAGCACCAGGCCCTTGCTGCTCATGACCAACTCCTGGCGGCCGCCCGGCAAAGAAACCACCAACGGGGTGCATCGCGACTCGCTGATGCCGCCCGAGCGCCATACTTCCTTGCCGCTGGTCTTGTCCAAGGCCACCACGGCGCCGCTTTCGATGCAGGCATTGACGATCACGAGATTCTCGAAGAGGACCGGCGAGGCCGCGGAGCCCCAGTCGTGGGTCTTCGATCCGACCTCGGCCCGCCACAACTCCTCGCCGGAGACCTTGCAGGCGTGGACGCCGGAGCGCCCGAAGAACGCATAGACCGCTTGCCCGTCGCTTGCCGGCGTGGCCGAGGCGTAGCCGTGGTTTGTGATGAAGCTGCGGTAGTCCTGCTCCGGAAGCGTCGCCTTGCTCGCTCTGTCCCAGAGGATCTTGCCGTCGCCCAGGCCCACGCAGAGCACGTGGAGCTTCAGGTTCTCCAACTGGCCCGGCTCATCCTGGCTGAGCCCGTAGCCGCTGTAGCAGGTGAGGAAAACGCGATCGCCGACAACGATGGGGCTGGAGGCGCCGAACCCGGGCAAGGGCGTCTTCCAGAAAACGTTCTCCGTAGCGCTCCATTGGGCCGGCGGACTGCCCTCGGGGGCCACCCCGCTCCCATCGGGGCCGCGGAAACGCGGCCAGTCCGCACCCGTCAGGAGCAACGACCCAAGGCCGATCAGCACTAGCCACCGACGCCGGAACGACACAGCGAACATAAACACCTCGCTTCTGTTAGGAAAGAGGTTCATCCGATATTTCCGGGAAACATCATGCCGCCTGGGCATTCACAGGGCAAGTACGGGTTCCTCTTCTCTGATTCTGCGACTCTGGGAAACCGCGAACAGAGAAGAGGAACCCGTACTTGGCCTCGACGAATTGGCTCCTCGCGTCTCCGGGAATTATCGGTGGAACCAGAGAAAACAGGGCTCGGATTCGTACACCATCATGGTGGGTCTCGTGGCGCTCGGCCCACCCGGCAGTTCTACTACTCTACTACTCTACTACTCCAACGCTCACTTCATCTCGATCACAGCCACGTCTTCGCCGCCGAGCGTGATTGTGGTCTTCCCGTCTTTCCACGCAATCGCTCGGCCGCTGAGCAACTCCCTGCTTGAACCGGGGGCCGCGCCTTCCAGCGTGATCGTCGCGGTGCGGCGCTCGGGGCTGTCGTTGAAGACGGTGAGGTAGCTCGGCCGGCTCCCTGCGTCCCCGGCACGCTCCGCTTTTCCCCAGCCACCCCCAAACCGCTCCACGTAGACCCGCTCGTCGCTCGATCGGGCCAGCGTAATCGGCTCCCAGCCCGCCTCGGCCACCTTCTTGCAGAGCGGGACGTACTTCTTGAAGAGCGGCCGATCGCGGTCATACAGCTCCGGCCGCGAGAAGTAATGCCCCTGAGAGGCGTTGTGGCTGAAGAAGCCCGGGAATATTCCGTAGGCCAGACATCGCTTCATGTACTTCTCGACCAGCTCGTGGGAGAACTTCTCGAACTCGGTGTTCATGAGGAAGCAGTAGGGCTTCCCTTTGCACAGGGCACGGCGGTAGAGCAGGTCGGCGTCGGACATGGGGCGCCACTGGCCGCCGGGGTTCCAGTTCGTCTCCGTGCCCGTCACTTCGCACATCGGGGCCAGCCAGCACAGCCGGTCCGGGGCGCCGTTGGCCATCATCAGCTTGCCCATGCCGTGGACGTCCTTGGCAATGCCGCGGACGTACTCGAAGGCCACCAGCCCGCGGAAAATGGCCGGCTTGTGCGTCTCGGGACAGAACACCAGCGGCGTGTCGGCGGCGGCAAAATGGTCGCGGCGGAAATCCAGCTCCCCGGTCACGTAGCCCTCGCTGGAGTCGATGTACTCGCCGTCCAAGTCGCCGTGGCGCTTGGGGCCGTAGAGCTGCCCGCGGCTCTTCTCGTTCCACTTGTTCTTGAAATCGGTGAACTCGCCGCGGATGCCCGGCATCGAGTTCATGCTCCAGACCGCGCCGTTGCACCACGGCGTATCGAGGAGTTGGGCGAGCATCTGTCCAGCCGGGTCGTGGTAGCCGCTGGTCAATAGGGCCTTGGCCGAAGGGTTGCCTTTTTCCGCGAGTCTCCGGGCCTCGGCCAGCGCGGCCTCCATGGTCCGCGGCATCTCCTTGGGCATGGTCATCCACCAGGTCATGGGCTCGGTATAGCGGAACGTAATGATGCCGTGGGCGTCGTCCCACGCCGTCTCGTCGTTCCCTTCCTTGAACTTGAAGCCAAAATCCTCCCAGCCCTTCACCTTGCTGATGGCGGCGAACGGCATCCACAGCCCCTGCTCCGGCGTGCGGCAGCGGAAGGCGTCGGGGAAGATTTCGTAATAGCGCGCCAGCGCGCCGCGCATCCCCCAGTGCGAATCGAACGCGAAGAGGCAGAAGCGGATCCGCGCGCTCGGCTTTTCGGGCGAAAGGCCGATATCGTAGGCAAGGTACAGTTCCCCAGTGCCGGCGTGGTAGCCAATTCGATAGAAAGCCGGCTTGGCCACGTCAATGCCCAACGCAAGTCCGTTTCCCCACTTGTCGGCTACCGCACCCAGGGGATAGTACGAGAGCCGCCCGCTGGAACCAACCCGAAAACGGCTTGCGAGCGTGTACTCTCGCCCGGGATCAATCGGGATGCTGCGCCGCGGGTTCTCAAACCAGGAGAGCCCCTCCCGCCCCGGCTTGGGTCGGAAGGGACTCTCGGAAATACTGAACACGAGCGTCAGTGCACGGTCTTTGCCGGTCGTGTCTGAGAGCGTCATGTCCGCCATCGCGATGCCTGGGAGGGCGAACGTGCGGCCCCCTTCCTCCAGTTTCAGACCCATCGCCTCCCGGCTGATGCAGATGAAGTCACTTCCCGCGGCCACGTCACGGACCTGAAAGCAAATGTCCGGCGTTGTGCGGCAAACGACCGGCACGCCGTCGAAGATGACCGCCCCGGCCGGGGCCTTGACGACCCGCAACTCGGGATCGCGGAACAGCGCCTTGCCGCCGTGCCCGCGCAGGAGCATGTAGAAGCTGAGCCGCTTGACGGGCTTCTCGGGCAGGACGATCACCTCGCGCCGCTCCCAGTCGTGGGTGCCGGTGGCGAACGGGGCGGTCTGGCCCCAAAGCTGCGAGCCATCGGTAAACGTCAGATCGAGGTAGACGGAGTAGTCCGCCCCGGGCGAGCCGGTAACCGCCTCGGACTTGCTCCAGGCCGCGGCCACGATCGGCTCCGGTCTGATCTGCTTCAGCTCGACAGTCTGCATCACGCCGCGCCGGGCTGCGGTCTCGGCGCCGTTGTCGCAAACGAACCCATCGGCCTCTCGCCGGAAACCCTGCTCATACGCGCCCCACTTGTCCGCCTTCAGCAGGTTTTCGCCGGTGGCCTTGGTGTTCAGCACGGCCTTGACGACCGTTCCATCGGACGGCGGCTTCTGGGCGGCGGTGCAGTCGAGCACCGTTGCCATTGCGGCCGCCAATGTCATTCCGCCAGCAAACCATGCAGGAGCTCGGATCATCGCATTCTCTCCGCCAGTTGTCCGACCGGGACGCACCGCGCAAGCGCGGCGGCCAAACCGTGCCGAATTCTCTATCTCTGCGTCTCCGCGTCTCTGCAGTTCTTTCCCAAATGCTTCATGCGATCCGCATCGTCAGCCCGCCGTCGACGGTAAACGTCTCCCCGGTAATGTAGTCGTTGGCCGCCACTTCGGCAATCAGCGTGGCGACCTGTTCCGGCGTCCCTTCGCGGTGGAGCGGGACGCGGTTATCGAGGTTGTGCTTCTTCTGCTCCGGCGTCATCTTGTCGTGGAACCGCGTGCGGATGATGCCCGGGGCAACGCAGTTGACGCGGACGTTGTCGTCGGCGTGTAGTCGCGCCAAGGCCCGGGCAAACTGCGGCAACGCCCCTTTGACCACCTGGTACGCCAAAGCGAAATGGATGCCGCGGATGCCGGCCACCGAGGAGATCAGGACGATCGAGCCCTCTCCCCGTTTCTTCATCAGCGGCACGGCCGCCCGGCAAAGGTAGTAGATCGCGTGGACGTGGACGTCGAAGGCGTCGTACCACGCCTCGGGAGTGACCTCGAACAATCCGCCCGGCACCAAACCCCCGGCACAGTGGACCAGGACGTCGACCGATCCGAGCCGCTCCGCCGTCTCGGCGACAGAGCGGGTGGCATCGTCCGGCCTGCCCATGTCGGCCACGATCGAGAAAGCGCGGTGGCCGAGGGCCTCGATTCGGGTGCGAATGGTCCGAGCTTCGTCGTCGTCGTGGCGGCCGGCGATGGCCACGTCGGCCCCGCGCCGGGCAAACTCAACCGCCGTGGCAGCACCAATGCCCTTGGTGCCGCCGGTCACTAGCACCACTTTGCCGGTTAGTTGCATAGTTCACTCCCAAGGTTGTCAAGGGGCCAAGAGGCGAGGGGCGAGGGTCGAGGGACTGGGGAGTAGGGACACGGATTCACTTCGTTCCCTTCGTTTCCTCCAGCACCTCGTCCAACGCCCAGCGGATTGCGTTGGACAGCAGCCGGTTGAACTGCTCGATCTTGAAATCGTCGGGATGGCCGAGGCAGGTGTAGAAGACGCGGCGGCCCCCGGCGGTGTTGGTCCACGCCACCGGCTCGGGCTCGATCTTGTCCGACCACTGGCCCATCAGGAGCACCGTAGTGGTCGGGGCGAGCGGACGGACCTTGTAGATCCACGCGGGCACGTGGAACCTGCCGGGCTCGATTCCCCGTAGGATCGGATGCCCGGCCGCTTTCGGCGCGATCCAGACGTCCGAGCCGGTCTTCCGCGCCTCGGGGTCGTACATCTGGTAGTTGCACCCCAGGACCTCCTGGTCGAACCGCTGCCAAACGACGCGGCCCGGCGAGAGCTTCAACTGGACCCGCGGCACTGTGCCGGCAAAGGCCGCGGCACTCGTGCGAACGGCAATCAGCGGCCTGTCGGATCGCACGTACCGCTCCAACAGGTCCATCTGCTCGACCGGCAGGAACCGCCGCCTCATGCTCACGACCACAAGGTCCGCATCGTAGAGCGGCTCCACGTCGGCCAGCTCGTGCGGGCTGCCGGGCTTGAGCAGGATGAAACTCGCGCGGAAGTCCTTTTCCAGGCGATGCTTGTAGAACACCGGGAAGGTCTCCTCAGAGCGGTACTCATCCTCGGCCAAGACGAAAACGACGTGCGGCCGCTTGTCGGCCGCGTGCGGGTCAAGGCCCGCGGCGGCGATCAATTGCCGGCTTTCGACCGTCGGGGCGACGAACCGCTCCAGGTGCCGCTGGACTTCCGCCGATCCGCGGGCCGGGGTGAAGTTCGGGTCCTCGACCTTGCGGCCCGGGTCGTAGCCGTTGGCGGTAATCGCCTCGACGAGGTCGCCGACCAGGATCACCTCCAGCCCGTGCCGCTTCATGTTGATCGCGCCCATCGCCCGGCCGATCACGCACATGTTGCTGGCCACGCCCATGTAGAGAAGAGTGTCGATCTGCCGGGCCCTGCAAAGATTCCACAATTCCTGAGCGCTATTGCAGTCGCCGATGAGGTCTTGCGGGAGGATTTTCAGGTCCGCGTGCTGTCGCGTCCAGGCGGCTCTCGGCTGGCAAGGGCGATCCGGCCCGCACTCGCAGCAGTCGCGGCCGCCGGGAGGGTCGGGGGGATTCAGCGCGACCAGTTGCGGAGGCGGCTGCGGCGGAATTCTCTGCATCGCCTTGCGCTCGGGGAAATCCTTGTAGAACGCCAGCGCGTCGGACGGGGCGAAGACCACCGTCATGCCGAGCTTGCGGGCGGCCTCCAAGGTGTGGTTCATCCGCGGGACCATGCCGGCAACCCGCTTCGTATAGGTCTCGCACCAGTGCCGGTCCCACATGTCGATGACGACGACCGCCGTCCTTGCCGGGTCGATGGTGACGGTCTCATGCCGTGCCCGCCCGCTCTCTCCACGCCGGGTGAGCGCAAGCGATACCTTCGGCCCGGACACAGAAACAGGTTCACCCCGGGCCGGTCCCACTGCTTCCATAAGAAACGCGCAGACGAACCAAGCGGAGACCATCGAGCGCATGGAGACATCTCCTCCCTCTGATCCATTGGCCGGCGGGCTTGCCGGCCGTGTCGTGCTCACAGCCAACCGACTCAATGGGGTCTTGCGATCACGGAAGGGCGAGGCTCCTGCCGAGCCGCATTCGGCGTCGCCGACCTCGGGTTCTTTGCCTGGCTCGGCAGGTGCCTCGCCCTTCCGAAATCACGCAGCGTCGTTTAGCGTAGTGGACTGCAAAGCCCAACGCCAGCGGAATCAAGAGATGATCGGCCAGGTGAGACCGACCGGCACCTTCGCATCCGGGTGCCGGCGGACTTCGCCCTCCCAGCCGCGCACGACGTCATTCAGCCGCTTTCCCGCAATTCTTCCAGCGTGCGGCCCAGAAAGATCTCCAGACGCGTGCGAAGCCGCGCATGCTGGTAGCGCAGGTTCAGGTGCTCCAACCGCATCTTGGTGATCTGCTCGAGCAATCCGACGGTCCGGCCGGGATCGAGGGTTTTCTCCGGGGGGCTTTCGAGCAGCGTCTTCTCCGTCTCCTGAAGCACGGGTTCCACGTGGGTGTCGTAGTAATCCAGGCGCAACTGAACGGCCTTGAGCTCCGCGTAGGCCGAGGCAACGTCGCTCAGCGTGGTAATCTCCGACGCGTCGAGCATGGCCAAGCCGGTTCCCAGCCGGGCGGCACTCTCCGCGATCCGACCCTGCTTCCGGTCGAAGAGCGGCAGGTCCACGGCAATGCGGCCCCCCAGCTCGTCCCCCGTTGCCCCGAGGACATCCTGGAACCGCGGCCCAACCGCGACATCCGGTCGGGCCTCGGCCCGAGCGAGGGCCAGTTGCCTCTGGTTCTCGAGCACGGCGGCACGCGATTCGGCCAACTCCGGCCGGCTCTTCTCGGCCTCGGCCAGGAGTGTTTCGAGCGGGACCGGGGGAACGGGCTTGACGGCAAGATCTCCCTGCACCGCCACGGGGTGGACGGGCGTGAGTCCGACCGCACGCGTAAGCCGAATGCGGGCCAGCTCCAGCCGGCCGACGCCGGCCAGCCGCGCCGATTCGAGGTTCGCGGCGTCCAGCTCCAGCCTTGCCACGGTGGTATACGGAAGGGCTCCGCCCTTGAACCTCCCTTTTTCGATTTCGGTTACCTTGGCAGCCAGCTCGCTCAGCTTGGTTTCGAGGGTGACCAGCTCCTGAAGATAAAGGACCTCGATCGCCGCGTCGGCCGCTTCGGCCAGGATCAGCTCCGTTTCCCGGGCCAGCGCACATCGCGAGCGCTGGATGCCGGCCTCCGCCGCCGCTTCACGGAGGCGCCGCTTGCAGCCGGTAGGGATCGTGAACATCACCCGCGTCATCATGCTGGTGTGGCCGCGATCTTCGACCGGACTCTCAGTGTCGATCACCAGTTGCGGATTCGGCAGCAGACCGGCCGTGATCAGCCTGGCCCGGGCCGCTTCCACCTCCTGCTGCCGCGCACGCAAGAGCGGATGGTGATCCAGCGTGTGTTCCATCACCTCTTCGACCGTCATGCCTTGCCCTGCGGCCGCGGCCTTCGGCGAATCGTCGGGTAGCGGCGCTGGAGGGTACGCCGCGTCGGCAGTCACCTGGAAAGAGGCGAGTTGTGCGTCAAGCCGATCTCCCCGCTCGATCACGGTCCTCGTGGCGGATGAAGAAATCGAGCCACGGTTGCCCTGGGCCGCGGGTGTGGACGGCGGAAGGAGGGGTTGCTGAGGCGGGCGCGAAGGTGCTGCGCAGGACGCGATCAAGAGCGACCAACAGGCAAACGCCGCCCGGAAACCCAGACCGGGACGGAGGCGGACCGGTTGCGCCAAGCCCGGCAATCTTCGTCGGTCTTCGTGCATAGCGCAAGGATCATCGGCAGGCCATTGAGGGGCGTC
Organism: uncultured Planctomycetaceae bacterium; assembly: GCA_964354135.1. Lineage (GTDB taxonomy): Bacteria > Planctomycetota > Planctomycetia > Pirellulales > Thermoguttaceae > CAYGZA01. Next base: position 21,301 of record CAYGZA010000014.1, read on the forward strand.
GGAGGAAAAAGGACGCGATTGTGCCGATTGGCGCACCACTCGTGGGGGGCATGTGCCCGCGAAGAATGGGATGACAGCTCTTTGCCCGCATGAGCTTGTCGCCGCAGATTCCCGTCATAAAGAGGGGTCTGAATCTACCCGCCGCATAAGGCCTCCGAAGTCGTTCGGGCGTCCCTCGTCTTGACGCTCCGGCGTGGGGGAAGCAGTCCGCGATGCTTCGTACTGGCCTCCGCCAGAACCCGCGCCCACCGGGGTTGCGCAGACTTCCGGAGTCTTCGAGACTTCGGAAGTCCCGGCGGCTCCGCATTCTATTCGGCTTCGTTGGCAGCTTTGACAGGCTCTAAGCCCCGAGGTAGTCATTCTTTGTGGCTCGCGAGGCGGCGATCCGGGGAGCCCTGACAGGATGCCGGCCGGCGGTGCCACGCGGTCGCGCTACCCGTTGGACGACGTGAGTATGCCACCCAACTCGACACTTGCCGCCGCCGAAGCCCAGATTGGGACGGATGCCTTGCGGCACTTGGCGGTCGAGGAGTTGCTCCTCCCGCTCCTGTGGCAACTGACGCTCATCATCGTGGTCGCGCGGCTCGTGGCCCTGGCATTCCGTCGCTTAGGGCAGCCGAGCGTCGTCGGGGAGATCGCCGCAGGGCTGGCCCTTGGGCCGTCGGTGCTCGGCTACTTCCTTCCGGGCCTTTTCGAGGCCCTCTTTCACCCGGTGCTCCGCGGCGTTCCACCCGAGCTGTCCAACGCCCTGCTGGGCTGGATTCTCACGAGCCTGAGCCAATTGGGGTTGATCTTCCTGCTCTTCCTCATCGGGCTGGAGTTCGACTTCGGCCACTTGCGATGGCACGGAAGGCCGACCTTGGCGATCTCGATGGCTGGGATCGCCTTGCCGTTCGCCCTCGGCCTGGGATTGGCGGGGCCGATGCGGCCGTACCTGGGCGATGCGCCGCCGGCCGGGTTTGCCCTGTTCTTGGGCACGGCGCTATCGATCACGGCGATCCCGGTCCTGGGCCGGATCATGATGGAATTGAACATCACGCGAACCCGCCTCGGGGTCGTCACGATCACCGCAGCGGCCATAGACGACCTGGCGGGCTGGATCCTGCTGGCCACGATCGCGACCGTCGTCCGGGCGGAGTTCGATCCCGGCAAGACGCTCCTCATGGCGGCGGAGACGGTGGGATTCGTCCTGTTCATGGTCTTCCTTGCGCGGCCTTTGCTGCGGACCTGGGTCCGCCACGCCGTCCGGCACAACGACGGCGAGGTTGGGATGAATACCCTAGCCGTTCTCCTGGCGGTGATCCTCACCTGCGCCTTCGTGACGAGCCTGATCGGCATTTTCCCGGTCTTCGGGGCGTTTTTCCTGGGGGCCGTGCTCTCCGGAGAGCACGAGTTCCGCCAGGCAGTGGTCGGCCGGGTGCGGGACTTCGTGACCGCTTTCTTTCTCCCGGTCTTCTTCGCCTACACCGGGTTGCGGACCGACGTCGGCACTTTGGGCTCGTGGGAGCTGTGGGGGCTGTGTGGCCTGGTGTTGGCGGCGGCCGTCCTCGGCAAGCTCGGCGGCTGCGGACTGGCCGCGCGGCTCAGCGGCTATTCGGCGCGGGAGGCGGGGTGCATCGGCGCGCTGATGAACACGCGGGCGCTCATGGCACTGATCGTCGCCAACCTGGGAAAAGACCTGGGGGTGGTGCCGGACAGTGTCTTCTGCATGCTCGTCCTGATGGGCCTGCTCACGACCGTGATGACAACGCCGATCGTGCTTCGGCTGATGCGGGGCACGGAGCTGGAGCCGTACATTCGGAGTTCCGGCTTCGCGCCCGGCCGGATGGCGCTCAGAACGCCCACTCGGCCCTGAGGAACAGCCCGTCGAAGGACATGATGTTGGCGTCGTCCGCCCCGGCGAAGAACCCGCCGAACGTGCCGCCGGAGGTGCCCATGTCGAACCACGCCTGGAAGAGCCACCCGGCCGAGAGATGCAGCGAGTCGTTGACCTGCCACGCGGCTCCCAGCTCGGTTTCCACGACCGGGATGGTCCGGGTCAGGTTGTCCCGCTGGCTCACGGAGAAGGAGACGGGCGTCGTTACGGTGTTGCTGAATCGCACGTCGTACTCGCCCACCAGGAGCCCCGCGTGGCAGTTGGCGAAGAGGGAGAACCGGCCCTGGTGGCCGAATTGGCGCCGGGCGTCCAGGCCCAGGCGCGGCCCGACCCCGATGAAGTCGACGGCGAAGTCTCCCCTGCTGAGCAGCTCGCTCTGGCTGGTGACGACCGACTCATAGTATTGATTGATGTCGGCGATCCGCAGCCCCGCCGACCAAGTGACAACCCAGCTCGGCGACCCGAGCGAAAACGGCTTGATGAAGTCGAAGTCGAAGAGGTTGGCGTCCACGCTGGCCTTGGTCTGGATCAGGTCGCCCCCGAAGAGGATGCTTCCAAACCGCGCGTCGCGGGGGTCGATCACCGCGACCGCGCCGACGACGTTGCCGAAGGGATCGACGAGGAACTCCCCGGGCTCTGAAACGCTCCCATCGACGGAGATGTCGCCGCGATAGTGCGAGAAAGTGAACTGAAACGCCCCGGCCCCGTCGCCGCGCTGATAGCCGACGAACGCCCGGAAGGAAGCCTGATAGTCGAATTGAAGCTCCCGCCCCTCGACATCCATCGTGGTCGGCGTTTGGGTGCCCCGGGCGTACGCGATGGCTTCGCTGAAGTGGGGCCGGATGAGGAGGAAATCACCTCCTGCGTAAAGTCCTGCGTCCGAACAGGCCGCATCCGGGCAGGAGCGACAGCCCCCTGGAGGGCCTGCCTGCACAGGCTCTGCGGCATTGCCCGAATAGGACGTTGCGAGTGCCGTCCCCATCTGGAGGGGCGACTCGGAGGGAGACTGGGCCAGACTCGGGCTGTCGATCCAGCACAAACAACCCGCCAAGGCGACGGCCATCATAGTCGAAAGTACGAGTTTCATCTCGCGTGTCTCCCGCAACGAGGTAATGAGGACCTGGCCACGCTTCATGGCGGTCTCGTGAGCGAAAACGCCGGCTCCGTCCCCGAGAGCCGTAGTCCTCCACTAAGGTATGGATTCTGCCCCGGGTCCGTATCGGCACTCGGCCAATCGTTACTTTAGGAAGAGCCCGGAAGATCGGTAATATCGTCTTCTTCGGTTCCGATTCCCGCTGAATTGAGGCGGGCCTCCTGGCGCAACTTGTCCGCGGGTGTTCCAACGCCAGATTGTCGGTAGCCATGAATTAGCCGGGACGACCCCGCCGAAGGAGGTGGCTTTGACTTGCCGGGGTGGTGAAGTAGGGTTCCATGTCCGTTCCAGTTAAACCGTTGCCGATTGGGCCCCGTTCTCCGACGGAGGTCGAGGGCCTTGCGGTTCCGCAGGAGCGTCGCCCTCCCGGGATCGCCCAAGTTCACTAAGCGGTGCGGCGCCACGGTTCCGCTGCGGACGAAGGTCGCCCTAACCCCGGCCGAAACCAGTGTTTTCGCATAAGGAAAGTACCATGAGCACATTGGCAAACGATCCGAATTCCGCTCAGGCCGCGATCGAGGTGAAGGTGCGTGCCCCGGTAATGTCCGGCCCGAGCCGCCCGGAGCCATCGCAGGCCGACCAGGCCCTCTTGCCGTCGCAGGAGGCCATCCAGGAGGAGATCGGCCGCGTGATGGCGAGGGAGCTCAGCGCCGACTTCAATCGCTGGGCCGAGGCATACGCGCGCGTGGGGCGCCGCAACGTCTACCTGTGGAAGTGGGCCTCGCGCGGGGTCGAAGTGACGACGCTGCCGTGCGTTCCCCCCGAGGTGCGGCAGGAGCTCTACGACACCAAGGTGCTCGGCGTCATGTTCGATTGCCTGCTGGACGACGTGGCCGATCAGCAGGGCGACGCGGTGCTTCTGGAGCACCTGCTTGAGCTTCCCTACGGCCGCCCGGAGACCGGCCCGTCGCGGCTCTCGCCCGACGGGCAGGCGTACGCGCAAGTCACGGCCGAGGTCTGGGGCGAGATCCAGCGGCGCGTCAGGCGGTATCCCTGTTTCGACGAATACGCCGATCTCTTGCGGTTCGATTACCTCCAGTTGCTCAACGCGATGCGGTATTCGTACCTCCTGAATCGGATTCCGGCGCTATTGAACCTGGCCGAGCACGATCTCTACACCCCGCACAACATGCACATGATGGTGTCGGCAACGATCGATCTGATGTGCTCGCCGGCCTTCGATCGGATGGAGCTCGGGTTGGTGCGCGAGGCGGTGTGGCATGCCCAGTGCATGGGCCGCATCGGCAATCTCATCACGACGTGGCAGCGCGAGCTCAAGGAGGAGGACTTCAGCAGCGGCGTTTACGCGAGGGCCGTTTCCGAGGGCGATCTTGCCGTGGGCGATCTCCTGGCCGGGGACTCCCGGCGGATCGAGAGGGCCATCCTCGACGGAAACCACGAAACGTACTTCCTCCGCCGGCGGCAGGAACACCGGCGGCATCTCGCGGCCATCAAGAAGAAAGTCCGGTCCGTGGACCTGGAGGAGCTGATCGTGGGCCTGGACCGCCTGATCTGTCTCCACTTGGGAAGCCGCGGCTATAAGTAGCACGACGGCGGGTACCGCCTGCCGCCGCGAATGCGGCTGAAGACGGTAGAAACGCGTCGATCGGCCGAGCACAAAGGACGCACCCGGGCATGGCAGAACGACTTCTCAGGAAGCTGGGTCACCACTACGTCCTGGCGATGATGCTCTTCACCCGGCTGTTCGGCGCGGTCGGCGGGCTGCTGGTCGTCTACTACGTCCAGCTCACCCAGAAGCTGCCGCAGCCCATCCACATGCACTTCTGGATCACGGCCGCGGTGGTGGTGATCATCGCGACGGCGATCAGTCTCCTGTTGGCCATGTGGGAGACGCGGAATCTCCGCCCGGTGCTTCGGCAGATGCGTGCGGGCAAGCCGCTCGATCCGGCTCAGGCGCTCCGGGCGGGGCGGGAAGCCGTCCGGCTGCCTTCGCTCCATCACTGGCGAGAGGCGTGGATCGTGCCGGTTACCACGACGCTGCCGTGCGTCATCATCCTGAAGGTGCTGGACGACATCTCGGCCGACATCGTAGAGAACATCGTGGCGGCGACCTTCATGGCCATCTCCATGGCCGTGATGTCCCACTTCTACGCGACCGAGCGCTGCATGCAGCCGGTGGTCCGCTACCTGCTGAACCACGGGATTGCGATCGACTACCGCTCCTTCCCGGTCAGCCGGCTGCGCTTCCGGCTCAACGTCTGCTTCACCCTGGTCATTATGACCACCGCCTTGATGATCGGGACCCTGGCGAGGCAAAGGACCGCCGACATCATTCAAGAGCCGGAGAACCAGGCGGAAGCGGTGGCCAGTCTGCGGGCGCACTCGACCTACATCACCATCGCGGCCGTCCTGACGGGGTTCTTGTTCTCGACGGTCTTGGCGAAGTCGGTCGCCTCGCGGGCCAACAATCTGGTGCAGGCGATGGAGCGCGTCCAAAGCGGGCGCCTTTCGGAGCGGGTTCAGGCCGTGGGAAACGACGAGATCGACATCCTCGCGCGCCAGTTCAACGCGATGGTGGAGCAACTGCAAATGAACCACCAGACGATCCGCGACCTCAACATGAACCTGGAGCGCAAAGTCACCGACCGGACGCGGCAGCTCGAGGCCACCGTCGAGGAGCTGCGCGCCACCCAGAGGCAACTGACCGAGTACAACAGGCAGTTGGAGACGGCCCGCGTCGAGGCGGAAGCCGCCAACCGGGCGAAGACCCAGTTCGTCACGAACATCTCTCACGAGCTGCGCACCCCCTTGAACGGCGTGATCGGGATGACGGAGCTGTTGCTCGACACCTCGCTGGACGCCCACCAGCGGAAATTCGTGAAGACCGTAAGATACTCGGGCGACGCGCTACTGACGCTGATCAACGAGATCCTCGATTTTTCCAAGATCGAGGCGGGCATGCTGGAGCTCGAGCACGTCGATTTCGACGTCTTTTCGACCGTGGAGTCGGTCATCGAAGTGATCGCCCACCGGTGCACCGAGAAGTCGCTGGAGCTGATCTGCTTCATCGATCCGAGGATCCCGTCGCCCTTGCGGGGAGATCCCGCCCGGCTGCGGCAAATCCTCGCCAACCTGACCAACAACGCGGTGAAGTTCACAAAGACCGGCCAGGTGGTCGTGCAGGCCACGTTGCTCGAGCAGCGCGGCGAGTTTCTTCCCGTTCGCTTCAGCGTGCGCGACACCGGCATCGGGATCCCGGAAGACCGCTTCGACCGCTTGTTCCGGCCCTTTTCCCAGGTGGACGCCTCGACGACGCGGAAATACGGCGGCACGGGACTGGGACTTGCCATTTCGAAGCAGCTTTGCGAGCTGATGGGCGGGGAAATCGGCGTCCGCAGCAAAGTGGGCCGGGGATCCACGTTCTGGTTCACGCTCGCCCTGGAAAAGCCGGTGCAAGCCAAAGAGCAGCGCCGGTCGGTCCCCGGCGAACTCGAAGGGCTGCGCGTTCTCGTCGTGGACGATAACGCGACCAGCCGGAAAGCCCTGAGAAAGCAGTTGGCTGCCTGGGCATTCGACGCGGAGACGGCCTCCGGAGGCGAAGAGGCGCTATGCACCCTGCGCCGGGCGACAAGCGAAGGAAGGCCCTTCCGCATAGCCCTGCTGGACATGCACATGCCCGATACGAGGGGGGTGCAACTGGGGGCAAGCATCAGGGCCGCCCCGGAGTTGGCCCAAACGCTTCTGATCCTGCTGGTTCCCCTGGGAAGCCAGGTGGATCAGGCGCGGCTGCGGAGCGCCGGGTTGGCCGATTACGTGACCAAGCCCGTTCTGCCTTCCGAGCTGTTCGACGCCATTGCGAAAGCGGTTGCCCGCGCCGCGCGCGGAGAAACCGCGGCCGTCGCCGACGTGAGCCAGGCCAAGCCGGCCGACGTGAGATCTTTCCCGCGAACGAAGTGCAAAGGTGCGCGGATCCTCCTGGCCGAGGACAACGAGATCAACCAGGACGTGGCCGTCCAAATGCTGACGAAGGCCGGCTACCGGTGCGACGTGGTCGCCAACGGCAAGCAGGCCGTTGAGGCCCTGCAAAACGCCCGCTACGACGCGGTCCTCATGGATTGCCACATGCCGGAGATGGACGGGCTGGAAGCCACCCGCATCATCAGGCAGGAAGAGCTGGGCGCTAGCCGCGGCGATGCCCCGGAAATCCCCATTATCGCCCTTACCGCAAACGCCATGAAATCGGACCGCCAACGGTGCCTGGAAGCGGGAATGACGGACTATCTCAGCAAGCCGTTGAACCCGATGGAGCTCATTGAGACGATCGACCGCCATTTGGGCCAGGTGGAGTCTTCCCCAGCCTCAACGGCGAACGCGATCCCCGGCGAATGCCAGGGTCCCACGTCGCCGGCCGCCTCGGCGCCTGCCGGCCCCGCCGAGGCGGCTCTCGCCGTGCTCGATCTGGGCGCGTTGCTCGGGCGCTGCATGGGCGACCTGGGACTTGCCGAAAGGGTCATCTCGAAGCTACAGAACCGCGTTCCGAACGATCTGGTGCAACTGGCAGAGAGCATCGGCGCGCGGGATGCCGGTAGAGTGGCAGAATTGGCGCATGCCCTGAAGGGCGCGGCTGCCAACCTTTCGGCAGAGGGGCTCCGCGGAGTTGCGGCCCGGTTGGAGGCCGCAGGACGCACCGGCAGCCTGGACGACGCGCCCGCCAGTCTCGCCCAACTCCGGCGCGAATGGGAGCGCTTTCTCGAACACGTCCCCCCGCTGCTGGCAACCGCGAGGGGAGAGTCCGAACGGCCCAGCGAAGCAGAGCTGAGTCAAGCGAAGTAGTCTCGGTACGGAGATGAGCGATGCATATCTTGGTTGTCGACGACGATGAGATCGCCCTGGAGTTGCTCCGCAACACCCTGGTGCAGGCGGGCTACGAGGTCGAGGTTGCCAGGGACGGCCGGCAGGCGCTGGAAATCCTGCGCGCCGGCGCGCACCGCCTGGTGATCTCCGACTGGGAAATGCCGGAGATGAACGGCATCGAGCTGTGCCGAAAGATCCGGGACCGGCATTTCGGCGGCTACATCTACGTGATCCTGGTCACCGCCCGCGACGGGCTCGACAACGTCGTCGAAGGCCTCAACGCCGGAGCGGACGACTTCATCACCAAGCCGTTCGAGCCGACGGAGCTGTGCGTCCGGGTCCGGGCGGGCGAGCGGGTCTTGTCGCTGGACAGCCGCGACCTGACGATTTTCAGCCTCGCCAAGCTGGCGGAATCGCGGGACCCCGAGACCGGCGCGCACCTGGAGCGGATGCGCGAGTATTGCCGCGCGATCGCCCAGGACCTGTTGCGACAGGGCAAGTTCCCCGAGGAAATCGACGGGGAGTACGTTCAAACCATCTATCTGACCAGCCCGTTGCACGACATCGGCAAGGTCGGGATTCCCGACTTCGTGCTCCTCAAGCCCGGCCGCCTGACCGACCGGGAATTCGACATCATGAAGAAGCACGCGATCATCGGGGCCGAGACCCTCACCGCCGCGGTGCGCGAGCATCCCGAAGCCAAGTTCCTGCAGATGGCGCGGCAGATTGCCCTGAGCCACCACGAACGGTACGACGGAAGCGGGTATCCGTTCGGATTGGCGCGAGAGGAGATTCCTCTCAGCGGGCGGATCGTCGCCCTGGCCGACGTCTACGACGCCCTGACCACGAAACGGGTCTACAAGGCCGCGTTCACGCACGACGTGGCGCGATCCATCATCCTCGATGGAAAGGGCGTCCACTTCGATCCGGACATTGTGGACAGCTTCGTCGACATCGAGGAAGAATTCATCGCGGTCCTCCGGCAGTATGCCGACGCCGAGCTGATGATGTCTCTCGAACCCACTGTGTTAGTCGGATCCGTTGCCTGAGATTGCGTCCCCAGGGGGGCACGATGAAGATCCTTTTGGCCAATCCGCGGGGATTCTGTGCAGGGGTCAAGATGGCCATTGGAAGCCTGGAGCGGGCCCTGGAGCTCTTTGGCGCCCCGGTGTACGTGTACCACGAGATCGTCCACAACAAGCACGTGGTCGATGGATTCCGCAGGTGGGGCGTGGTCTTCGTCAACGACGTGGACGAAGTGCCGGAGGGCGCGCACCTGGTGTACAGTGCGCACGGCGTCTCGCCGAGCGTCCGAGAGCAGGTCGGGCGGCGGCGCGTCCACGCCATCGACGCCACGTGCCCGCTGGTCAACAAGGTACACCTGGAGGCGGCCCGATTCGCCCGCCAGGGGTACACCGTCGTGTTGATCGGTCATGCCGGCCACGACGAAGTCGTCGGGGTTTTGGGCGAGGCGCCGGAGCAGATCCGCCTCGTGGAGACGGCCGGGGACGCCGACCGGGTCGAAGTGCCCGATCCGGCCAAAGTCGCGTATCTCACGCAAACGACCCTGAGCGTCGACGACGCCAAACGCATCGCCGACCGGCTCCGCCGGCGATTCCCGGCGATCGTCGGACCGCCGAAAGACGACGTCTGTTACGCCACGCAGAACCGCCAGGAGGCGGTGAGGGCCCTCGTCCGTGAGGCGAACGTCGTGCTTGTGGTCGGAAGCCGCAATAGCTCGAACAGCAACCGCTTGGCCGAGATTGCCCGATCCCGCAACCGGCCCGCCCACCTGATCGACGGCGCGGACGAGATTGACCCTTCCTGGTTCCACGGTGACGAGACGGTGCTTGTCACCGCGGGGGCCAGCGCCCCCGAGAAGGTGGTGGCCCAGTGCGTCTCGTTCTTGTGCGAGCGCTTCGGTGCTCAGGTCGAGGAGCGGGTGATCCGCCGAGAGCGGGCGCAGTTCGCACTCCCGCCCGAGCTACGCAAGCCCACCGCCGTGCCTGCTAGCATCGTGTTCCCAACGCTCGGGCCCAATCAGTCGTCGAGTGCTGGTCAGGAAGGTCAGGCCTTCCAACGGATCATGGAGCCGGGGGAATGGTAAATCAGGGCGGAGTGCGCCAACTTTGACGGGGCATGATCCAGGCGAAGTGGCGCCGCGCCCCGTCCCGGACGACCGCCAAATTGTGAACTTTGGGCATGAGAATCATGCTCCTCATAAACGGCTGCGGCTGGTAGGGCCTGCGAACCGATGAAGACGTAAAGCGGCTCCCGACAAAGCCGGGTGTCTCGGTTGGCACCCCATTTGGATTTGGGTTATCCACGGAGGGTATCATGCGTCGGTTGCCTCGGGGCGTCCGTGACCGCATTGCGATCCTGGTCTGGGCGTGGGGCGTGCTTGCGTGGAGCGCCACTAGCGCCGTGGCCGACGGGGTCATCCGAGATGGCCTCGGGGCCATATCCTCCGGCCGGGGCGGGACGAATATCGCCCATTCCGACAACGGGGAAGTCCTGCTCGATAACCCCGCCGGGATCGTGAACATCGAGGCAGCACGGCTCTCCGAGCTGAGTTTCGACCTCTTGTTCACGCATCTCCATTTCCTCGATCCGCAGAACGACGCGTCGGCCTCGGCCAACCCCTTTCCTTTGGGGCAGTTCTCGTACATTGCCAAGAGCAGCGACGAGCAGTGGGCCTTTGGTCTCGGTGCCTACGCCCCGGCGGGCTTCGGGGCGACGTTTGATCTGAACGGGCCCCCGCTCGTGCCCGGCGTACACAGGTACAAATCGCTGGGCGCCCTGGGAAAGATCGTGCCCGGGGTCGCGTATCGGTTGAACGATCGGCTCTCCATCGGGGCGACGCTCGGCGTCGGAGTCAGCCATGCCGAATTGGAGGGGCCCTTCTTCGTGCAGA
>CAYGZA010000014.1:32068-42558 GCA_964354135.1 uncultured Planctomycetaceae bacterium
GTGCAGACCGGCCCTTTGAGTGGAACGCCCACGCTCCTTGACGTGCAAGGTACCGGGGCGAGCCTGGTGTGGTCGGTCGGCCTGCAGCACGACCTCACCGAGAGAACGACGTGGGGGCTGACCTACACGAGTGAAAGCCGCTTCCACCTCGACGGGAACGCCCTGGTCGACGTGGCGGGGCTCCAGAGCCGGTACGACGCGACAATCGATATCACGTGGCCGCGTTCCGTCGGCTTCGGCGTGAAGCACCTCTTTTGCGAGCACCGGCGAGCGTCGCTCGACGTGATCTGGTTTGGCTGGTCCGACGCCTTCGACAGCATCGGCCTGCGGCTCGCCAACGGCAACAACGTGCTGCTGCCGCCGGCTTTCTCCGATCAGTTTCCCCTGGATTGGCGGGACAGCGTCTCCGTGCGTTTGGGCTACGAAGAGTTCCTGACTCCCTCCTCCGTGTTGCGGGCCGGCTACGTGTATCATCCCGATCCCATTCCCGATGCCACCCTTACCCCGTACATCCCCGCGATCCTCGAGCATGCCTTCTCAGTCGGTTGTGGGAAGCGCTCGGAGATCGGCAGCGTCGACCTTGCGTACCAGTTCTCGTTCGGCCCCGACCGCAGGGTTGGAACCAGCGGTATTGTCGGCGGCGATTTCGACAACAGCACCATCCGCGCCCAGGCCCATTGGCTGTTCCTGAGTTTCTCCCGCCAGTATTGAGTCCCGCCCTCCCGGAATCGTGCAACGCGGTCTAGCAGAGATCGATTGTTTCGTCTCGTTCCCATGCCGACCGATGGACAAGCCGTCAGTTGATCCGGTTCCCGCGGTCCTGATCGTAACCAGGCACGAGAAGTTCGCCGCGGCCGCCGCTCGGCAGCTTGCGGCCCGCCGCTGGGCCGTCGAGGTCGCGCCGCCGGACGAAGTGCGCCGGTTTCTCGAGTCCAAGCAGCCTTCGCCCGGCGCCGTCTTTGTCGATTGGGACGCAAAGGGGGAGAACGGCGTGCCGGTTTATCAGGTCGTGCGCGACAGTCTTCCCGAATGCCGGATCGTCTTGATTGCCGCGCCTGAGCAGGCTTCGGCGGCGGCGGACCTCGCGCTATCGGCCGGGGTCTACGACTACGTGTTGACCGGCGGCGCCGAGGACCCCAAGCGCATCCTCTTCCTGGCGGAGCGCGCCCGGGCGAGCGTGCCGAAGGCTCAAGACGACACGGATCTGCAATCTCGCGAAGTTCTCAAGACGCTGGCCGAGCTCCGCGATCTGCTGAGGGGCGACAGCGATAATCCGATCGTCAGACTGCTCGACAAGTACAAGGTCGACGCCGGTTCGAGCCCGTTAACCCAGGAACTCCTCCAAGAGGTCGCGGAGGACTACGCGCATTGCCTGGTCGGACTGATCTGCGGACGATTGAGGCGGCTGGAGAACCAGATCCTCCTGTCGGGCAGGGGCCAGGCGCGAGCTCCCGCGGGATCCCAGACCGGACCGATCCTGGTGGTGGAAGACGACGACATCTGTGGAGAGCTGGCCAAGAACATCCTCGAGAAGAACGGCTTCGAGGTGATGCTCGCCAATTCGGTCCCGGCCGCAAGAGATGCTCTTGCGCGGCAGCATCCTGCCCTGGTGCTCATGGACGTCCATCTCCGCGACGGCAACGGGATTCAGCTCGTCGAGTCGCTGCGGGCCGGGAGCACTTGCCCGCACGTGCCGGTGATCGTCGTCACGAGCGATCGGATGAAGAGCACGCTCGTGGACGCCGTCGGGGCCAACGTGCAGGGGTACCTGCTGAAGCCGTACGAGCCGAAGCTGCTCGTGGCGAAGGTCAAAGCGGTCCTGGAAAAGCCCCAAGCGGGAAACCGCGATCTTGCACTGCGCGATGCCGCCCTGGGCGGTTGAGCGCACGCCCCGGCAGCCGCCGGGCGGGTGGCACGCCCTGAGGCTTTGCGAAGGGCGTGGTTGGCCAGTCGCCGCACCAAAGCCACGCCCATCGGAGACTCTGGGCGTGCCACCCGACCGTTATTGACCACCCTCGGGCCAGCGGGCTCCTCAGAAGTGGCCAAAATCGCATTGTGGCCAACATGAGGCGTTTGGCACGTTTTGGGCGAGAAACGGCCGAACCGTAATCCTTTGGCAAATAATGCCCTGCCCGCCACCGCGGCAGCCTGTGAAAACGCCGGAAAACCCTACGTTTTCCAGGGTTTCCTCAACTTTCACCGCCGTTGCGAAAACAACCAGAAACCTCCGAAAACGTCGCCTAGCGGGTGTCAGTGACACCCGGTTTCCGAGATAGCGACGACTGGTTGCCGGAGGCTGGAGGTTGATTCATCAGAGTGCTTCACGTCATCGGGATGGGGACTGCCCAGGGGCCCACAAGACCGTGGCGCGGCCGCCGGAAGCTCAAGACCAGCGCCTGACCGGCTCAACCACAATGGCGTTCTCCACCGGTTCGCGAGCCTCCTCCCTTCCCCTCAAAGGTCAGGATTTCGTTCCTGGCGCACGGAAAGGCTCCCGGGGAGGCGTTTTGGCGCGATGCCACCCTGGGGACGGCTCAGATGTCCAAGAGGTCGTGGGGCGCGAGAAAACCGGCCACGGAGAGGCCTCGGCTTCGGTCAGCGAGGTCATTAGGGCATCGACCTCGACGCGACCAGGCTCTTGGCGTGTCCGTTGGTGGAGACTGCCTCTTTCTGGGGGCGCGGTATCTCAGAGCGGGCGTCACGGGCCGGGGACTCTTACCAGCGGCACGGGCCCCGAGGCGAACCTGTGGGCAAAACCCTCCCGGTGCCGGTTACAAGCCCCAGGACATGCACCCGCGTCAGTCAGCCGGGCAGTCGTGTAGATGACCTGTTTGCCGTGCCGCTTGCACTCGGCGCTGTACTGGGCCGAGAGGTCGATGTCCTGGAACCGGCCCCAGCGGCTCACGTCCAGACAGAGCACGTAGTCGAAGTCGTGCCACTGTTTGACCCACTGGTCCATCATCTGGGTAAACGCCGGGCGGCCTTCGGCGGTGAGTCCCGACTTGCCGGGATCGGCGAACTCCTCGATGACCTGGACGCCGTTCTTGTCGGCCCACTCGCGGACCTGGTTCCGCCGGATCGGGATCGAGTTCTCCTGGCGGTCCTGGGCAGAATGGCGATAATAGGCCACGGCCCGCGGTCGAGGAGCGGCTGTCTGGTCTTCGGTTGCGATCTCCCCGTACGATCAGTGGGCCGTGTTCAGTCCAATCTGGACGTCGGCCCCGGAGCTATCGGCCACGGGCTTATTGCCGCGGAAGAGGCAGCCGGTGATTGCGGCGGCTTTGAGGCCCTTCTCCAGCACGATCGGTTGTTTGCCCGGCGCCATGAACTCGCAGCCGCTGGCGGTCAGTCGGCCGCCGGCAGCACGCAGGCAAGGCGCGCCCTTGCCGGCACTGTCCCACCCGGCGAAGTGACACCCCGTGAGCATCAGGGTGCTGGGCCCCAGCTTGACCACCTGTTCCTGGGTCTCAGGCACGGGCCAGAAGCCGCAACTGGTGAGCTTCACCGGTCCTTGGTTCTGCGGGCCCACGTGGACCGTGGACATGAATTGCCCATTGACGAACTGCACCCCCGCGTGGCCTTGGGTCCGGTCCACGCGGACCGCCACGGCGCAGATGTCGGCGCCCGACTGGGTAACCACCGCGTTGCCCGGCCCATGGCCAAAATCGTCGAAATGGAAGCCGACGAGCGGGAAGATCACGAAGCTATTGCTGATGTACTCCCAGTCGGTTTTCCCAATCTTGAATCCCACGAGGTTCTTCTCCAGGTACGCCTTGATGTCGCCCTTGGGGAAGCCGGGCTTGAGCCTCATTCGGGTCCAGAAGTTCGGGTTGAAATGGACGTTCTCGATGCGGCCGATGTCGGTGCACTGGTCGATGTAGATCCCGGTCTTCAGCGGGCAGGCGAAGACGTTGCGGATCAGGTGCAGCTCGTTCCAGCAGGTGCCGAAGTCGAGAGCCTGGTAGGGATTGGTCATTGTGACGTCGATCACCTGACAGAGTTCGCCGTCGCCACGGATCGTCCAGGGGTATGGAGCGACTTCGGGCAGGGTTTGCTCGGGATAGTGGATCGTCAGGTTGCGGATGACCGCGTTGGGCCTCAGCGTCACCAGCGGCTGGCCATCCGCCTTCCCCCGACCGCCGTAGGCCAAGAGGACCGTGCCGATAGGGTGTTCCGAGTGCGGCGTTCCGCCGGAAGCCCCCAGGAGCGTCACGCCCGGCGGCACGACGAGCGAGCCCTGGAGGCGATACTGCCCCGGAGGGACAAAGCAGATCGGTCCTTGGGTCTCGGCGGCCTCTAACGCCTTCTGAAGGGCTCGAGTGTCATCGGCCACGCCATCGCCGGCCGCGCCGTAATTGCGGGCATTGACTCTCCCGGCCGTCAAGAGGAGGTGACCGTCTTCGCCGGCTGAGCTGAGCCGGGCCGCTGGGTCAATCCGAGGCTGCTTCGGTTCCGCCGCCGAGGCCGCGGCCCTCAGGCTCATTAGCCCCGCCACAACAAGGAGCAACGTCCTATTCATAACTCCTCCTGAAATGAGTCGTCCGTTGGAAAAGCAATAGTCATTCGGTTCCCCAGGCAACGGGTTCGCGCCGTTCAGGTCGATCGGAGGAGGATCTGGAGAGACCGCGCCGGAAGGTGCCACAGCTTTGTCGGGGGGTCTGAACGGGCGTCCGCCCGTACGTAGTTGTCCGTAGTTCCCACCTCCGTGGGCGTCCGGCCATAGTTGGCCAGGACCAAGTACAGCTCTCGATTCGCGAAGGCGGAGGCCACGACGCCCTGGGGCAGCGACCCGGCGAAGAGGTTCGACGCCCCAATCTCCAGCCACGCCCAGGTTCCCTCTTCCACCAGCGCGCGATACCGCGCGAGCCAGCGGGCGTGCGTCGGCCGGGCCTCGGGCCTGCCAGGGACCGAGTCCCACCAGCCGTAACTGTAGGGCCCCGTGGGGTTTGCTTGATAGTACCTCCAGATCGCGCGGCAGTGCCGCGTCCAGAAGCAGCTCTCCTCCGGCGGATACTTGATCCCGGCAGTCATCGCCCGTTGGCCCGTGAACGGCCGCCCCGCCAACAGAAGCGGGAACTGAAGATAGGGCACAGCGTGCAGATACAACTCGTCTTCGTTTTCCACCGTGGCGCGGCTCATGTCCAGGCAGGGAACGATGTAGGGCGGGTGGGTCTTGACCGCCTCGCGAAGCCGGTCCCCGCTGCGGCCTCCCTCACCGACCCAGAGGTAGTCGTAGACCGTCAGGTCGGTCTGAGGCCGGGTCGCACCGCCCCGATGCACTTTGACAATGCCTCCGCGCCGCTTGACCTCGTCGTAAATCAACGCCAGCAGGTCGGCCAACGCACCGTCGCAGGTCTTGCTCTCCTCGAAGGCATGGATCTCGTCTCGCGACGGCAGATTGGCGTCACTTCCCGGCTGCGCGTAGCCCAGGTCATTGTAGATGCCATCCACGCCGTAGTCGTCGAGGATGCGGACCAGCCGAGGTAAGAAGTACGCCCGCCACCCGGGGCTTGCCGGCGAGCAGTGGGCGTAATCGAAGTAGATCTCGACCAGATCAGGGCCGATGGCCCATTCGGGGCGGAAGTTCGGGTCGGTGCGTTGAAAGTACCCGCTGGAGACGTATACCAGGAGCTTCATTCCCCGCCGATGGACCATCTCGACGAAGCGACGGAAGCCAGCGGGATTCAGCGGAGCGAGCTTGTGTCCGCCAAAAAGCCGCTGCGAGTCGTTCCATTCCTCGTGGACCTGGATGAGCTGGATACCGTGCTCGCGGAGCCTGTCCAGCTCCTGCTCGTCCCAGTCGCCCGGGTCCCAGGGCTTCTGGCAAGGGTATTCGCCGAGGTTGTAGCAGCACTGGGCAGGCAGGTAGTTCGTGATGAGGTGTTTTCGCAGACAAGAGCGGATACCGCGCTGACCGATCCCGATGTTCTGGAGCCGCCGCCGGTGGTCCTCCGCCGTGTAGCGGTTTAGGATTGAGGACCCGCGTCCGACGGCCGAACTCGGACCAGTGGACAGGGAAACGGTGGACCCCACCACGGCAGCCTGGGCGCCTGTCTTGAGGAAATCGCGGCGGTGCATCGAGAAGCCTCCTGGGTACCGGGATCGACTGGCCGACCTTCACCCGGTCCAAGCCCGGGGTTGAGCCCTCCATTCTCGGCGCCGTCAATGACGCTCTGTCAGCTCATCGTCGACAAGACCCGGATCGACGGGGTTCGGCACGTGGAGATACGCCAGTTCGCCGTCCGGATCGACAAACTCGCGGAGCACGACGGCCGTCGTCGGGGCCGACGGATACCACGTACCCGGCTTCCATACCTGGGCCTTGCAGGCCAGTCCGCCGGGCCGGATCGAGTTGTCGGCGATTGCCTTTTCCAGCGAGTCGGGCTTGAGCGTCAACAGGCGCAGGTCGAGTCCGGCCAGCTCTTTGTTCGCGGCGTGGCTCAGGCAGAAAAGCACCGGACCGCGCATCACCGCCACCCGGCCCGACTGCGCCTTGCGGCCCTTGACCAATCGCCACTCCATCGGCAGGGACAGCCGCACGCGGTCGCCTTGTTGCCAGCGGCGATGGATCGCAGCCGGCTTGCCCGACTCGACCGCTACTCCCGCCGGCTGATCGTTCACCAAGACCTTCCCGGCTCGGCACCAGCGCGGAATGCGAAGCAAGACTGTGAACTCCGCCGGCTTTGACGGGCTGACATTCAGGAGCACCTCGCCGGAGCTCGGATAGTCGGTCTCCTGTTTGAGGGTGAGCTTAACGCCCCCAGGCAGATCGAGCGTCGCTGTCGAGGGTGTGTAGAGGTTCACTACAACGCCAGGCAACGGTGTCGGGCCGGCGTTCATCTGGATGGTCGCGTTCTCAAGCCGGTAGTAGACCAGCGACGGCAGCTCCGAGACGATGCGGCGGAAGTTGTTGGGACAACAATACGTGTCGCCAGGGAAGTAGACCCGAGGGCACTCGAAAGGCGTATAGTAGCGGATGCGGCGGCCGTCGGGCGACTGCGCGGCAAAGAGGGCGTTGTAGATCGCCCGCTCCATGATGTCGCCGTAGTCAATCGCGGAGTCGGCCCGCATCCGGTCGTCGAGTATGCGGAGCAAGTAGGCCGTGGCGCACGTCTCGCCGAGGTTTGTGCTACCCGACTGCGTGTCGTGCCAGCATTCGTGGTCGCCGCATGTGCCGGTGATCGCCAGACCGTCGCGCTTCGTGACGAAGTCGAGCGCCCGCTGCGTGGGCCGCAGGAGCGACTCGCCCGGCTCGGTCCGATTCAAGTGCAACTGCGCCAGGCAGTGGGCAAAGTAGGCGTAAGCATGGCCTTCGATGAGCCCGTGGCGGCCCTTGACGATGCCGAGGTCCCACTCCCGCAGGCGGCGCGTCTCGATGCAGAACCTGCGATAGCGCGGATCGCCGGTCACGTCGCTGAGCGTCAACAGCGTCCGCTCCAGGCCGGTGACCGCCATGTGGACGGTGATCCCGTCGGGCTGCCAATCGGGCTTCTCCTGCCAGCGGCGGAGGATGTAGTCGGCCAGTTTCCGGGCGGCGGCCAACGAACTCGCTTCCTTGAAGAAACGGTAGTCGCTGGTCAGGCCGTAGATGAGATAGCCCATCTCGTGAATGTCCCACAGCCGCCACATTCGGCCGGCCGGCGCGATCATGCCCAAGTACCCGTCGGGTTGTTGGGCGGCCAGGGCCTCGCGGACGATGTGTCGCTTCAACTCGATGAGCTTCGGGTCGCCCGTGTAGGCGGCGAGCCGCACCACCGCGTCGAGGAACATCCCCAAACCCACGAACCCGTCTGCCGCCTGCGGTTCCTTGAAGGGGCGGATGAAGTCCTTGTCGACGTCGAGCGCGAGGATGTTCTTCTGCGCGGTCAGATCGATGCGTCGGCCGATCTCGCCGCCCACTTGGACCTGCCGCGGATCGAGCGGCGCAAGCCGGTCGGCGGCCTTCGCGGTTGCCGACAGGCCGGTCAAGAGCCCGAAGGCCGCAATCCACGCGGCAAGACCCTGGAAACCCCAATTCCGAGCCGAGAATCGTCCGCCTCTCATTTCACCGGACCCCCTTGATCGCTTGAAGGAATGCGCAAGAAGCGCGTCGCCCAGGCAGAATCCTAATGCGAGGGAGTCGGCGATTCAAGTGTGGCCGTCTTTCTTGTGGGTGGAGAATGCGATACATCAGCGGCTCGTGGACAAGGTGTACCTACTTCCGTCGAGGACACATTCACCTCCTGCGGCCGGCAACCCGACCGCTACTTCCCTCCGGCACGTTGCGGCTTGTATCTGAACACGAAAGACCGGCACACGCCGGCCGCCTCTGAGAAGGTAGAGCGCGCAGACTTGCTGTCCAGCACGTCGCTGTCACGGCTACCCCATCTACTGCTTTGGACGCGATCACCGCAGCGGGTGCTTCTTGAAGAAGTCCCACATCAGATCGTTGGCCGAGATGTCCTTGGTGGACTCCCCAAGGAATCGAGCCACCGGCTCTCGCCCGGGTCAAGTGTGCCCGCCCCCGTTGATGACGAACAGGGCGACTTCAGCCCCATCCTTGCCCGGCCACGGGAGCAATGGCGGCGATGCGGTCGGAAAGCTGCAAGGCCAATCGATAGCACATGATCGCCCCGTTGGACATGCCCGTGGCATAGACTCTCTTGGGATCGACGTTGGCAACCTCGGCGAGATCGTCGAGAAGGGCTCGGGTAAAGGCAACGTCGTCCACCTTGTTCTGCATGGCGTAACCACAGCAGTTGCCGGCGTTCCAGGTGAGGAACAGTCCCGCCGTGCCCGTCCCGTTGGGATAGACCGCCACGAACCCAGCCTCGTCGGCCTTCTTGTTGAGGCCACAGAAGCGGACCATCATCGGGGCGTTAGTTCCCGCCCCATGGGAGATCAGGACGACTGGCGAGGGCTGCTTGCCACCGTACTTCGCCGGAATGTGGACGAGGTAGGAACGCTCCCGGCCACCAACCTGGAGAGAGCGGGTGTGGTCGCCAGGGCCGAGGGGTTGAGGATCGGCGGCCAGGGCAACTGCCATCAACCAAGTTAGAATCACTGGGCACCCCCTCGTGTCTTGACTGTTTTCGGCGGCAGTTCGTGTACAATACCGCACCAACTCCTCATCCCGTTCCAACCCTTGCCCCAAGTCAATTGGCGGGGCCCAGCATGCTCCATGCATTGCCTCGCTCCGGTCAGACCACCATCATACCGGCGGCCGATCCCCGGCGGGACATAGCCAGGATTCGGGGAGGCAGACGGCTGCATCTCCCCGACGTTACCGGCAGCCACCGTCGCTGTACGCCAGCCGGACCCGAAGGGGAGCGTTGAGTGGACGGAGATTCGGCTTCAGGGGCAGGACTCACTTGCCAAGCGGGCCGCAAAGAAGCTCAAGAACAAAGAGCTACTGATGGTCGAACTGGGCGATGTCCGTCTTCGTCATGAACTCGACCGTGTGCCCCTGTGGCGTGGAGATCATGTCGGGTTCAAGCAGTTGGCGAAAGACGTTGCCAAGTACATCTACCTACCACGACTGCGCGATCAGGATGTGTTGCTGGAGGCAATACGTGAAGGAATCGCTCGGCTGACTTGGCAGTCCGAAACCTTCGCCTAGCCGATGATTGAACCCGCCCTGTCGAACTGCTATACTGCCCCCGTTGGGGGCTCAGCGTGGTAGCTACACGTTGTGCCTAAACCGGACCGGGCAGGGTGGTGCGTTTCAGCTCACCTACCTTTCCGCAACGCCCACCGGTCCGACCCAACAGAAAGGCGGTGATCTATCGAGACTCTTCTCGAAAACCGCTGGTTCTCCGATGGAAAGCCCCGGTCCTTGGGGATTCGCCGACGGCCTAGGACAGCAGCCGCGAGTACTCTCGAACGCAGGCAATGGGAAATACAGGCAACATGACACCCAATCAGTGGTTGCCGTTTGTTGAAGAGGTCCGACCTTGTGGCGCTGCTCAAGCGCATCGAGCAGTCCGCCGGGAGACGGAAACGGCCTCGGTGAGCGAGCTGCCACGCCGGCCACCAACGAACGCACCTTTGAGAGGAAGACACGCGTGATTCAGACCGCGTTGGATCTCACACGTTTGTTTCAGCTCCGCCTAGCAGTTGCCAGGTTCGGTGAGATGGACCGCGCCAAGTGGTGGAACACCAAGGGTTTGCTGGCCGGGCTGGGCGAGATGGCCCTCAGCCGAGGCTTCCCTAAGTCGCATCCATGGGCCAGAGCGAGGGCGGTATTCAGTGTTGCCGCCCATCGGTGCCGCGAGGTCTTCGATCCACCCCAAGGCATCACGCTCTGGAAGCTATCGCCAGAAACCGAAGACCAATTCGAGGGCGCCTGGGCGGAGTGGCTGGACAATATCGCCCCTTGGGCCGACTTCCTCGCCCGAGTGAACGATCAGAACCACACTGACCTGCTCGAAACCCTCGCCTCGCTCAGCCTCATTGACGCTAGTGCCGTTTTCAGTTCAAGAGTTTCGCGTTTTGGAAGAAGTGGCCGTTAG
>CAYGZA010000015.1:0-39762 GCA_964354135.1 uncultured Planctomycetaceae bacterium
CGACCTCGTCTTTCTGGACGAAGAACCGCGGGGCCTGAAGGCGGAGGATGAGGTCCTTGCGCGTGACGACGTCCGACTGGCCTTCGCCGACCTTGGTGCCGTGGCCCATGCCCCAGACCTTGATCCGCCAAGTGGTGAGGTTCTCGGGCATGTTCAAGGAGACCTCGGCGGTGCCGTCCGCGGAGGTGGTCAGGGCACCGACCCAGAGGGCGGTGTCGGCGAACTGCGTGCGGATCGTGGGCTGGACCATGGGGGCCGCTCCCGGGCCACCCATACCGCCGCCCATGCCGGCGCCGCTGTCCGCTGCGACTGCCACGGATTTGGCCATTTCCATGGGAGCCTCGCGGGCAGCGGCGGCCATGGGCATGGGCGGGCCCATCGCGCCGTTCCTTGCGCCGCCTCCCATGCCGAAGGTCGAGAAGGCCCGCACCCCCCTGCCCTCTCTTACGGCTCCCAAGCCGGCTTGTCCCAGCTCCACCCCTTCGAGTTCCTCCACACTCGTCGCCCCGAAGACGCCGATGTCGTTCATCCCCATCGTGTTCGGCGGCACGATGTTGCCCGAGTAGCGGCCGAGGCTCGTCTCGCTCTGCGGGTTGTGATGGCGGCGCCACTTCCAGAAGAATGCCTTGATTTCCGGGACGTTCGAGCCGCCGGAGATGTATTCCACCGATTTGTCGTAGATGGCCACGACCGTGGAGCCGACGAACGGCTTGCCCTGGAAATCGGCAAGCTTGAGCTTCACCTGGGCCTTCTGGCTGGGGCGATAGGTGTCGGACGAAGGAACGACCTCCACCGCAAGCACCCGTTTTTCCGGCGGCACGACGATCTCCTTGACCTCGGTGTAGACCCGGCCGTCGGCCACGGCAATCGCCTCCACGAAGAAGTTGGGCATGTCCTTCTTGACGACCGCGATTTCGCGGACCGTGCTCTTGCCGTCCAGGCGGACCACGGTCGGCGGCAGATACACGCCGTTGGCCGGGCGGACGAACAAGAGCACCGTGCCGCCGGTCCGGTCCGTGTTGATCAAGAGCTTGACCGTCTCGCCGGGCTGGTATTCCCGCTTGTCGGGCACCAGCTCCAGGCTGTTGAAGCGGAACGCCGAGCCGTCGAAGCCGCTGCCGACGATCGTGAAGACGTAGCCCCCCTCGATCGTGTGCTCCTTGGCGTCGGTCAGCTTATAGGAGAGGCGGTATTGCCCGGCCTGCGAGGCGCGGAGCTGCACCTGGGCAAAGCCCTCCTCGCCGGTGGGCAGATCGGCCTGATACACCGGCTTCTCCACCGGCTTGCCCTCCTTGTACGAGATTTGCAGCACCGCAAGCTTGCCGGTGCCGCGGACCGGCTTGCCGTCGAGCGTGCGGGCGGCGAAGTGGGCGTGGACCACGTCGCCCACGCGGTAGTACCCGCGGTCCATCCACGCGGTGACGCGGAACGGTTTTCGGGCGACCAACACGCTGCCCGTGCCGACAATGGTCCGCCGCGACTGGTCGACCACTTCGGCGGTGATCGCGTAGCTGTGGTCTTCGTCGGGGTGGATGGCCTTGGCCACCGCGGTGTCGATCTCGACCTTCACTTCGCCGTTGGGGCCGATCTCTACCTCCCGATCGGCGATCACCTCGGGCGGCTGATGGGCCTGCGGCCACCAGAAGGGCAGCGGCCGGCGGCAGCCCCAGTGCTTCCAGCCGGGATACCAGTCGTATTCGTAGGCGAACCACCAGTAGCCGGGCCCGTAGAGCCAGTCCCACGGGGCCACGGGGTACCAGCGGTCGGTGTGGCTGGTCCGCGTGACCTTGTATTTGACCTTGGCCTGGGTCACGGGCGAGCCGAAGTAGTACTTGGCCTTGATCGTGGCCTGGATCTTCTCGCCGAGCATGACCGGCCCTTCGGGGGCATCGACCGCGACCTCGAACTCCGGCTTCTTGTACTCCTCGACGCGGAAGGTGGTCCCGCCGAGAGGAGGCCCTCCGCCTTGGCGCGGAATCGTCAACCTCCAGACGCCGAGCATCGCATCCGCAGGGATCTCAAACTTGCCCTCGATGCCGCCGTATGCATCGGCCGTCATCTGCTGCTGCAGAACGTGTTCCCCTTTCGGATTGTTGATTTCGACAGGGAATCGCTGCTCGGCGAAATCGGACGTGTCCTCCTGATCGTACTTGGCGCGCCGGATCCAAAACTTGAAGTGTACTCCCTGCGCGGGCCGATACACGGGCCGGTCCGTAATCGTGAAGATTTTCACCGCGTTGTACTCGGGCTCGTAGACCCGGCCGTACCAGACGTTGGTGAAGCCGAGGTAGGCGAAGCGGCCCGCCGCAGTCCGCGCGGTCACCATCCACTGGCACTCCCGCGGCTGTTCCGCGGGCCCGAGGATCACCTGGCCGTCGGCGTCGGTGAATTCGGCGAACTGCTTGGTGACGATCTCGTAGCGGCGGGCGTCGCGCTGCTCCTGGCGCCAGCCGAAGAACTCGACGTTGGCCTTCGGGACCGGCTTGCCGGTGACGGCGTCGGCGACGAAGTAGAGGGTCTTGCCGTCCAGCGGCTTCTTGACGATCGCCGTGTCGGCCAGCCAGACGATGATCACGCTCGTGTTGCCGCCGGCCATCTTGGCCGTGAGCAGGTAGGCCCCGGGCTTTTGCAGCGGGGTGGCGACCGTGACCCGCTTGTCGAAATGCCTCTCCCGCGGATCGAGGTCCAGCTTCCAGGCGGCGACCTCGCGCCCCACGTATTCCCTCCGGTTGTCCTGCACGAGCCGGTGGCCGAGATCGGCGATGTTGAGCTTCTGCCAGTCGAGCTGTGCGGGCCGCGACTTGATGTAGGCCTTGACGTCGCTGAGGAACTTCTCCACGCGGATCTCGTGGGCGGTGAGTTCGACGGCGTTCCCGTTGCGGAAGCGGTATTCGACGGTCGCTCCCCGGCCGGCGGGCTGGGTGACGATCGGCTCGAAGCGGCCCCAGTTGTCAACGATCTGCCGGAGCCGCTGCCTGTAGTTCTCTTTAGTCTGCGGATCAGAGGCGACTTCAGTGCTCTTCCGCCAATACTCGGCGGCGCGGGGATACTGCCGGCGGTTCTCGAAGATCGTGGCCAATTGCACAAGGGCCGCCTCGCGGTGTCCCCCTTGGCCCTCCTCCGCGACTTGCTGATAGATCTTGATGAAGTTGAACTCGTCGGGCAGTTGAAACCGCTTGATCCCGCCGGCCAGCCGGGCGATGGTCTCGGTCTCCTTCAGGGTGTGGAGGGCGTAGGTGCCGCTTTGGTCTTCCTTGCTGTCGTCGGTGGCCGCTCGGCCGAAGAACCAGCCGTATTCCGCCATCGTCTGCACGCCGAGCTGCTCGTGGAGGAAGTTGGCGAACTCCATCCGCACTTCCGAGATGCGGCTGGCGTCGAACTCCATCGCCTGGACCAGGCACCACCGCCAGCGCTGGCCGTCGCTTCGGGCCTCTTCCCAATTCTTGGGCACGGAGTGGAAGACGGGGTTCCCCTCCTCGTCCACCGGGGCCCCGCGCGTGGGCATGTGGTAGCCCCAGCCCGGCTCGTAATCGGGCAGGACGCTCAAGTCGGTCGCGTACTGGAGCCGCCATGCCTCGCGCTGGCCGCGCCCGCTCAGGAGCATCCGCGACAGGGAGAGAAAGAGGTTGGCCACCTCGCCGCGGTCGTTGTCCTGCCGGGCCGGCGGGATCGCCTGGGCCATGAGCTGTAGCGCCCGGACGTGGTCCCGCTCTTGGGCATGGACCATCTGGCCGCCGCCGCGATGCCCCCCCCGCTCGAACTTGCCGGCGATCATGAAGCCCTGGTGCGGCACCTGCAAGTAGGTTTCCGCCGCGGCCCACAGCAGCCGCCAATTGGCCTTGTGGACGGCGATCACCGCTTCCACGAAGCCGTCGATTTCCGAGACCCGGTTGAGCTGCTGCAACGCTTGCACGCCCATGCGGAGGTCGTCGCGGACTCGGAGCGGGCTGTCCTGCGGGTCCAAGGCCAGCTTGCGCAGGCCCTCGTAGGCGTCCTTGTAGTTGCCGGCTTGAAACGCTCTCTGGAGTTGTTGGCGCTGCATGTCGTTGTCCCGAGGTTCGGCGGCACCGGCCGCGGCAAGACCCATCCACAACGTCCCGACGGGGAGAAGCCATCCGACGAGGCCAGTCCATTTCATGACCCATTCTCCTGGATCCGGTGAGCTGTTGGAGATTGTCCGAATTGACAGGCGAGCGGCGCGAGCCACCCTACGGTAGTAGACGTCCGCCGCCGTACCGGAGTTCCCTCGAAAGCATACCGTTTCGCAGCCGGTGGAACGACCCCCTCTGGCGACGGGCGAATCCCGCGTTCGCGGCAGGCTTGCGGCGCGGAGGTACACCGGAGTAATAATAGCAGTAGGCGTAAACCGGCGAGGTGCTCGCCGGCCACAATCCGCTAGAACAAGAGATCGGCCCCAGTGCAAGACACATTCAACGCCTACCGCGAGTGGCTCGGCATCCCGGACGGACGGCAGCCCGGCAACCATTACGAACTGCTCGGACTGCCGCTCTGCGAAGGGAGTGCAGAGGCCATTGCCCGGGAGGCCGATGCCCTGGTCGCCCGGATTCGCCGCATTCGTCCCGGCCCGCACCTTGCCCAGTGGCAACAGATGCTCGATGCCGTGGGCCAGGCAAAAGCCTGTCTCTTGGACCCCGCAGCCAAGGCAGCTTACGACGCCGCGTTGCGCGGGCAGACTGCCGCTCCGGAGGCGTTGCCGGGCGTGGCGCCGCTCCTGCTGCGGATGGCCTGCGTTATGGCGGCGACGGCGATGCTGGTCGCCGGGCTCCTGCTTTACCAGCACTATCGGCAGCCGCCCGAGACTGCCCGCAACGACGCGGCGGCCGAATCGAGACCGGCGCCTCGGTTGGGACCGACGGCCCCGCCAAAACCGACGGGGCAGGACGAACCGGGAAGCTCTATTCCGCCGGGAGCGCAACCCTTGGGCGGCCGCATCGAGGCGGCGTCGCCGCAGCCGAAGCCGACGGGATCCGAATCGCAGGCCCCCGCACCCGGCGATAGCGCAGTGCCACCCCAAGAAAAGCCCGCCGGAGAGGAGCCAGGGCCGGAGGGAGCAAGGCCGCCGGCCGGCGAACCGGGGCCGCGGCCCGCCGTCGATCCCAAGAAGCAGGAGACCTTTCGCAAGGCAGTCGCGACGGCCAGGTTCGCGCTGACAAAGCGGGATTTCGCTGCCGCCAAACGGCAGCTCGAAGCCGCCCGGGCCACGGCCCAGGCCCCGCCCGAAGAGGCCGAGGTCGTGAGGCTGGAAGCCCTGACGGGCAACCTTGAGGAGTTTTGGAAGGGGATGAGGCGGGTCCTGGCCGGCTTGACTCCGGCCCAGGAATTGACGATCGGCAACACGCCGATCATCGTGGTGGCGGCCGACGCCACGCAATTGACCTTCCGGAGCGAGGGAAAGAACCAGACCTGCCGGCTCCAGGAGCTTCCCCGGCCGGTGATCGAGGCCCTGGTCGAAAGCGGCTTCGCGAAGCACCCCTCGTCCAAGATCCTGCTGGGGACGTACATGGCGATGGACCCCAACGGCGACCGCCGGCGGGCCCGGAGTCTTTGGGAAGAGGCCGCGGAGCAAGGCGAGGACGTCACGAATCTGCTGGCCGAACTCGACGCAGCGGCTCGGCCGGGCGTCCGGGGCAGCCGGACGCTGCCGGCCCTGGACCCGGCGAAGCTCCAAGAGGCCGAGCAGGCAGTCAAGGCCCGATTCCAGGCGGAGTACCGGAAGGCCACGAGCCCCGGCGGCAAATCGGCCCTGGCCCAGAAGCTGCTGGAGGCCGGAGCAGCCATCCAGGGCGAGCCGGAAGCGCAGTTCGTCATGTTCCGCGAGGCGAGGGACCTGGCCGCGGCCGCCGGCAAACCAGCCCTGGCCTGCGACGCGGTGGAGAAGATCGCCGAGGTCCACGCGGTCGATCCACTCTCGCTGAAAGTGGAGCTGCTGGAAGAGTGCGCCGGCTCGGCCCGGATCTACCAGGTCTATCGGGAGATCGCCGAACAGGGGCTCTTGGTGCTTGAGGAGGCGGTGAAGGCCGGGCGGGGAGAAGAAGCCAAACGAATCGGGGAGGTGGCAGTCTCCGCGGCCCAGAAATCGCGAAGTGCCACCCTGCTGAAAAGCGCACGGGATGCCGTCCAAGGGCTCCAATCTTCGGCTCCTGAGACCCCGCCGTTGGAGCCGAAGGCCCCGTAGCGCGATTCTGCCCCCGAGACAAAGCGATTCGCGCCCGGTACACTGGCCCCTTTGCAGACCGTCGGCACGGCGAGGCATCGTCCATGTCCGTTTCGCTGAGCCTCGATACAAACACCCGGCGGGAAGCCGCCTTGCGGCTGCTTTCCGAGCGGGTGGACTACGAACGGACGTTGGTGGTGCCGTATCGCGGGCGCCAGTTCAGGCTCCGGCGCATCCGGGAACTCTTGACCCGCTTGGGCAATCCCCAGCGAGGTCTCCCGATCATCCACATAGCGGGCACCAAGGGAAAAGGCTCCACGGCCGCAATGATGGCGGCCGTGTTGACGGCGGCCGGATACCGCACGGGTCTGTTCACGTCGCCCCACCTCGATCGTGTGGAGGAGCGCATCGCAATCAACGGCCGGGCCTGCTCGGCGGAGGATCTCGTCGATCTGGTCGACCGGGTGCGGCCCGCAGTGGAAGCGATGGACCAATCGGCGGCGGCCCGGCAGCCGGCGGAGTGCGGTCCCACGTTTTTCGAGACCACCACGGCCCTGGCCTTCCTCCATTTCGCCGCGTGCAAGGCCGACGCGGTCGTGCTGGAGGTCGGCCTTGGGGGCCGGCTCGATGCGACCAACGTGTGCCGGCCCCAAGTCTCGATCATCACCAGCATCAGTCTCGACCACACCAGGGAATTGGGCAACACGTTGGAGGCGATCGCCCGGGAGAAAGCGGGGATCGTCAAGCCGGGGGTTCCGGTGATCAGCGGCGTTGTCGATTCCGGGCCGCGGGAAGTAATCCGGCAGGTGTGCCGGCGCCGCCGCTCGCGGCTGATCGAGCTGGGGGTCGATTTCGATTTTCGGTACCACCCGCCGCGCGATCCGGGATTTCTTCTCGACGCGGGCAAGGTCGACTTCTGCGCCAGAGGCTGTCTCGAGGAGCGCGCGTACCGCGGTATCCCGCTGCGGCTGTTGGGACATCATCAGGCGGCGAATGCGGCCGTGGCCTTGGCCGCGCTGGCCCAGTTGCAGGAGGGGGGCTGGAGGATCCCGGAAGAAGCGATCCGCAGCGGGCTGGAGGGATTGGTTTGGCCGGCCCGCGTGGAGATCATCGCCCGGCAGCCGGCTGTGGTGATCGACGGCGCTCATAACGTGGCCTCGGTGGCAGCCCTGATTCGCGTGCTGAACGAGCACTTCTCGGCCCCGCGACGGCTCCTGGTCTTCGCGGCCACCCAGGGAAAGGACGTCCGCGGGATGCTCGAGCAGCTCGTCGACGAGTTCGATACGGTAATCCTCACGCGATACCTGGACAACCCTCGGGCAGTGCCCCTCGAGGAGTTGGTCGCGGTGGCCACGGAGTTGACCGGCGGCCGTCGCTTGCGGGTTTGCCCGGGGCCGGCGGAGGCGTGGGACCACGTCCGTGCCCTGGCTGCGCCGGAGGACTTGATTTGCATTACCGGTTCGTTCTTCATTGCCGCACAGATGCGCCGGCACGCGCTGGCACGACCGGCGGAGTGACGCAGCCCGCCGGGCGCACTCTCACGCTTGCCGCAGCTCGACCTGGATCCGATCGCCCGCTTCGACCAAGGCGTATTGCCCGAGCGCCCCGTGGCCGCAGTTGACGATCGTGGTTGGCCCGAGCTGTTCGATCCCCCGGCCTTCGTGAATGTGGCCGCAGAGGACCAGGGCGGGTCGCGTCCGTTCGACAAAGGAGCGCATCGCCGTGCTGCCGGCATGGATGCCCGAGAACGTGCGGTCCGCGTGAAGTCCATGAGGCGGCGCGTGGGCCAGCAGGACGTGGTGCCGGCACCGGGCGATCTGTGCGTATCCGGATTCGAGCGCCGCTGCCAGTTCCTCCTCGCTTAACTGGTACATCCCGCGCTTCCAAGGCGGAATGCCGGACAGCCCGTGCAGGCCCACGCCGCCGGACATCACCCCTCGGCCGTGGAGCGACGCGCCCAGCTCGACCAGCCGCTCTTGAATGGCGGCGGAATCGGTGTTGCCGACCACGGCCAACACCAAAGGGGCCCTTTCCTGGGCAACGCGGACTGCCCTCTCGGCGTCGATCGGCGACCCGAAGCTCGTCAGATCGCCGCCGAGAAGGACAACGTCTGCCTCCCCGGCGTCGGCCAGCACGCGCTCCAGGGCAGCCCGAACGCCGTGCAAGTCGGTGATGCAAACCAGGCGCATTGGTGGTCTCAGAGGGTGGACGGGTCCGGCACCGTCCCTCCGCCGCTTGCCAAAAGGGCCCCAAGAGCGGAAACTTACTTGTTGGACGTTCGTCCGCCTTCGGCCGCCGCGGAAGCCGGCATATCGGCGGAACCCCGGAGGCGGAGCGGGAGTCTGACTATTAAAGTGGCCGGAAGTCGCCCGTTGCTACCCCCAGAGAGATGGAGCTTGATCCCCTTGATAGAGCACGAGACGTCGCCCTTAGCCGAGCCGGGCTCATCCGCACGACCCGATTGGGACACCATGTATCGGGAAGGGACCCCTCCTTGGGAGACGGGGTTGCCTGCGGCGGAATTGGTCCGGGTTGTCGACGAAGGTCTGATCAAGCCGGGTCCGATCCTCGAGCTCGGCTGCGGCACCGGGGCCGACGCGGTGTTCCTGACGCAACGCGGCTTTGAGGTCACCGCGGTCGACTCCTCGCCGACCGCCATCGAGCGGGCCCGCACCCGGGCCGAGCGAAGCGGGGCGCTGGTGCGCATCGTGCTGGACGACGTGTTCCACTTCGCCGAGCACTCGGGCTCCTTCGACCTGGTCTACGACGCCGGCTTTTACCACTTCATCCGCCGCGCGGAGTTGTCGCGGTTGTTAGACTTGCTCTGGCGGGTGACGTACCCCGGCTCGCTGTACCTTGCGCTTGCCGGGAACTCGGACGAGAAGGCCGAAGGCGGACCGCCGCCGGTCTCGGAAGAGGAGATACGTTGGGAACTCGGGCGGCTGTTCGAGTTTATCCACCTCCGCCCGTTCACTTTTGAAAGCCCCTATCGGAAGGCGGGCTACCTGGGGTGGTCATGTTTAATGCGGCGGCCGATGGTCGGCCGAGACACCTCGCCGCGATAGACCCACGGGACCGGCGGGGAAGGTTTCCCTTTGTCTGCAAGCTGTATGGAGAACTCCGATGAAAAAGATACTTGGGGTAACGCTCTGTTTGGGATTGCTCTTGCTGATTTCGGCGTGCGGCGGCAAGGACTCCGGGTCGTCGGGCGGGGCGCCGGGGAAAGCGACTCCCCCCGGCCCCCCGGGAGGGCCGCCGTCGGGAATGCCCATGCCCTCGGGCCCCTCGGGGCCTCCGGGAGCAGCGCCGACTCCTCCGTCCCCACCCGACGCGGCCCAGCCGCCCGAGGGAAAGGAGGATGCCAAGAAGCCCGCCGCTCCCAAGGATAGCTCCGACGACCCGTTCAGCGCAACCACTCCTAGCGCGCCGAGCACTCCGGGTACTCCAGGCACTCCAGCGAACAAGGAGGGCAAGAAGACGCTTGCCGGCGCGTTGGGAAGGGCCTTCATGAAAACCGTCGAACAGAGCGTGCCCGGCCAAGGCAAAATTCCCGGGCCGCTGCCGTTTCGCAAGTAAGGCCCCAGCGCGGCCAACAGCCAGCGGGGCGCGGCGTCAACCGCGCCAAGCGAGCTCCACGGTTTGACCGTCGGCTTTGTGCTTCTTGTCCAGGGCGTGGAGCGTGAGCGCGATGCCGCCGGGCCCCAGGTGAGCGTCGACCCAACCACGAGGTTCCTTTGGGTTGAAGACCCACGCGGTTGCCGGCAGATTCACCAGGTGGATCCCCCGGTGCTCCGAGACCTCCCAGCGGTGCGTGTGGCCGAAGAAGTACGCCTTGACCTGGTTGCGCGGCAACAGGACGTCGAACAGGGCGTCCGTATCTTTGAGACCCTCGATGGCGCCCGCCGCGTCGCGCGGGTGGTGCGCTACGACGAGGGCCGGTTTCTCGCGCCGGGCGTCGAGGGCCTTGGCAAGCCACTGGAGTTGCGCCTTTCCCAGCCGGCCGGGCGTCTCCTGGGTCTTCTCCAGCGAGTCGAGCAGAAACCAGTTGGCCTCGGCGGCGGAAACAATCGTTGCGTGCTTGTTCGGCACCTCGGGTTTTCCCGCCCGCCTGGCCTCGGGAAACGCGCTCCAGAAGTTCTCGCGGTGATCGTGGTTTCCCAGGGCGAAGTGCAGGCCGATGCCCGCCTTCCGCAGCGGCTCGACCAGATCGGCCAGGACTGCGTAGTCGGCCGCGCGACCCTCCAGGAAGACGCAGTCGCCCGCGAAGACGATCCCCGCAGGACGCGGCCGGAGGGCCAGAATCTCCTCCCGCACCTGAAGGAATCCCTCCACGGGGTTGACGCCGCGGTGCTTTCGATCGCGGTGCTCCCAGACGTGGGTGTCGGAGAGAAGTGCCCAGCGGTTGGCATCGCCGGCGGGTTCGGCGGCCGGGAGCCGCCCGGCCAAGAGCCATCCCGTCCCCGCAGCCAGCGACCCGGCAAGAAAGCGGCGACGTGTCATCGCGGATCTGTCGTTCGGCATGTTGCTCCTCCTGCGGCTGATGGGCGATTCACCGTGATGCGCCCTTGACCTTTGCCAGCTCGGCTTCGGCCTCGGCGAGCTGACGCTCCAGGACCGGCCTTTCCGCGGAGTCGTCGCGCTGCTTCTTAGCCCCCGCCAACTGCTGACGCAGCCGTTGGATCCGCTGGTTCAACGCATCGATCTTCTTCTTGATCTTCTTGTCCATTGTCAGCTCTCAGCTTTCGGCTATCAGCTATCAGCTATCAGCTATCAGCTATCAGCATTCATCCTTCATCCTTCATCCTTCAACCCTCATCCTTCATCCTTTCCAGCAGCCGGTCCACGATCTCCAATGCCTGCGTGCGGTCCTGCACTTCCCCGTCCAACTGCGCGTCGCGGACGCGCTCCAAGAGGACCCGGTAGACCGGGCCGGGAGGAACGCCGTGACGCAGGAGATCGTCGCCAGTCACAAGCGGCGGCGGGTCGAGAACCTCGCGCGGCTGCTTCAGCCGCTCGCGGCACCATGCCACGTCGCCCGCGTCGCCCGACTCGGCCCGCACCACCGCCTCCTCCAGCGCCAACAAGTCCTCAATCCCTTCGGCCACCAGGACCCTTTGCAGTCGAGACCACCGTTGCTGCCGGGCCTGCCGCAGCGCCGCACGATGCCCGACGAGCCAGGCGACGCGCTCGACGTGCGCATTCGAGAGCCGCCACCGTTGGCACACCGCCGCAGCATCCGGCGAGTCGACCCCAAGGTGCAGCAATGCCGCCAACGCCAAGGGGAACCCGGGCTCGCAGAGCCGGTCGAGAATCGCCAGCGCCCGCTCCAGTCGGGCTTGCTGCTCGGCGTCGGTCGGGACCACCTCGGGCAAGACCGCCGCGGCAAGCCCGGTCTCCAAGAGCAGCCGGACTGCCCGGCTCCGGTGCGGGTCGACGAGCATCCGCTGCATCTCCGCGCCGATCCGCTCCGCGCTGACCACGGTGATCTCCGCGGCCATCCTCCGTATCGCCTCGGCGGTTTGAGCCTCCAGGGCGAAATCGAACGTCGCCGCAAAACGCACCGCCCGCAACAGCCGCAGCTTGTCTTCCCGGAACCGTTGGCTCGGGTCGCCGATGGCGCGGATCAGCCGCCCGGCCAGGTCCGCCTCGCCGCCCACGAAATCGATGACGCGCTCTTCCAGAGGATCGAAGAAGAGGCCGTTGATCGTAAAATCGCGGCGGGAGGCGTCCTCCTGCGGCGTGCTGAACGTGACGCGGTCGGGGTGGCGGCCGTCGCTGTACGTGTCGTCGCGCCGGAAGGTGGCCACCTCGATCTGGCCGGCCCCGCGCGATCCGAGCACCGTGATGACCCCGAAGGCGGCCCCCACGGCGATGGTCCGCCGCCGGCGGAACACCTCGCGGATCTCCGCCGGGGTGGCGTCGGTGGCCACGTCGTAGTCCTTCGGCTGCCGTCCCAGGAGTCGGTCGCGGACGCAGCCGCCTGCCCAATAGGCATGGAAGCCGGCCGTGCGGAGTTTTCGCACCACCTCGACTGCAAACCGCCGCTCTTTTTCGGGCTCGACCTGCGGCACGGGAACCCCACCAGCGAAAACCCCTCGGCCCGGCCCCGACAATAGCCGGCTCCGACTGCCGGCACGAGCCGACCCGTGCAGATTAGCGGAGTTGCTGGCCTCCGGCAATCGGCCACCTCTTGGAGGACCGTCACGAAACGGCGGGAATCGCCCGCTCGGGCCTGTAACACAGCCCCCCCCATAGAGCGGGGGGTAATGTTTGACACCGTGTCCCGGGCGTAGGTAAAATAGATGGACAATGCGGTGGGATTCTCCGCGCGTTTCTTGGGCCAGGAGCGTGGAGGGCATGAGCCGCCACACTTCTCATTTGCACAGCCGTCGAGAGGACATGTTCCGTGCGGCACGCCGCGCCGCCTGAGTTTCCTCATAGCTTGCTCATCAAGGGAGGTGTGCTATGGTGCTTCGCGCTCGCAAGCCGGGGTTCACGCTCGTGGAACTCCTGGTGGTCATCACGATCATTGGGATCTTGATCATGCTCCTGCTGCCGGCAGTCCAGGCCGCGCGGGAGTCAGCCCGGAAGGTGTCCTGCTTGAACAAGCTAAAGCAGATCGGGCTGGCCTTTCATAACGTCCACGAGAAGCGGAAGTGCTTTCCGCCTTCCTGCCGCGTGATCCGGAACGCCCGGGGGGCGATCATCGACATGCAGGGCTGGAGCTGGATCGTGGACCTCCTTCCGGACCTGGAGAAAGAGGGCCTTTGGAATACGCTCGATCTGATGAAAGGGAAGCCGCTGATCTGGTACCCGCCCGGGTCTGCGGTGGATGCCCACTCCGTCGCCCGCCAAACCTCGCTGCCGGAATTCATCTGCCCGACCTTCGGCAAGGACCCGTACGCGGACCGCACGACGACGCCGATGGAGGCGCTGACGAATTACAAGGTGATGGGCGCCACGCATTTCAGAAGCCTGAACGTGGCCTCGCTCAATCCTACGACGCCGGACTACCCGCGGCCTCTGCCGTTGTCGCCGGAGGACATCAAGAGGCATCCCGACGGGGCCTGTTTCCCCGGCTCCCGGCTGACCTTCAGCAGTTTCAAGAAGGATGGAACCTCGCACACGATCCTGGCCGTGGAAACGGTCGAGGAGTTTTACGCGCGCTGGCCTCTGGGATGGGAAGCCGCCCTGGTCGGGCTGCCCACCGATCGGCAGTCCACCGACGGAGCGCACTGGGACTACGTGACGTTCGACAACTCTTATAGCGGGCGTTTCTGGCATCCCTTCGGCTTCAACGGAAGGTATGGCGACGAAAGCAGCCTTTCGGCCAATTTCCGAACGTACCTGAATCACAGTTACAGCGCCTTGCCGCCGGACGGGGGCTGGTACATCCCGACCGTCTCCGGGGTCTTTGGTCAGAAATACGGGCCCAGCAGCAACCACGGGAACGTGGTGAATCACCTGTTCGTCGACGGGACGGCTCACAGTATCGACAAGAACATCGACGTTGCCGTCTACATGTTCCTCATCACGCGAGAAGGCAGCGATCCGCCTCCCCCGGCCGACTACACCCTGACTCCACCCTGACGCCAAGCGGGTAACCGAGGGCTGGGACCCGAGGGTCCCGTTGGCCCTGTTCGTGAACCGACTGCCGCTCCGCGGCCAACGGACGTTGCGTGACGCCGGGAGGGCGAGCCCCCCTCCGGCACGGGGAGCGGGGCTTGCATTTTTCCGCCCGCTCCTATAGAAATGGAACGTGCGCCGAAGTGGCGGAATTGGCAGACGCGCTAGGTTCAGGACCTAGTTCCCGTTAAGGGAGTGCAGGTTCAAGTCCTGTCTTCGGCACTCGGCAGCTTACCTCTTGCCCGTGGCCAGGTCGTAGCTGGTCATGGGGACCTGGTAGTAGCCCATCGCGGCACAGACCACGTCCATGCGGTAAAGCGGGTCTTGCACCAGGCACACTCGGCGGTCGGCGGCGGGGATGGTCGTGGTGTAGACCCGCAGTTGCCCGGCCACGCTGGTGATGATCTCTTCGCGCCAGTCGCCCAGGACGTCGGCCACGGCCACCAGCGCCCCTTCGATGCGCGGCGGCAACACCGGGCCGCGGTGCTTCGCGATCCTGGACCCGACCACCAGCTCCCGCTGCAAATCGGCGTCCCAATAGGCAGCCCGCGGCGACAGGCCGCCCAAGTCCTCGTTCGACAGCACGTTCCCCTTGCCGTCTCGGAGCCAGCGCTCCTTGGTGTCCCGCTCGCCGCTGTAGCATTCGGCGCCGGGATGGGCGCCGTCGATGTCCGAGCACAGGCCGGAACTGTGGATGTGCTGTGTCGGGCGGTCATGGCCCCAAAGGATGCGGCCGGTCTTGGCCTCGACCATGCACATGGTGTTCCGGGGGCCGCGGGACTCGATCCCGTAGTAGATCTCCAATCCGGGCCGCTCGGGGTCCAGATCGCCCACGTAGAAATGGTCGGGGTGGCCCAGCCCGGTGGACCAGAGGGGCGAGCCGTCGTCGTCCAGCACGGCCGACCCGAGAAGCACCTCGTCGCGGCCGTCGCCGTCCACGTCGGCCGCGTGCATCCAGTGGGCCCCCTGGCCGCGCCACTGCCGCGGCCGGTCCCGGTTGTCCCATCGCCAAAGCTCGCGCAGCTTGCCGCCGTGGAACTCGTACGCCACCGCGGTCATGAAATTGTAGGTCCCCCGCTCGACGATCAGGCAGGGGGTCTTCCCGTCCAGGCAGGCAACGCACAACTGGTTGCGAGAAGCATAGTTGTAGGCCCCCGGCCCCGTGAAGCTCTCCCGCGAGGGCCAATCGACCCGCGCCACCGGCTTGCCGCTCAGACCCTCCAGAATCGTCAGGTGCTCGGGTCCGCTTTGCACGCGGCCGTCTTTGTCGCGGGGGTCGCCCTGGCCGGTCTTGAGGGCCACCTCGGCCTTGCCGTCGCCGTCGAGGTCGTAAACCACGTAGGGCGAATACCAGATGCCGCGCTCGATGGCCCAACCCAGATCATAGCGCCAGAGGAAGCGGCCGTCGTGCCGATAGGCCTCCAGCTTGTAGGTGTCGGGGCTGCGGCTCCAGTAGCCCTGCTTTTCGTACGGGTCGATGTTGGCGTTGGGCTGCTTGATGACGAAATCGTAGCGGCCGTCGCCGTCCACGTCGGCAATCCCGGCCTTCTGGAACGTGTAGTCGCCCTGCAAGCCGATGGTGAGATAGGGCTTTTTCGGGTCCGGCGCGGCGATGGCGACCTCGGGCGACGGCTCGCCCTCGCCGCTGCCGAGAACCGGCCGAACAAAGTACCGCAGCCCGGCATCGGCCGGCGCCGACGGGTCGACGAGATCGGTGGTGCGGCGGATCGGCTCTGCGTTCACGCGGACGGGAGGGGCATCACCGGCCCGGCGATAGAGGTTGAACGCTGTGTTGCCGGCGTCCGAAAGGAGGAGCCGCCAGCCGACGTAGACCTTCGTCTTTTCGATCCGTAGCGCCACAAGCCCGCGGTCCAGATGTTCCCGCACGGGCTGCTTGGCATATCCTTCCACCTTCGCCTTTTCTGCAGCCGCCGCCAGCGACGCCGCGAGCACGCCGAGCACCACAAGAAAGCCTGTCCAGCGCATGGCAACACCTCCCCGAACTGCAAATGGGTTGCTGCGAACCGACGCCCGGGAGCCCCCGGGCCGCCGAGCAGGCAGTATACCACCGCCCGGTCGGAAAGGGACCAGGGGCCGGCAGGCTGCCGGCTTCCCGGAACTCAGGCGAGTTTCCGCCGCGCGGCTGGCTCGCTCGCGGCGGACTGCCAAAGCTCGTCTTCGTCCGATTCGCGGCGGAGCTTGAGCGTGGCGCCGGGAGGCAGACGCCGTTCGGAGATGATGCCCCGGGTGGTCGTGGAAAGGAACTGGTAGAACAGCGCGGCCAGCCCGTCGGAGAACTCGTCGCGGAGCCGGGCGAGGATCTCGTTCCATGTCAGCCCGCTGCGGTAGATGACGCGGTAGGCCTCTTTGAGCCGGCGGACTTCGGCCGCGCTGTGGCCGGCCCGCCGCAGCCCGATCTGGTTCAAACCGACCACGTAGCTGCTCAAGCCGTCGATCGTGACGAAGGGAGGCACGTCCTTGACGACGTGCGATTGGCCGCCGACCATCGCCAGGGAGCCGATGCGGCAGAACTGGTGTACGGCCACCGCCCCGGAAGCGTACGCCCGATCGCCCACGGTCACGTGGCCGGCCAGCATCGCGTTGTTGGCGAAGATGGTGTTGTTGCCCACGCGGCAGTCGTGGGCGATGTGGACGTTGACCATCAAGAGGTTGTTGTCGCCAAGGATCGTCGCCTCGTCTTCCTCCAAGGCGCGATGGATGGTGACGTTCTCGCGGATGGTGTTCCCCGCGCCGGTGACCACCTTGCCCGGCCGTTCCGGAATGTGGACGTGCTGCGGCAGGCCGCCAAGGATGGCCCCTTCAAAGACGTGGTTGTTGGGGCCGAGGCGGGTTCCGCTTTTCAGGACAACGCGGCTTTCCAGCCGGCAACCGCTGTCGATCACCACGTCGGGCTCGATCACGCAGAACGGCCCGATCTCCACCTCGCTGCCGATTTGAGCGGCCGGACTGATGACGGCCGTCGAGTGCGCACGGAACGACGGTCTTGCCAGGGCAAGACGTTTCGGAAATGGCTTGTACACCGGTTTCCCCCCTTCAGACTTGCAGCGCTGCGCGATGAATGAAGGCGAGCGACGTATGCCCGCCCGGCTGTGGTCCTTGAGAGCCTCGCGCGGCAGTTCTTATCGGTTGGCTAACCCAAGCCAGTTCAAACCGTTATGCCGGTTTTGCGGGCCTTGCCCGGCCCCTGGTCCCATCCCTCCGGTCCGCATAAACTTGGGGCACGGGAACACCACCAGGTCGACTCACCCCCCACCGCGGCGGGTATCGAGTGCGGCTGGCTATCCAGGGAGAAGTCGATGCCCACCAGCGACATTCTGTACGACGAAGCGATCAAGCTCCAGCAGGGGGGGGATTGGGAGGGAGCGGTCGGCAGGCTCCGCGAGTTGCTCACGAGCGACCCCGACTATGCGTTGGCGCACTCGGCCCTGAGCGTGTTCTGCGGCCGGCAGGAAGACTTCGACGCGGCGATCCGTCATGCCGAAATGGTCTGCGAGTTGGAGCCGGAGGACCCGTTCAGCTTCATTGCCATGAGCCTCCTCTGCCAGAAGGCCGGCCGGATCGCGGACGCGGAACGGGCGATGATGCAGGCGCGACAAGTCCAGGCCGCGGCTCGGTTCACGCAATAGAGGGGCCTGACTCCGGAAGCAGCCTCCCGACGAAGCCGCGACGGCTGGCCGCGGCTTCGCGGGGGTGCAAGTTTAGGTCTGGACCGGTCTTCCGGCCGCCGACTAGCGTGCCGGGGGAGCCCCGAAGCCGCTCCGAACTCTCTTCTGAACGTCGATCTCCAACACCCCGAAGGTCGCCTCATGCCGCTGCACGGTCATTTGCAGGGCGTGGAGCATCCGCTTCGCGGTGTAGAAATTGGTAATGATCCGCTGGGAGATCTGGATGGGCTGAGTCGGCACCCCGATGGGTTGCGGATTCAAGCCGAAGTCGACGATTAACTCCTCCGGGGTACCCGTCACCCGGCAAAAATTGGAATAGCAGGCCAACGCCTTGGTGTCGTCGATTTGGACCTGCATTCGAACCGGCGGCGCTTGCGGCTGCTGCGCTTGGGCTTCCGGGGCTGCGGCTGGTGCTTCCGCGGCGGGGTTCTGGGCAGGGGTTTCGCCTTCTTGTTCCGGCTTTTCAGGTGATTTGGCCACGAAATACTCCCTTTGTCTGGACTGTTAAGCGAACTGCGGCGCGCGATCCGCGGCACCGCGGTGACACATCCTGCGGGTGGAACCGAATCCCCCGGCAATCTCCCCCGGGTCAACCCGGCTCCGAACTTCGCATTATAAGTTTATAGCCCAAAAAGAGAAGCGGTGCGCAAGGGGGCGAAAGAAATGCCCAAATGTCCGCCGGCCACCCACCCGCAGGAACCGCCATCTGAAGAGGCCCCTCAGCGTCCGCCCCTAGATGGAGGGGATTGCCCATGTTCCCGGCTACTTTTCCACCAATGTCCCTTCGAAGCCCATCGTCCGCAGGGCCTTCGGCTTCACCACGTCTACGAGCTTCACGGCGGCCACGTTCTCATAGGGGAGGATTACCGCGCGGCCGCCGGTGACATCGGGGGTCTGCCGCTCGACGAAGAGAAGCTCCTCGCCGGTCAGAAAGCCGTTGAAGGGGATCTGCTCCTCAAAGGTCGTCACCAACACACCCCTTCGGGGCATTTCGTGGGGCCACTCCACGAATATCTGCTTCCAGCCCGAGTGCTTCATGTCCAGACCCTTCGTCGTGAGAGTGCCCATCGCTGCCTTAGTCCAAGTTACGCTACTGGGTTTCCATTGTAAGGGACCTTCGCCGCGGATGAAGCCTTAGGCAGGCGGTATCGGAGGCTTTTCGGCGGCGTGTCGCGCTACTTCGGATCCTGCCTTGACCGGAGGTAATCGACGGCAAACTCACCGGAGGGGGCCCCGTTGCCGGGGTCGAGCCGCAGCGCGGTGATCGTCTGCCCGGCCCATTTCGGGTGCTGCCCGACTTCCAGCGGATACTCGTGCCACTCTCCGTCGGCCTGGAGCGGAAAGGTGACTACCTGCTGCTCGCTGAACCCCGGCGCGGATTCCGTGGACCAATAGAGCTGGCCGCCCTGGCCGGCGGTGACCTTCATCCGCAGCACGATCACCGGGCAACTATCGCCGCGGACCCGCAGCAGCGACCGGCCCAAGTAGGGATCCCCACCGTCGATATGGCCGGTCAACGCCCCGTCGCGGACCGCCAGGTCCGAGACCTGGTGGAGCGGCAGCCAGCCTTCGAGCGACTCGTTGAACTCGAAGGCGATCCGCTCGGCGAGTTGCGGCAGCCGCTCGACGTACCGCCATGCGGCCCCGTCGATCCGCACCTTGCTCGGGCCGTCCCTGGCAATGCGGATTGCCAGGCAAGCGGTGCTTGCTTCGTAGCGCCAGCCGGGCTGGGGGCCCTTCTCCACGTCGTCGCGCGGCGAGATCGGCTTGCCGTCCAGGAGCACCGCGGTCGGCTTGGCCACGTTGAAGATCACCACCGTCCCCTGCTCACCCGGCGGATACGCCGCGCCGAACGAGCACGTCTTGCCGTCCCACGAGACATCCGCGACCTTGGCCGTGGCCGTGATGTGCAGCCGGCGCTCGCCCTGCCCGACGATCACCGTCGCAGGCTCTTCGTCGCGGCCCATGAGCTTCAGCACGTTGGCCAGGATCATCCGCGGCGAAAAGACCCATGGGCACTTGTCCGAGGCCACCGCCCCGACGTTGTCCGGCCACAGGGCGACGTTCTCTCCGGTCGCGTCCTGCTGGTGGATCGCGCTGCGGGTGACCATCTCAGCAATCTGCCGCCAGGGGTAGCTCTTGTCGTACTCGGAGAGCTTGAGGATGGCCTCGGCATAGCGGAGCCCGTTCCACTGCACGGGCCGGCCGAACCACGAGCCCTGCATCCACGTGGCCCCGAAGACCGGAATGCTCCCCCCGAGCAAGAACGGCTTCTGCGGGTCGTCCCAGAGGTACACGAACGGCAGCCCGCGGCGGGCCCAGGTCACCGCGTTGCGGAGCCAGCGCGGGTCGCCGCTAAAGCGATACGCCTCGATATAGGCCTCGGCGGCCTCGGCCGCGGCGAGGATGTCGGGCGTGTGGACCGGCACCTCCCAGACTTGGGCCGCCCGCGGCACGCGGAACCGCTCCATGAACTCCAGCGTCTTCAGCATCTGCTGATAGGCCGCGCGGTCGCCGGTGATCCGGGCGTAGCGGAGGACCTGAGTGGCCCTGGCCGCGCAGGTGCCCACTTCCGCGGCGTTGTCCGGGCCGAGGTCGTGGTAGTCCAAGCCGACGAACGGGCCTTGGCCCTCCTGGTCGGCGTCGAAGCGCCAGGCCCCGTCGTTCCCCCGGGCTGACAGAAGACTGGCGGCCGCGGTGGCGTCTCCCAGCAGCAAGTCCACGCGGCCGGGCTGCCGCTGGGCGTCCGGACGGGGCTCGCCGCCGATCAGATTGAGCACCTCGTCGGCCCGGGCCCGGCACTGCCGGCGGACCTCCGGATTCGGGCTGAGCAATTCGCCGAGCAACAGGTCGGCCACGAACGCCCTCGCGCGGTCCTTGCCCGACATCATCCCGCCGCCCTTGGTCGTCCACCAGGTTTTCTCCTCCGGGACCCAAAGCGACTTGAGATATGCCTGCATGGAAAACTCGATTTCCCGCTCGTAAGA
This sequence comes from uncultured Planctomycetaceae bacterium, assembly GCA_964354135.1. Lineage (GTDB taxonomy): Bacteria > Planctomycetota > Planctomycetia > Pirellulales > Thermoguttaceae > CAYGZA01. The sequence goes on from CAYGZA010000015.1 coordinate 20,475, forward strand.
GCCCCGCGGAAGCGGTGCCGGCTGCGGGATACCGAACTGCCGGACCCACTCGTCCACGGCCGCGAGGGCATCCTTAGCCTCGCCGTCGGCATAGATCAGGGCTTCCAGCTTCAGCGGCTTGCCGGGCTCCAGGCGGTACTCTTTGGCGGGCTCGATCCGCAACGTATTCGGCTTGACGAACTCGGGCGGGTTCGGCAGAAACAGGGCCATGTGGTGGGACCGGAGGTTGCGGGCCTGGTCCGGCGATCCGAAGATTGCCCCCGGCCGGTCGCGAGTGCCGTCCCATTTCTGGTGTACGTTCCACAAGAGCCCGACCGTCCCGTGCCGCCCGTGGACTCCCATCGCGGGAATCGTGATCCAGTTGGGGTGTACGACACCGCGGATGTGATCGGCATGTCCCGCAGCGATGTCGAGCGAGCCGGAAGAGAGTTCGTCGTCCACGAGCCACTCGACGCCGGGGAAAACCGCCTCGTCACGATCGAGCACGTACAATGAGGGCCCGACAAAGTGTGCCAGTGAAGCGGGTTCCTTGGCGTCGAGATGGTATCGAGCCGTGATTGCCCTCGCGCCGGGCTTGAGTTCGAAAGCCACGCGGGCCGAATAGCCGCCTTCTTCGTCGTCATGCGCGAACGTGAGGCGTGCCACCCTGCCGGGCGCCACCTCGGCGCGGCCCGGCACATCGGGCAACACGTAATGCGTCGATAGCTCGCCCGGCTTCAATTCGAACGTGATTTCCGCGAGACGCGACAGCCACGCAACTCTCTTCCAGCCGGAAGAAGTCTTGACGGACAATTCGCCAACCCCCGGGGAAGCCGCCGAGGGGAATACTAGGCGGAGGTGTTCATTTTCCAGCAGGCGGTAGTCATCTGACGCCGTTGCCTTCAATGCACCAGATGGCGGCGGGACCTTAGAGGAACTGGCAATGGAGAAGCTGCCAACGGTCCGGGCCGAGATATCTTCCAATCCCGAGCGGGCGCCAACGTCGACGTCCCACCGCCCGACCATGTGCAACCAGCCGGTTGAGTGCTCGCGCGGCGGCAGGTTTGCCTTGAGCACGACCGTTCGGCCCGGGGCCAGTCGTTCCGCGCTCGCTATCACCGCTTTACGCTCCGACTCGAACGCAACCCGTGGCTTCATCGCGATCGCGTTGCCCGTGTTCTCCAACTCGCACTCCACCGTGATCGGCTCGCCGACGGGGAACACCGGCGAGGTGGGGCCCCAGCTTCTGAGAACGACATGCGGTGCGATCTTGAGGGCTGATTCGGCCTGCACCGAGCCGCTCTTGGCCGTGAGCCTCAGTTGCGACTCACCGACCCGCAGTCCTTCGAGCGTCCACCGGGCCTGGACTTTCTTGTCCGCGGCAAGATCCCCCAAACGGACTTCGGCCGGCGTTGCCGTCAGGCCCGCGGGGACCTGCACCGTCGCCCGAACGTCGGTAACGGGCGCATCGCCCGCGTTCTCGACCGGGGCCACGAGCGTACACCGCTCGCCCGGCCGCTTCGGGTCTTCTTCGATGCGGACTGTGCCGAACCGAAGCACCGGCCCCACCTTCTCCACGTAAGACAAATCGTCTAGGAGCAACTCGCCGGCGCTCCCTTCAATGCGCGCGGCAAAGTGGACCCACTTGGCCTTCGGGTTCTTGGCGAAGTCGTACTTGAGCCGCCCGTGGTGCCACTGGCCGTCGCCGACGTGGTCCTTGGGCACGGTGAACTTCGCCCGGGGCGCGCCGGTGTTTTCGATCCCCTCGGCGCCGACCGGGATGACGTAGACCTGCAGGTTGGCGTCGGCAGCCGAAGGGGCCTTGTACCAGAAGTCCATGCCGCCCTTGAGGCGGTCGATCAAGGTGGATTTCTTGGCCTGCGCGTCCCAGCCGCGGTTCAGTCCGGTCTCCTCCTGCGGCGGCGTGCCGGCCTTGCGCAGGAAACGGAGCGACCGCTTGCCGGAATGGGCATCGGCCGAGACTTCCACCGTCTTGCCGACCGGCGACCAGCCGGCGGGGAAGCCGTTGGGGTCGAGCTCCTCGAACGAGCCATTGGTGCATGGATTCGGAGCGTCGGGCGCCGCGCCGAAAAGAGAGATTGCCAGAAGTATCTGAAGAAGCGTCATGAATCGTTCTCCGTTCTCACAGAACCCCGGAATAGCCCACGGGGTGCAACCCGTGGGCTTTGTGTCGCAACGAGGCATTCTTGCCGATAGCTGAAAGCCGATAGCTGATGGCTGACAGCCTCTACTTCGCGGTCTTTTTCAGATGCTTGTCGAACCAGTCGGCCAATGTCGGCATGTCCAGCGGCAGGGTGAGCCAGCCGTGGCCGGCCCCCTTCTTGACCACCAGTTCCGCCGGCACGCCCGCTTCCTTGAATTTCTCCATAATCAGCTCGGCCTGCTGGATCGGCACCAGGGTGTCGGCGTCGCCGTGGATGATCAACGTCGGCGGGTCGTCCTTGCTCACTTGACTAGCCGGCGAGATCGACTTGGCGATCTTCAGGACTTCGGCAACGTTGGCAATCGGCACGTAGCACTTGGTCTCCGGGTCGAGCCGGCGGAACTGGAACGGGGCCTTGAAGTTCTTGAGGATGCCCGTGCCGAGGTCCACGTTCCCCTTCTTGCCGTAGTTGAGGAAATCGGTGGGCGGGAAGAAGCAGGCCACGGCTTGGATCCGGCTGGAGGTCCGCTCGATGGGGTCTTTGGCCTGCGGGTTGCCCCGGTCGCCGGCGGTCCCCTGCATGAGCGACAAGTGCCCGCCGGCCGACCCGCCCGTGATCCCGATGCGGTCCGGGTCGATCTTGAAGTCCTTGGCGCGGTAGCGGATGTAGCGGACCGAGCGATTCAGGTCGGAGACGGCATCGGGAATGGTGTAGCGCGGCTGGCTGCCGTGGACCACGGCGAAGACCGTGTAGCCGCGCTTGAGGAACTCGCTGACGAACGCCGGGCTGATCGCGTCGTGGGACGAGAAGAACCCGCCGCTAATGACCCAGATGACCGCCGCCCCGTTGGCGTTTTTCTTGGGCGCGATCACGTCCAGGGTCAGGGCCATGCCGTCCTTGCGGCCGTAGATGACGTCCTCTTGACGCGTGTACAACTCGCTGTCCGCCGCCGGCGCTTGCACGCCGGGGAGCAGAATCATAACGGCCAGAACAAAGAGCAAACGAGCAGCCGGCTTCCGCGTCATCGTTTTCCTCCTCTTGGCTTGCACGCCCGAAAGCCCACGCGCTGCAAAGCGGCGGGCTTTGGGACGATACGACTGAACACCCTGGGGACCGTCATGTCGCCGGCGGCGCATGCCATCGGCACAACGGCACCGGCCAGTATACGTGCCGGCCGGACCCAAGGGAACCCGCGAGGGGATTCTTCCCGCGGTCTGCGGCGCGCGTTGACCCGGCGCGGCCGGCGCGATACCGTGGAGCCCTGTGCCACATTGGAGCTATGGAGGATTCCCATGTCCAGCTTGCTGCTCTTTGTGCTCGTTGCCGCGGCACCGCCCGACGCCGTGAACATCCCCGCGGAGGCTGAGGTCCTCAAGACCCTCCGCCCCGATCACCCGCGGCTGATCGGCCTGCCGGCGGACTTGGAGCGGATCAAGAAGCTCATCGCCGAGGACCCGCGGGCAGCCGAGATCTACAAGCAAGTGAAGAAGGAAGCCGACCGGTGCCTCCGCGAGAAGCCGGTCGAGCACCGGCTCATCGGACCGCGGCTGTTGGATCAAAGCCGCCGGTGCCTCCGCCGCGTGTATGTCCTGGGGACGGTCTGGCGGATCGAGGGCGACCGCCGCTGCGCCGATCGGGCGATCCGGGAAATGGTCACCGCCGCGGCCTTCAAGGACTGGAACCCGTCGCACTTCCTCGACACCGCGGAAATGACGCACGCGCTGGCCATCGGCTACGATTGGCTCTACGCCGAGCTGACGCCCGAGCAGCGGGAGACGATCCGGCGGGCGATTGTCGAGAAGGGACTCCGCGAGGCAGAGAAGATCTATCGCAAGCAGGGCTGGTGGTCGCAGTCGCGGCACAACTGGAACCAGGTCTGCAACGGCGGGATCACCCTGGGGGCCTTGGCCGTCGCCGAGGACCATCGCGAGTTTGCCTCGTATCTCGTCCATCAAGCGGTCCATTCCGTACAATTGGCGATGGCGGAGTTCGCCCCGGACGGGGCCTGCGGTGAAGGCCCCGGTTACTGGAGCTACGCCACGATCTACAACGTCTACATGCTCGCGGGGCTGGAAAGCGCCCTGGGAACCGACTTCGGGCTGAGCCGGTTCCCCGGGTTCTCCTCGACCGGCGATTTCCGCGTCCATTGTCTCGGGCCGACCCGCCAGGCGTTCGCCTATGCCGACAGCAGCTCCGGCATGGGCCAGGCCGCGCAGATGTTCTGGTTTGCCCGCAAGTTCGACAAGCCGCTCTACGCCTGGCACGAGCGGGAGTACGTGGGCGGCAACTCGGCGCTCCATCTCTGGTGGTTCGACCCTCGCGGCGGCCCGCCCGACGGCTTCGCGCCGGACCGCTGGTTCCGCCACGTCGACGTAGTGATGATGCGGAGCCGGTGGAACGATCCGGAGGCGGTCTTCGTCGGTTTCAAGGCGGGCGACAACAAAGTGAACCACAGCCACCTGGAGCTTGGCGGCTTCATTCTCGAGGCCGCGGGGCAGCGCTGGGCCATTGACCTCGGGGCCGACGACTATAACCTCCCCGGCTACTTCGGCGGCAAGCGATGGACCTACTACCGGCTCGGCACCGCAGGCCACAACACGCTCTTGATCGACGGCAAGAACCAGGACCCGAAGGCCGTGGCCCCGATCGTCGCGTTCTTGTCCACGCCGGCCCGGGCCCACGCGGTGGCGGACCTCTCGGCCGCCTACGCGGGCCAGGCCAAGACGGTCCGCCGCGGGATCGCGCTTGTGGACCGCCGGCAGGTGCTCGTGCAAGACGAACTCGAGGGGACCGCCGGCTCGCAAATCACCTGGCAGATGCACACCCGGGCCGGCATCAAAGTCGAGGGCAGCCGGGCGGTGCTCAGCCAGGGCGGGAAGAGACTCGCGGCGCGGCTGCTCTCACCCTCCCAAGCCGTCTTCGGCACGGAAGCTGCGGATGCCCCGCCGCCGCAGGCCCAACAGCCGGACGTGACCAAGCTGGTTGTGAAGATCCCCGGCAGCGAAAAGCCTGTTCGCGTGGCCGTCCTGTTTGCGGTGGAAGGCGGGGACGGTCAGCGGCCGGAGCTGACCCCGCTGAATGAATGGCAGAGTGGGGCACACGATTGAAAAATGCGGATTGCGGCCGAAGCGGTAGAGCGAATGCTTCTTTTTGTTGACGAGAGCGGTCACAGCAAGAGCGGGACTCCTTGCGAGGTCTTGGCGGGGGTGGCCATTTCGGAGGAGGATTTGTGGAACCTCATTCGAGCGGTTCGCGCTGCGGAGAGGGATTCGTTTGGCGACTACCTGCGAAACCTGCTGTCCAAAGAAGTCAAGGCGCGAAAACTGCTCAAGAAGAAGCGATTTCGGATTGCGGCAAAGGCGATTGAGATCTCCGCAGAAGACCGTGTGAAGTTGGCTCACTCCCTGCTCGTAAAGGGGAAATCTGCGCGCGAAAGGGGATTGGCCAAAGCGGGAGAAACCTTCGCGGAAATGGTTGGCTATAGTCGGCAGGTCTTGGCATTTGTTCATCAGGTGTTGGACATCGCTGCCAGCTTCAACGTACAGGTGTTCGCTTCTGTGGTTGACCCGCAGGCACCGCGCCCCGAACCGGGGAAGCTTCGGAAAGATTACGTTTACCTCTTCGAGCGATACTCCTACTTCCCGGAGACCTTGCCTCGCAGAGAACGAGGGCTGATCGTCTTTGACGAATTGGAGAAGACGCAGTCCCACATCTTGCTACAACAGATGGCAGCTTACTTCCTGAGTCCTACGGGAAAGTACCGTAGCTCCCGGATCGTGCCGGAACCCTTCTTCGTACACTCGGATTTGACGACCGGCGTGTTCTTGGCCGACGTGGCTGCCTACATTATCGGATGGGGATGGAGACTGAAACGAATGCCCCAGCCCTTGCGGCCCGAGCTGCGTCCCTTTGCGACGAAACTCCATCACATGCAGTTTCGTGGCGAGAAGCCCAAGATCACCGGGGATGGCGTTTGGCCGCTGGAGGGCATCAAGTACATCGACAATCTCAGGGGACGATTCGATCGGGACGAAGAGGAGGAAGACGAGGCGCAAAAGTAAAGGCAATGGCCGGTCCGAGCGGGCCAACCAAAGCCTCCATAATCAATCTAGGGACACAACTCAATCCGTCAAGATATCCTACAGCCGAAACAGGGTGCCTCGTGGCCCGTGCCACCCTCTGAAGGAGTACGGCGAATCGCAGCCGCCGTTCCGGCAATGCCGCGTCGGGGGGTGCTGTCCCCGGCCGACCGGAGGCCCGTATCCGTCGTCACACGACCCCTGACGGAGCATCCATGCCATGGCAATTGCAACTTTTGCAGCGCATTTCTGGTCGCGCCTCGTTGTGCTGGGAATCACTGCCTGTACCACGGCCTTAGCCGCGGGAGAGAGGCAACAGCAAGGGGCCACCCGGCCGGCCGCGTGGCTCGTCCGCCCGGAACAAACGGGGCCTCAGATCGCCGAATGGACCCGGAAGTATCCAAACGTGGTCTCGCTGGAGACCCAAAGGACCTTCGGCGGCAATACGGCCTACGCCGTGACGGTTACCGATCGGAGGACTCCCGGTGAGAAAAAAGCGAAGATTCTCTTTGCCCAACCGCACGCCCACGAGCCGGCAGCCACGGCCGGGATGATGAACTTCCTGGCACAACTGCTCGAAGGAAAGGATCTGGACGGCCGCAAGACCAACCTGGACCGCGAGGAGATTCTCCGCCGCTCGCTGCTCACCTTCATCCCCGACGGCAATCCCGACGGCCGCGCCCGCGCCCCGGTGGACTGGTGGGACGGCAGCAAGTACTCCAATAAGGAGTTCCTGGACTTCGCCTTTGGCCGGACGGCGACGGGCGAGCGCTGCAAACGGGTCGGCCGATGGAGCAACAAGGACCAGCAACCGGCCCTGCTGGGGATCGTCTATGAGCAGATCAGCGAGCACGAGTTCGTCGAGCCCAATCGCGATCTCGACTCCTCGTATTTCAGGCTCATCCGCCGCTCGCGGGCGAAGCGGGACTACGACCTCCACGTGGACCTCCACCAAACGGAGTTCGAGAAATCGCCGTACCAGGCGATGGTGATTCTGCCCTTCATGCAAAAAGAGCTTCCGCCGGCGATCCAGAAGGCCAACGAAGAGGCGGCTGCGGCGGTCTTGCAGGCGTGGCAGGCGACGGGGGCCAAGGCAATCCCCGAGGCCAAGCCGCTTGGCTACGGCGAGGACCAACTCCAATACTTCCGCAAGTGCTGGAACGATGTGTACAAGTCGACGCCGGTAATCACGATCGAGATCCAGAGCAATAGCCCCCGCACGCCGCCCGACCTGCAGCGCAAACTGATGGAAGCCGCGATCCGCGCCGCGATTGACTGGACGCTGGCTAGACGTCAGTAGGACGGGCGTCTCGCCCGTTTTGCACGTGCCCTACCATGGGCAGGACCGGCGAGACGCCGGTCCTATTGGCATTGACAAGAGCACACCATGCCTGATCGGCCGGGATTCATCTTCGTAACTTGCCAGGTGGGTGCCGAAGCGGCGCTCAAGCGGGAGGTCGCGCGCCAGTGGCCGGTCTTTCGTTTCGCCTATTCGCGGCCCGGCTTTCTCACCTTCAAGCTGCCCGACGGCCATCTCCTGCCGGACGATTTCGATCTCCATTCGGTCTTCGCCCGGGCGTACGCGTTTTCCTTGGGCAAAGTGACCGGCGACGACGCAGAGCGGCTTGCCCGCGGTGTGTGGCGGACGTGGGGCCGGCGGCCCGTGCGGCGGCTCCACGTGTGGGAGCGGGACGCGGCGCCGGTGGGCGAGGGCGGCTTCGAGCCGTCGGTCACGCCGGCGGCGATGGAGGCGGCTCAAGCCATCCGCGGGGCCTGCCCGCGCCCGAAGATCCTCGCCGAAGCGGCCGGAGACCCCAATCGGCATGCACGGCGGGGAGAAATCGTCCTCGATTGCATGCTCGTCCGGCCGAACGAGTGGTGGGTCGGGTTTCACAAGGTCAAGTCGGCCCCTTCGCAGTGGCCGGGCGGCATCATGCCGTTGGAGCTTCCCGCCGATGCCGTCTCGCGGGCCTGGCTGAAAATGGAAGAGGCCCTCCGCTGGTCGCAACTGCCGATTCCCTCCGGGGCGCGATGCGCGGAAATCGGGAGCGCGCCGGGTGGCGCGACCCAGGCATTGTTGAGCCGGGGACTGATCGTCTTGGGGGTCGACCCGGCGGCAATGCACCCGGCAGTGCTAGGTCACTCCAACTTCGCTCACCTTCGTTGCCGCGCGGCGCAGGTGCGGCGGCGGGAATTCCGCAAGACCCGCTGGCTCATGGCCGACATGAACGTCGCCCCCCAGTACACGCTCGACGTCGTCGAGTCGCTCGTCACCCATCCGCAGGTCAACATCCGCGGGATGTTGCTGACCCTGAAGCTCTTCGAGTGGAAGCTGGCGGACGAGCTCCCCGGCTATTTGGAGCGGGTGCGGAAATGGGGGTACAGCCGAGTCTGGGCAAGGCAACTGGTACACAATCGTCAAGAGGTGTGCGTGGCGGCGCTCCAGAAGCCCTTTGTTCGCAAGACGCTGCCGCACTGATCCGGCGGCCGGCTCGGGGGACCCGCGAGAGTCCGCTGTTGGGGGCACGAGGATTCCGTTGGGTTGCCGTTCAAGAAAGCGGCCAGCGCAAGCCGAAGCGCGTGGCAAGTCTCTGCGTTGCGCCTGCCCGATCGACGATTGACTGGTCAACAGGCCCTCCTTACAATGGCGGCTTCTCGTGTCCGCACGGGCAGGAAGCGGCCGTCCAACAATAGCTCTCTTCTCACGTCCGCGGGAGAGCGGCAGGGGTGAGGACAGATGGCGAAGATGCGGAGAATCGAGAGCCTGCCCGGAAATGGCGGACAAGGTGGTTGGGGCAAAGCAACGTCGGCTTTTTGGCCGTGTCGCCGAAATAGGTTGCGGGCTTTGTTCCAGCCAAAGGAGATGCGGGATGCTGCGTGATGGGCAACTCGGTCGATGTCGGCGGGCATTGCGTATCCCCTGGCTCTTCGCGGCGTTTGCGCTGGTTCTGACGTCGGCTTGGCGGGAGGCCGTGGGCGGCCCGGCCGATAAGCCGGCGAAGTCTGCTTCTGGGCCGTCTGCGTCCGAGCCGTCTGCGTCGCAACCGTCGAAGCCGCAGGAGACCGTCGGAAACCCGCTGGCACCGCAGCTCGTCTCGTTTGTGGAACAGGAGACCCGGGACGGCCTGAAAGTCCGCAGAATGGAGGGGACTTTCCGCCAATTCAGCCGCTTCCTGGCCGCGAAACTGGACAGCACCGCGGGCGACCTGCGAACCAGCGAAGTAACGGGCAACTGCCGCCTCAGTTGGTACGATCACCTGCTGCGGAACCCGTTGAGTGCCACCGCAGAAGCGGAACAGTTTACCCGGGAGCTGCACCAGTCGCTGATGGGCAACCACGAGGGGCTCGACCGCGCTCTGAGGATCGCCCGCCTGAAAATGGACGCCGGCCGCCGCGAAGCGGGCTCTTACGCGGCGGTCGCCAGCCCCGAGCAGGCCCTGGAGGCAGTCAAGCAGGCGCTGGCCGGGGCTCAGGTCGGATACGCGGCCGCGCTGGCTCCCTTGGATCGCCGGGAGATCGGCGAGCTTGTCCAGGGTCTTTACCCCATCTTGACCTCGCAGAACCGCGAGGGTCACACCCTGGTGGACCGCTCCACGGGGCGGAGGTTGTGCGACCTGTTGGAGAAGATGGACCGCCGCGGCCTGTTCTCCGCGGCCGATGCGCTGGCGCCCCTCGTGGATCCCCAGCTCCTCAAGCAGCTCGCCAACCTGCCCGACGACGGGAACGTCAAGGTCGAAGGGGCCTCGGGAAAGATCGTCCGGAAGCTCGCCACGCCGGCGGGCAACATCGTGATCGGCGGCAAGGAAAAGAACGTCTACGACCTGGACAAGATGGCCGACACCAGCGCGGTCATCGACCTGGGTGGGGACGACGTCTACCGAGAGGGAGTCGCGGGCTTCCAGCGCCCGGTGCTGGTCGTCATCGACCTGGCGGGCAACGACAAATACCAGGGCGTCAGGCCCGGCATTCAGGGCGGAGCGGTCCTGGGCGTTTCGATGCTCGTCGACGTGTCGGGCAGCGACGTGTACCAGGCCCAGGACGTGGCCCAAGGGTCGTGCCTCGGCGGCGTCGGCATCCTGGTGGACATGGATGGGAATGATCGGTACGTCGGGCTCCGCCGCGTGCAGGGGCACGCTCTCGGCGGCCTGGGGATACTCCTGGACCGCGCCGGCAAGGACGACTATCGTGCCGCCATGTGGGCCCAGGGCTTCGGTGCTCCGCTCGGGTTCGGTGTGCTGGAGGACCTGGCGGGGGCGGACCACTATTACGCCGGGGGGCTCTATTTCGATTCCTATCCGGAAACGCCGGGCTACGAAGGGTGGTCTCAGGGGGTGGGCGCCGGGCTGCGGCAGGCGGCCGACGGCGGCATCGGCGTGATCCTCGACGGCGGCGGCGACGACGTCTACGAGTACGACTACATCTCTCACGGCGGCGGCTACTGGCTGGGGCTGGGCTTCGCCCGCGACTTCGGCGGCAACGATCGCCGCCTCGGCGGCACCCAAAACGCCTACAACGGCGGCCCGCGCGGCGAACCCATGTTCCAGCGATTCAGCAACGGGTTCGGGTGCCACTACGCTCTCGGGTTCTGCTTCGACGACGCGGGAGACGACGCCTACGGCGGCACGATCATGGGCCTCGGATTCGGCTGGGACGCCTCAATGGGCGTCCTGTGCGACTTCGGCGGAAACGACCGCTACGAGTCGACCGGCGGCGGCACCCAGGGCAACGGGGCTCAGGCCAGCCTCGGCATCCTGTTCGACTACGGCGGCGACGACGTTTACCTTGGCTATTCGCAAGGCTATGCGTCGCCGACCATCACGTATCACCCGGTGGGCCAGTGCGGAGGCAACTTCAGCTTCGTGATCGACTACGGAGGCAAGGACTCCTACGGCTGCGGGGTGGAGAACAACAGCTACAACACCCGCGGCACCGAGGGCGGATTCCTCATCGACCGCCCCCTTCCTGAAGAGGTCGCCAAGCAGAAATCGGTCCAGCAAGCTTCCGCCGGGGCCAAGGCCGCGCCTTGACGCCGGGAGCCGAGGCAGTCTTTGTTTCCAGGAGGTGTGTGGAATGGGTCGGATCTTTGGGAATCTGGGCACCGCTGCGGTGTTGGGCTTCGTGTTGGTTGTCGGCGCGGCACCGAGGGACCTGCCGGCCGGCGAGCCACAGAAACAAGCTCCCGCCGCTGACGCCAAAGCCGAAACCAAACCCGATACTAAGCCCGATACTAAGCCCGATACCAAACCCGACGCCAAACCCGACGCCAAACCCGAAACCAAACCCGAAACCAAGCCGCGGCCGCAACCCGCGCTCGGCCCGCAGTGGATAGCCCTGCGGGATCACATCCGGCGGACGTTGGCTCATTACTACCGCCTCCCCGTCAATACCGCCGACAACACGCCGGCCAACGTGCTGCACTTCTGCACGGCCTTCGGCTGCGACACCGAGATCCGCTACGGCGGTCCTTCGGGAAACACGCTCAGCGGCGTCGGCGCCTTGTGCTACAACTATCCGTGCGCCGGGTACCATCTCCTTGCGACCGACGAGAACCAGGTCATCGCGAAGGTCGGCTTCGGGCTCCAGGAGAGACCTTCGCAAATGCTTGCGATGCTCGCCCTTTCCACCGTTCCCGCAAGCTACGAGCTGCGCGTCGGCGAGAAACGGGGGACGATCGCGGACCTCGTCGAATACGAGAAGCTCACGTGCCAAGCCGGTGGCGACTTGTCGCTCAAGCTGGTCGGGCTTTCGTTCTACGTCCCGGACGATGCGAGCTGGAAGAACCGGCTCGGGGAGTCCTGGTCCCTGGAGCGGGTCCTTCAGGAGGAGTTGGATCGGACGCCGGCCATCGACAACTGCGACGTCACCAACCGCCTCCTGGGGCTCAGCTCGGCGATCCAGCGGCGAACCCGCGCCGGCCAGGTGCGGGACGGAGTGTATCGCCGGGCGCAGGAACACCTCACGAAGTACTACGATTTCGCCCTCGGGCTGCAAAACGCCGACGGGAGCTGGCACCCCGATTTCTTCGCCGCCCGAGGCACCGGCAACGAGTTGTTCGGGGTGCTGCTGTCGACGGGCCACATCCTCCGCTGGCTCGTCTCCTCGCTCCCGGAAGACCGCCTGGACGACCCCCGGGTGGTCCGCTCGGTCGCTTACGTGACGGGCCAGTTGCAGGATCGCGTGTCCCGGTGGGACGTGACCGAGGCGGCGCCGCGGGAAGTGGCCGCCGTGATGCACGCGGCGCACGCCCTACGGGTCTACGACCGAAGGTTCTTCCGGCCCAAGGAGCCGCCGAAGGCCGAGACCCCGGCCGCGCCGAAATCCGAGACCCCGGCAGCGGAGCCGGCCGCAAAGCCACGGCAAGTCCGGGCGCAGTGAGGATATGAAATCACCGCGTAGCCGAGGACGGCTGCCCAAAAAAAGGCCGCACCGGCTCAGGCCCGCGGGTTCCCACGCCGGGCAACTTCTCGGACGATGCCGCTCGAAAACGCCTTCCGCCCCGCGGGCGTGTCGAGGAGCAGGGCCCCGTCGGGCGCGATGCCCGCACAGCGGCCCCGCGTCAATCGCCGGCCCCGCTCGACCGAAAGCAGTTGGCCGCGTTGCAGGCACAGGCCGTCGGCTCGCGCAGCAACGTCTTGCGGCGAGCTCCCCAGCTCGATCAAGAGCGATTCCAGGCGTCCCAAGAGCGCGGCCAGGATCGCCGTGTGATGGTGTCGCTTTTTCGTCAGGTCCCTCAGGGTGACTGCGCTATGCCGGAGATCCTCGGGGGCCTCGTGGACCGAGTTGTTGGTGTTCACGCCGACCCCGATGACGTGCATTCCCCCCGGCAACACCTCGACCAGGATCCCCGCCAGCTTGCGGCCGCCGGCGTAGACGTCGTTCGGCCAATGGATTCCGACTTTTCGGCGGCGGAGCAGGGGAGCCACGGTCTCGACCACGGCCACGGCCGCCGCCAACGCGATCATCGGCCCCCGGCTTGGACGGACGCCGAATGGATGAGGGTCCAATAGCAGGCTGCACGCAAGACTCCCCTTGCCCGTCCACCAGCGATTGCCGCCTCGCCCCCGCCCTGCGGTTTGCTGATCCGCAACGATCAGAAGCGGCAAAGGGGAAGTCCCCTGGGCGGCGTATTGTTTGGCCCGGTCGTTGGTGGAGCCAACCGTCGCGAGGTGCTCCACCGCGGCAACAAACGTCTCCCGCAGAAGTCGCTCGGTATCCAACACGGCCTTGGAGTTCCAGGAAGGATGCGATAACTGGGCATAATGCGCCATTGAGCCGAAAACCAGGTCCATCCTACCGGGCCGGAGCCGGAAAGCAACCCTGCGCTCCTTCCATGACCGCCATCGCGCCGTCCGCCCCAAGTGGTCGCGTCCGACCTCCTTGAGCACCTCGGCGTTCTCTCAGCGTTTCTCCTTCGGCATTCCTCTTGACCCCGCGGAGCGATCCCACGTATATTACCGGCCCCTTGGTGGGCCCAAGAGGGGTTCCCGCGCGCAAGTTGCTTCAGCAAAACGGTTTAAGGAGGAACCGCGATGACTGAGAAGGATCTCCCGCGGAAGGCCGCGCCGGCTCCACGATGGACGCGACGCCTCACGATGGCGCTGGGCGGCATTCTCGTTCTGGCCGCCTGCGTAGCCATCCGTTGCTGCTGGGAGGCCGATCCCGCCGGCGCCGCCCCCCAGCAAACCGCGGCGCAACGCTCCCCCACCGCTCTGCCCGTCCCGGCCAAGGCAGATACCCGCGCCGCCAGTCCGGCCGCCAACCCCACGCCGCTCAAGGTGGTGGCGACCGTTAACGGCGAAGACGTCACCCGCGAGGACCTGGCCCGCGAGTGCCTCCGCCACTACGGGGAAGACGTGCTGGAAAGCCTGGTCAACAAGTACTTGATCATCAGCGAATGCCAGCGGCTGGGCGTCTCGGTCACGCAAGAAGAGACCAATCGGGAGGTCGAGCGGATCGCCCGGCGTTTCGGGCTGCCGGTCGATCAATGGCTGAAGATGCTCAAGCAGGAGCGGGGCATCGGCCCGACCCAGTATGCCAGCGACATCATCTGGCCGACGCTGGCCCTGCGCAAGCTGGCCGGGGAGCAACTGCAAATCTCCAAGGACGAGCTTCTGACCGAGTTCGAGCTGCACTACGGCCCGGCGGTGAAGGCCCGAATTATCGTTTGCCAGACCGCCGAGAAGGCCGAGAAGGTCCGCGCCGTGGCCTTGGCCAAGCCGGCGGAATTCGGCAATCTGGCCAAAGACCAGTCCGAGGACCCCACCAGCGCAAGCCTCAAAGGGATGATCCAGCCGATCCGCAGGCACATGGGCAACAACGAGATCGAGCAGGTCGCCTTCTCGATGAAGGACGGCGAAATCTCGCCGGTGATCCAAATCGCCAGCCAGCACGTGATCCTGCAGCGGGAAGGAGAAATCCCCGCCCGGGAGGTCCGTTTCCAGGACGTCCAGCCGCAGATGGAAGAACTGATCCGCGACCGGAAGCTGAAGTCGGCAGCCAACCAGATTTTCCAACGGCTCCAGGACGAGGCCGGCAAGCAGGGCGGGATTGTCAACGTCATCAACGACCCCCAGAAAAGCCGGCAAATGCCCGGGGTCGCTGCGGTGATCAACGGCCACCAGATCACCGTCCGCGAGCTGGCCGACCGGTGCATCGAACGCCACGGGGAGGAGGTTCTGGAAGGGACCCTCAACCGCCGCTTGCTGGAGCAGGGCTGCCGCAGGAAGAACGTCGCGGTGACCGAGGCCGACATCGACCAGGAAATCGCCCGCGCCGCCGCGGCGATGCTCACCCCGCGGCCCGACGGAAAGCCGGACGTCGAAACCTGGCTCGGGATGGTGACCAAGCAGCAGGGCGTTTCCGTCGACGTCTACCGCCACGATTCCGTGTGGCCCTCCGTCGCCCTGAGGAAACTCGTCGGCGACCGGGTCCAGGTGACCGAGGACGACTTGCAGAGGGGCTTCGAGGCCAACTACGGCCCGCGGGTCCGCTGCCGGGCGATCGTTTTGGATAACCTCCGCCGCGCCCAGCAGGTTTGGGAGATGGCCAAGCAGAATCCCAGCGTGGGGTACTTCGGCGAGCTGGCCGCACAATTCTCGGTGGAGGGGGGCAGCCGGGCCCTCAAAGGCGAGGTCCCCCCGATCCAGAAGCACGGCGGCCAGCCGCTCCTGGAAAAGGAGGCCTTCGCCCTGAAGAAAGGCGAGCTTTCCAGCATCATCGAGGTGGAGGGAAACAAATACGTCATCCTCCTCTGCGAGGGCTACACCGAGCCGCAGAAGGTCGATTTCAAGGCCGTCCGCGACCTGATTTTCGAGGACGTCCACGAGAAGAAGCTGCGGCTGGCCATGGGGGACTGCTTCCAGCAATTGCAGGATGAGGCCACGATCGACAACTACCTCGCCGGCAGCAGCCGCGTGCCCAAGCGGCAGGAGAAGACCGCCGGCCTGCCGGTCAAGTCAGCCTCGCGGAGCCTCGTTCCCGTCCGGCCGCCCGCCACGCGGTAAACCCGCGTCTTCAGCGCCCCGTGATGTCCGCATGTCCAGAGGCGGTTATTCTGCCACTGCCCGCTGCTTGCGCGGCCAGTATTGGCAAGCCGCGGTAATCTCCGATAGACTCTTGCCGGGCCAAGACGCGCAAGAGTGAAGGAGCAGGAGGCGATTCGCACGTGCCTTGCCCCGGGCCGGCCCTATGGCAACCAGCCGTGGCAACAGACCCAGGCCAAACGACGGGGTTTGATGCACACCTTGCGGCGTGAAGGTCCTCCCAGCGGAGCACAAACGGCCAGCGAGAAGCTGCCAAACTGGCTGCGTCCCCGTTTCGACCGTCTTCCTATTTTCCTAGACGAGCCAGTTCTCCACTCGCAGATTAGGCACTTGCTCAAAGTCGCGCAGATTCGCGGAGAGCAGCAGGACTCCGTTTGCCAATGCCGTGGAAGCGATCTTCAGGTCCATGGTTCCGATCCGGATCCTCTGTTGGCGCAGTCGCTTGAACTCGCCAGCCGCCGCCTCGTCGAACGGAGCAATGGGCCATCGACCGAAGAAGTCAAAAAGCCCAACCAGACGATCGTAGGCTGGGATCTGCAGGTGCACATCGCTGGAGCGGTGGATGAGGGCCAGCCACCCACGCATTTGTTCCTCAATCGTGATGGCCGTGGTCGCAAAGTCCTGGTCCGCAGACGCGGTCATGTTCGCTCTTAAGGCGGTGACTTGGAGCGCCATCGACTGCAAAACGTTGATGTGGTCCGTATCGAGAAGGATCACGACTGGGCGTCCTGCTGCGCTGCGCGCCGCTCAGCTTCGCGAAGCCTGCGCCCCTCCTCTTGAATCTCCTGAATCACAGGATCGCCCTCGAACATGCCGATCGTGCTCCGCCAGTCCTTTCGCTGCTTACCGGCGTCTGCGACTCCGACGAGTCCCGCAACCGTCTGTTCCAGTGAGCTGACGCGTTCCTCCAGCGTGCGCTGCGACATTTCAGACTCCTCCTCTTGGGATTTCAGCCGGGCCCAAGTCTAATTCTAGCACGGCGCAGCACGGGTGCCAGCCCCACTCCGTTTGGTGACACTGTGTGGCATTCTCACCTTCTTACCTTCCCGCGCCCTCCCCCTCTTGCCTTCTCACCCATCCACCTTGGAGGTCGGAAAAAGCCGCAAAACTAGCTGCGTCCCCGTTGCGAGCGTCCGCCGTTCGTGGCAAAGCGGGAGGTCAGTTGCGAAGCCATTCCATTTGATTTTGTGGGGCTCAATAATTGCCCGCTGCGTTCTGGTACGACTTGATGTCAGCAAGACTCAGCACGCGGCCGTCTCGACAAAAGAGATCACAGAAGTCTTTCCCCATTGTGGCAAAGTATTCCAGCCAGTTTTCGCGGAAATCAACTGCGGACTTCTCGATCTTTCGTTGAATAGTCGGTGCACGACATGGTCCCATCGAGTCGCCGAGCTCGAATCTCAGCCAACGCCCTCGAATGTTCCTGGCCGAGAATTCAAGCTGCACGCGCTCTGCGTCGCCGAAATGCCGCGACAGGTTGCGAGCAAGCTGAAACGCTTTTGATAACTCCGTTAGGGCGTGGCCTGCCATCACCCATCCACCGGCTGGAATGACTAGGTCCTCTGGCCGTTCCGGACTAACCATCGCGTCACGTCCCGACAGCGTTATCGACTGCCAACCGCCTACTATGAATTCAGCCCAGAATTGTCCGGCGTACGTCATCGCCCATGGGTCGCCATACGTATCGTTGTAGATGCCCCAGTCCATGGGGGCTGTTCCTTTCTGTTGAGGTGGATAGCGATGGAATCGGTCGGTACGGGGACCGATGCTGCGAAGGAGATCTTCGAGCGATCCCGCATCAGCCCACCGCTTTGGCCGAAACAACGATGGCCGAAATGCCAGTTCGATTCTCGGATAATCGGCCTGAGTTGGCCCGGATGATTGGTAGGTGGCCTGGATTTCCGATAGATGGCGTTGATGCAGTATCTCATCGTCGCCGCCATATCCTCCGACAAGTCCCAGTTCAACCACGCCGCGGAGTGCGGATTCGAGTTCCTTCGCCAACGAGGCAACGGTTTCCTTGCGAGTAGTGCCCTCATTCGGACTCGTGAACGCGATTGGGCGACGGTGATGGGCAAGGTCGAAGATTTGTTTCGCTGCGAGACCATGAGCTTCATTCATGACACAGATAAGTCGCTCTGGTCCTACCGACGCAAAAGCATATCCCAATTCAAAGAGCACGTTTGGGTTGGAGCAATGCTTCGGATCATCAGCTCCGGTCTTTGCCACGAAGGTTAGGTCCGAGACAACGGCGTCCGATTCGCGCAATCGCCGCAGAAGGGTCTCCGGTATGTTGCAGAGCCCAGGCTCACCCTCGGTGTCCGATTGAATAAGAATCCGGTATGGGTTGCCAGTGTCTTTGCCAATCGCGTCGGCAGCAGCCTCCAATGCTTCACGAATTAGATCGCGGGTGTGCTGCCGCTTCGTATCACTTTGCCACGAAAAGAAAACGGTGAAGACTTCGCTCAAGTTGTCCCCCGACCCCATTGGGAAGGATGGTGAATGCGACCTCAAACGATGGAATTACGCGCTATTTCGACGTTCATTGCACTCTATTCAGCCCAATTTGTATATCGGGGTCAGACTCTAAGACTTCAGTCTACGGCTTGTCTCGCGCCGACGGAAAGGCCATCGTCGCACCCATGCCGAGCCCCCCACTTCTCCGGTTCGCCCGTGTCGCGATCCTTGTCAGTCGCCGATCCGAAGCGGCCGCAGGCGGGCGATCTCCGCAGCCCTTTGGCCGCGCATCGCGTGCCAGACGTCCCAGTCCAATTGGAGCCCAAGCCAGAAACTTGCCGGCATCCCCAGCACCCGCTCGAAACGCAGCGCCGTGTCCGGCGTCACCGAGCGCTTCCCGCGAACGATCTCGTTCAGCCGGGGGAACGAGATTCCCAGGCGGATCGCGAAGGCCGACTGGCTGATCCCGAGCGGACGAAGGAATTCCTCCAGCAGCATCTGGCCTTTCCCATCGGAAACAAACGCAATACTGCTCGTTGATACGGATACTATGCTGACCGCGTCGATTGCCTCGGAGGCGCTCCAGCCGATTTCCCGGCGGGATTACTGCGACGCTCGCTGCGTGGTCCACGCCGACAGAACGTAAACCGTGCAATCGTCCGGAATCACCTCGTACTCGACTCCCAAGGGGCGGCTGATCAGGATGCGAACACCTACCCTGCGCGATTCGCCTTTCGTTTCCGGATCCTCGCGCAACTCGGCGTCAATGCGTGCGGCGGCCGACGTGACCGACTGCCGTTTGTCCGACGCGAGCCAGACGCTCGCGAGGTGCTCTTACGCACTCGCGGTCCAAGCAACCCTGTACCTCATTTCAGGCTGTCCAGGGCGGCCAGGATGTCTTGAAGCGAGCGTCCGGATCGTTGCTGTCGAAACCGCTCGATCTGTTCGTCCGAGAACGGGGACTCGGTGCCCTCCTCTCCTTTGCCGGTCGGCGGCTCCAGCGGCTCGAAATAGCCAATCACCCGGCCGGATTCGTCGCACAAGAGAGCGGTTTCGCGAATACCAG
>CAYGZA010000016.1:0-15010 GCA_964354135.1 uncultured Planctomycetaceae bacterium
GGCCTGCGACCAGAACGGGTTCTTGTAGACGTTGTCCGCGACGATGGGATTGTCGCGGATGTCGGGCCGGTTGCCGCGCCAGCCCAGGCACGAGACCTTCGTAACCCGCTCCTTGGTGACGCCCACGAGGTAGCCGAGCGAATGGGTGGGATAGAGCATCGGCGGCAAACCCCAGCGCCAGGAGCGCTTTCCGCCGGGGTCGTAGCAGAGCTGGCCCTTGTCGGTGAGCACGGTGGCCAGGTTGAACAGTTGGTGGTAGTACTCGTTCTCCGAGTAGAAGAGCTCGCCGAAGCCGCCGGCGCGGAACAGGTTCCGGGCGTAGATGCACTCCTGGTTGTAGTAGCTCGACTCGGCCATCATGTACCGGAGCCCGGTCTTCTCCTTGACCTTCTTGAGCATGTCGGCCTCTTCGACGGTCATGCAGGCGGGGACGGCGGAGACCGTGTGCCAGCCCCGCTCCATGCACATTGCCACGTGCCTGGCATGGTCCGGGGCGCCGGAGAAGACGGCCACGGCGTCGATGTCCTTGGCCTCTTTGAGCATGATCTCCAGGGAGTCGTAGACCTTGTCGCACTTGTAGCGGCTTTTCAGGCCGGCGCGGCGGCCGGGGTAGAGGTCGGTCACGCCGGTGACGACGCAGTTGGGGTGCTCGTGCCACCAGAAACCGGCCCCGAAACCGCCGCCGACCACGCCCACGCGGATCTTCTTGCGGCTCTCCGAAGGCCAGGCCCGGCCGACGCCGGTCAACATCGCACCCGTTGCGACGAGCCCTGCCGCGGCAGGCCCGGCCATGGCCATAAAGGAGCGGCGCGACAACTCCTGCTGATCCAAACGCGAAGCATCGGGTCGGTCGTGGGGCTCTCGTGGGTTCATGGCAATCGTTCTCCCGTTGTCGGTATTCCAAACCTCGCAAAACCCACGGGTTGCAACCCGTGGGCTTCGCAACCCGTGGGCTTTACAGTATACGCGGAATAGTCACGTTCTTGGCCGCTCGAACTGCGGGACGGCCAGTTGTTGGCCGTCCTTGAAGGCCGATTGATGGGCGACGATTCCCGGCACGGTCATCGCCAGGGACTCGTAGAGGTCGATCGCCGGCTCGCGGTCCTCGACCAGGGCGTTGATGAACTCGGCCGAGATGAAGACGGCCGAGCCGCCGTGGCCGGAGTCGTGCCGCATGGATTTGGGGAGCATGTCGGATTTCCAGTACTCGGGCACGGGGGCCGGCCGGGCGCCCTGCTTGCGGTCGTGAAGCACGTTGCCGTGGACCCCGCCGACCTGCATGTACAGCGTCGCCCGATCGCCGAACCACTGGGCCCGCTCGCCGCCGGCCACGCAGAGCCAGAAGACGTTGCAGCGGCATATATGGCCCTGGTCCGTGAGCATCATCGCGGCCTGGGACCAGAAGGGGTTGTTGTAGGCGTTGTCCACGCGGAAGGGATGCCGATTCAACTCCGGCCGGTTGCCGCGCCAACCGAGGCACGAGACCTTGGTGACCCGCTCCCTGGTCACGCCGGTCAAGTAGCCCAGCGAGTGCGTCGGATACAGCATCGGCGGATAGCCCCATCGCCACGAGCGCGAGCCGTCGGGGTTGTAGGGGAGCCCGCCCTTGTTGGCAACCGCTTCCTTCAGGTCACCGGTATCATGGTAGTACTCCACCTCCGAGTAGAAGAGCTCGCCGAAGCCGCCCTCGCGGAAGAGGTTTCTGGCGAAGATGCACTCCTGGCGATAATAGCTCGACTCGGCCATCATGTACCGCAGGCCGCTCTTCTCCTTGACTTCCTTGAGCATTTGGGCCTCTTCGATCGCGGTGCAGGCGGGCACGGCCGAGACCACGTGCAGCCCGCGCTCCAGGCACATCTTCACGTGCTTGGCGTGGTCGGGGGCCCCGGAGAAGACGGCCACGGCGTCGATGTCCCGGGATTCCTTGAGCATGATCTCCAGGGAGTCGTAGACCTTGTCGCACCTGTAGCGGCTCTTCAGGCCGGCGCGGCGGCCGGGGTAGAGGTCGGTCACGCCGGTGACGACGCAGTTGGGGTGCTCGTGCCACCAGAAGCCGGCCCCGAAACCGCCGCCGACCACACCGATGCGGATCTTCTTGCGGTTCTCCGCCGGGTAGGCCCGGCCGGCCTGGGTCAACAGCCCGCCGCCGGCCAGAACCGCACCAGCCCCGCCCGAAAGCTCCAGAAACGACCGCCGCGACAGGCTCGTTTCCCGGCGAGCATCGTCCGCGGGTAGCGCCGTACCGTTCCTCGCTGCATCCATCGGTCACTCTCCGGGGTTCGTCGCGTAGGGCGGGGTCAGCTCTTTCGTTCTCCGCGGCAGGGCCAAGCCACGGTCAGCCCCAGTTTACACCTCCGCTGCCGGGAATTCAAACTGCCCACAGTTTCGCGGCCGACGCTCGACGGGCGTTCCCGCCAAGGCCAGAAAACCGAGACTTAACACTAGCCCCCGTAAGAACTTACAAGTCCTGTTGACAAGAGCGGCCGGCTGGCGGTTGGCCTTGGCTTGCGGCGCGGTTTGTGGTAGAGTTCGTCCCCTATTTGACGCGATAGGCTCCCGCGCGGCCGGCAGCCGGGGCGGAAGCGCGTCCGTTCGGCACGCGCCTTGGTGCCGGACCACGTCCTTTCATTGGAGTGGAGCGCTCTATCGGAGGGGCCCCGCATGAAACGCACGCTCATTCTTCTGAGCGCCAAACGGTGCGGATCGACGGCGGTCTTCCAGATGTTCCAGCGGCATCCCGACGTGGGGCTCTGTCACGTCGACCGCAGCATCGACAACTGGGAGGCAAACTTCTGGAACCTGGCCTGGGATGCGATCCACGGCGCCGCCCAGCCGCTGGTGGAGCGGCTTGCCGTGAGCCTCCCGTTTCTCAAGCCGCCGCACTCGTTTGCCGAGGCCACCGTTTTCGAGCTTTGGGATGCGATCCTCGCCCGCCAAGGCCCCATCGTTTTCGACAAGAGCCCGCAGTACCTCGGGAACCGCGGCGCCCTGGATCTCATCTACAAATACAAGTCTCTCGGCAACGACGTGCGGATCTTCGCCATGATTCGCGATCCCCGCGACGCGATCGCCAGCCAATTCGAGCTTTGGCAGGCCTTCGTGCCGGACGACGCCCCCGAGAAGCGCGAAGCGGCGTGGCTGGACAAGTACGGGCACCTGGAGGAGCTGCTGCGCCGCGACGACATCCCGCTCTTCCGATACGAAGACTTCGCGACCGCGCCGAACTGCTATGCCGCGATGATGTATCGTTTCTGCGGGCTCCGCGACCATCCGGCCAGCTACGCCCACGTCCGCCGGATGTCGGCCAACCGCTACTCGATCTCTGCCGATCCGCAGATTCGGGCCTGGAAGCCGAGCCCTGCCTTTCGCGCCCACGTGGTGAAATACGGCTACCGCGTGCCGCAGGTCAGCGCCCGGGAGCGGCCGCGATGGACCCTCCCCCTGACGCCTGCCGGCATCTTCCAGAGCGCCGTGAGGTGCATCAAGAGACTCGCGGCGGTCGTCGCGATCGGCGTCACGCCTTGCGGGTTTCCCACTTGCCTTGGGTGAAATCGGGGATTTCCTGCGGGGCGCCGCCTTCGGCGATCGACTTGCCGGAAAGCGGGATGATCGAGCTCCAGGCGGCCGCATCGTAGGCGTCGATCGGCGAGGGCCCGCCGGTGCGGACGGTCCGGAAGAACTCGTTGACCACAAAGAAGTCGCCGCCGCCGTGGCCGGTGCCGGCCGCCTGCTTGCTCCAGTGGGTCCACGTCGGGTGCTCGAATTCCTTGGCGTACTTGGCCACCGGCTCCCACGCGTGCTCTTTCGAGCGGCCGTCGATCCAGAGGCTCTCGATCCGCGACTCGTAGCTCGCCTTCGTTCCCTGGAGGCTGTAGTAGACCGTCGTGGGGACCGGCCGGGCCGAGCAGAGGTCGTAGCGGAGGTCGATGAGCCTCCCTCGGGCCGTGCGGATGAGCGCATTGGTCGAGTCGCCGTTGCGGAAGGCGATCTTCCGCGCCGGGTGGTCCTTGGGGAAGTTCCGCTCCACGTAGTCGTCCAGCCCGGCCTGCTTCGTCGTGCCTGCCACCAGCGAGACCAGGCGGTCGCCGCGGTTGATCCCCAGCCATTGGGCGACCGGCCCGAACGAATGGGTCGGATAGAGATTGCCCGCATAGTCGCGGACCATCTCGCCGCGCCAGGTGAGCGTGCCGTCAGCTTGAAACATGATCGTGCGGCAGTCGTGGACGTAGCCGCACTCGGCGAAGGTCAGGTCGCCGAAGAGGCCCTTCTGGACCATGTTGAGGATCATCATCACGGGCTGCCAATAACAGCAGTTCTCCGAGAGCATGTAGATGCGGCCGGTCTCTTCGGCCGCCCGGACGATGCCCCAGCACTCGTCCATCGTCATCGCGGCGGCCACCTCGCTCAGGACGTGCTTGCCGGCGCGGAGGGCGTCGATGGCCATCGCGCCGTGCAACGGCATCGGCGTGCCGATGATCACCGCCTCCAGGTCGTCGCGCTGGAGCATGCGCTGGTAATCCTTGGGGCCTTGCGAGTAGCCGGCCGGCTTGCGCCCGTCGCGGGCTTTGGCGACCACGTCGATCGCTCGGTTGAGGTGCGGCTCCTTGACGTCGCACAAGGCCGGTATCTCGGCCCCGGCGGCCAGGGCGAGGCCCAAGAGGTAGGTGCCCCGCGAGCCGACGCCGATCACGCCGACCCGCACGGGCCTGGGCTTTTCCTCCGCCAGTGCTGCGGTGCCCAATCCGGCAGCCAGTCCGGCCGCCGCTCCCAACCGCAGTACGTCGCGCCGATGGATGAGAGGGTCCATGGTTGTCTCCGTCAGGTGGGGTAGGGTTCAGGGTTCAGGGGAGCAGCAGTCGGGGTTTCAGAGGTCCAAGATTCAGGATGCGGTATCCGAACGAATCAGGCAAATCGCGAAAGTCCTGAACCCCGAACCCTCTTCCGGGCCCGTCGTTCTCAACTCCGTAGCCCCTTCAAGTCCATTTCGATTCTCTCGTCGGCTTTGATGATCTCGTCCCAGGTGACCATGCCGCGCTTATAGGCGGCGGTCCGCCCGAGGATGCTGGTCAGGTTGGAGCGCACCGAGGGGGCGACCGTCAGGTTGGCGCAGTTGCCTTCGGTGATCGCGCGATGGAACTGGTCGATGTTGTTGACGGTGCCGGAGCTGTAGAGCGTGGTGAGCTTCCCGCCCTCGAACGGCTTGGTGCCGCGGATCCAGACCTCGCCGAAGTAGTCGGTGTCGATCATGCCGCCTGTCCCGTAGACCTTGCAGCGGATCTCGTCGCGGACGCCCGGGATGCACTTGACCGAGCTGAACGCGAGGACCAGGTCGCCCGGGAACCAGTAGACGACCGAGAAGTGGTCCGAGATGTTGCCGTGGACGCGGATCTTCCGGCCGCCGGTTCCGACGGCGCGAACGGGAGCGGCGTCGAGGATCCACGTGGCCACGTCCAGGGCGTGGATGTCCTGCTCAACGATCACGTCGCCGCAGAACTCCAGGTGCTGGTACCAGTTGCGCAGGCGTTCTTCCGACGTCCTGGTCGGCACGCCGGCACTGCCGCCCGCCCAGGGATACTCGGCAACCGCCTTGACCAGCTTGCCGATGTCGCCGCGGTGGACCCGCTTCACGGCCTCTTGATAGAGCGGATCGGCCCGGGTCTGGAAGTCGACGAGGAAGACGAGCTTCTTCTGGGTCGCTTTGCGGCCCGCCTCGCCGATAGTGTTGCAGCCGTGTACGTCCACCGCGATGGGCTTGGCCACGAAGACGTGCTTGCCGGCCTCGACCGCCGCGGCCGCATGGATGGGGTGGAAGGACGGCGGGCTCTCGACCACCACGGCGTCCAGCTTGGCGTCCAGGAGCTTCTGGTAGCCCGACAGGCCGGAGAAGCGACGCCCCGCCGGGACCTGGAAGCGGTCGCCGAAGGCGCTGAGCCGGTCGGGGAAGTACTCGGCGGAGGCCGTGTACTTGTACTTGCCCGTCTTGACGAAGAGGTCGGCAATCCACCCGCCGCGTCCGCCGCAGCCGATTGCCCCAAGCTCGATGGTGGAGTTGGCCGCCGTGCCGCTCACGAGCGAGGGTTTGACGACCGTGATCGTTGCCGCCGTTGCGGCCCCGGCAAGAAAGTCGCGTCGCGCGATGCGACCTGAAGAGTCGTTCCTGGCCATGGATGATCTCCCTGAGCAGATGGTGCCGTGTCGTGGGGAAGGAACTCCGTCGTATCGGCGACCGGGCGGCATGCCCTCGCGAGGCGGAGGCACGTCACTTGCCGGCGGCGAGCGGCCGCGTCTCGGTGGTCTGTAGCGTTTGTTCGAGGCCGCCCAAAGCGGCCTTCGCGCAGTCGATGCTGTGGGCCGGGCAATGGGAGCAATCGCCGGCGCCGCCGCCCTCTTCCGGCCGGACGACGTGCAGCCGGCGGACGTGGACCGTGGTCTCCGTGCCCGAGGCGTCCAGAGAAACGGTCTGCGAGACCGGCTCGTTCTCCACGGCAATCACCACGTACCACATCGTGCCCGAATGCCGCATGCTCTGCTCGTTCAGTCCGCGGACGACGGCGGCCGCTTGCGGGTAGGTGAGCGGCTTGGGGTCGACGTCTCCCTGGGCCCTCCAAACGCAGTTGGGCACGTCCAGCGGGGACTGCGGCTCCCAGCCGGTGGGCCACCAGATGGCCGCCACCTTGTAGCCCAGGGGCGTACAAAGCCGGGCCCGCAGGCGAGTGCGGCCCAGGGAGCCCGACTCGACCACGACCGCCCAGTGATCGCGCCGGTCGCGGTGGGCCTTCTCGTTGTACACGACGGCCCGGCGGACCGCCGCGATCAGCTCTTTGGCCTCGCGGAGCGTCTCGACGGCCGGGCCGGGGTCCGGGGGAACGTCATCCGGCGACGCAGGCTGCCAGCCCGCGGGACGATCTACCAGCAACACTTGATACCGCGCCATAACGGCCTCCCGGCCCTCATCGTAGCAGCCTGCGTGCGCCCAGACAAGCCGCCGTCTCGGGGTCCCGGAGCCGGGCTGCGGTCTACTTGCGCTCGCGGAGAAACGCCGCGACGTTCTCCGCCTCCTGGGCCTGCCAGCGGCGGCGCTTTTCGAGGAAGTGGAGGTATCGCGGGATCTGCTCCTCGTTCATCGCTTCGGTGTAGTCGCCGCAGTAGGGGACCAGCAGGTCGATCCAGACGATGAAGCGGTCGATCTCCGGCTGCGGAAGCCGGACGCCGTAGTGGCTGCCGTCCTCGAGGATCCGGATCAAGCGGCTTTGCGAGGCCCCGGCGTGGTACGGGGAGAGCATCGGCGGGGCGGACTGGATGTCGATCCAATCGGCCACGTGCCGGTGCGCCAACGCCTTGTACGAATCGCTCCATTTGCGCTGGCATTCGGCATCGAGGACCTGGGTCCCTTGGAGGCTGAACGCCGGCAGCACCTCGGCCGGCTGTCCGGCCCCGCCCGCCGGCGCCCGGCTGTCGGGCGTGGGCGCGGGGCGCGGCGGGCGCCTCGGCCCGGCCGCCGTGGCGTCCCCCGAGTCTGCGTCAAGCCTCACCCGAGATCCCGGAGGCGATCCCGCAAGGAGATACTCGGGCGGCTCATCCAAGTAGTGGCATCGGACGCAATGGCGGTCGAGGATCGGCTGGATCTCGCGGATGAAGCTGAATCCCTGTGGCGGGCCGCGCCACTCTCGCAGCGGCTGCGGGCCGGCCGCCGAGGCCCGGCTGAGGCGGCTGGGCGGCGGGGCCGCGTTCTTGTCCTCGTGGCAGCCGACGCAGGAGGCGGTCTCGCCCGGCTGGAGCGACACCCAGCTCCGCATCGACTGGATCATCCGCCCTTGGTCGTCGAGGACCTGGAAGTAGAGCGGCGTGCGGGCCGGGACAACGAAGCAGGCCGAGCCGTCCTCGTGGATCTTGGCGGTGCCGAGCACCTTCTTGACGTCCCATGCTCCCTCGATGGAGACGGGAGTGCTCGCCAGGGCACCGCCCGCCGGGCCCTTGTTGTAGTTGCAGCCGATCCCCGCCGCGCGGAACTCCAGGGCAATCACCCGCAGCGAGCGGACTTTGCCGCGGTCAACGCCCGCCAGCCCCGGGCCGCGGAAAACGTCGTGCAGGTAAATGGTGCCCACGCTCTTGCGGTAGTCCACCAGGCTTGGGCGGACCGGCGGCTCCGGGCGCGGCGCAAGCGGCACCGGCTGATTGCACGAGATGTTCTCGTCGCCGGCCAGAAGCTCCCGCTTCCCGTCGATGGACATCCAGTAGATGCCGAAATGTTC
Source organism: uncultured Planctomycetaceae bacterium (assembly GCA_964354135.1). Classification (GTDB taxonomy): domain Bacteria; phylum Planctomycetota; class Planctomycetia; order Pirellulales; family Thermoguttaceae; genus CAYGZA01. The sequence continues at coordinate 8,253 of CAYGZA010000016.1, forward strand.
CGTGCCATCCGGCCGGAAGGCCACGAGAAAGGCGGCCTCGCTGAGCGGATAGGGATACTGGAACTGGTCGCCCGACTGCCCGTAGGCGTCCACGTGGACTGCGGGCGTATCGCGGACCGGGGCGATCAACCGGGCCCCTTGGTTCTCCTGTCGCCCGCGGCGCGGATCGAGGATTCCCAGCCAGCCCTTCTGGATCGAGTGATGCCCGGTGAAGATGCAGACGATCTTACTCGTGCCGGGAACCGCCCGGGCGTGGAGGATCGTCGTGGGAAACCAGGAGTTGTTGCCGTAGAGTTCCGTCTGGCCGGTCCCGTCCTGGTTCATCTGGAAGAGCGCCTGGGGATAGATCTGGCCGCGGTCGTTGTAGTCCCAGCGGGTGTAGATGACCCGGCCGTCGGGCGTCACCGTGGGGTAGTTGGTGTGGACCTGATCGAAGCTCAGTTGCCGCAGGTACCGGCCGTCGGCGTCGCAGGTGAAGAGGTTGCTCACTTCGGTCCACCAGCAATCGACCGTCTGGACGCAGCGGGTGGAATTGAAGAGGACGTCGCCGCCGGGGAGATAGACCCCTTCATAGTCGGCGAACCCGAGGCCCGAGGTGATCTGCCGGACGCGGCCGTCAGCAACGCTCATTTCGTACAGATGGTAGTCGTCGCGCTCCAGCGACTTCTTCCAACTGAAGAGGATCCGGCGGCCGTCGAAGGACGCGTCCGGGTCGCGGATCACTCCCGTGCGGTCTTCCAGGAGCGTGCGGACTTTGGCCTCGGAGCCGTCCGTTTCCAGAAGGCACAGCGCGGCCCCGGGGACGAAGTGGCGCTCGTTCTGGGCGTCGGACTGGCCCTCGGTGTAGGCGTAGTGCGAGCCGCCGAGGTCGTAGTGCTTGGTGAACACGACGCGGCGGAGCATTTCCCGGTGGGGTTCCAGGCGGGCCCGGCGGCGTGCTTGACAGGTCTCCAAATACAGTTCCGCCCAGCGTGGATCGGCGGCGGACACATCGGCTGCGGCCAAAGCGTCCCGGCGCTTCCGCAGTCCGGCCGCGGCCGAGCCCGATTCTTCAAGCGCCGCCGCAATGACCCCGGGCAGCCGGTCGGGCGTACCGAGCTTGTCCTGCGCGATCCAATCGCCGGCAATTCGCACGGCCGGCCGGTCTTGAGGAGAATCCCGGAGTGCGGCGGCAACCGCCTGGGCGGGCCCGGCTGCGAAGCCCGCGGCGAGCGTCTCCTGCCACGCCCGCTCGTTTGCGTCCTCGGCCGCGGCCGTGTCTGGGCGCGCCGGCCAGGTGACCAGCAACACTCCAATCGCCAGCGCGGCGGACCTACCCTTCATCCCGCTCCTCCCGACTTGGACGGCCCCATTATCCGGAGCCGGGTGCCGGCCGTCAAATGCGCTGCTTGACGCCTCTGGGCCGGACCCATAAACTGGGAGCGTGCCGTAGCGAAATCATTCCCAGGTGTGATTCTCGTCAAGAGGAGTGAGAACAATGGCTGTGCCGGGAACCATGGGCAAGATCTTGATGGTGGATCTCGACAAGGGGACCATCTCGGTCGAGACTCCCAGCGACGACGTGTATCTGACCTATCTCGGCGGGTACGGCCTGGGCGCCTACTATCTCTACAAGCTCCAGAAGCCGGGCGTGGACCCGCTGGGGCCGGACAATCACCTCGGCTTTTTCACCGGCGTCTTGACCGGCACGCCGGCCTTGAGCGGCAATCGCTACTTCGTGGTGGCCAAGAGCCCCAAGACGGGCACCTGGGGCGACGCCAACTCGGGCGGGGACTTCGGCCCCGCCATGAAGGCCGCCGGGTTCGACGGCGCCATTTTCCGCGGCGCGAGCCCGAAGCCCGTCTATCTGCTCTTGCGGGACGGCCAGGCCCAGTTGCTCCCCGCCGATTCGTGGTGGGGCCTGGACACCAACGACCTGGACGACAAGGTCAAGGAACTCTACGGCAAGAAGGCGGTCGCCGCGTGCATCGGGCCGTCGGGCGAGCGGATGCAGTTGCTGGCCGCGGTGATCAACGACCGCGGCCGGGCCGCCGGACGCAGCGGCCTGGGGGCCGTGATGGGCTCCAAGCGGCTGAAGGCCGTGGTGGCGGTCGGCAGCGCCCAACCTTCGTTGGCCGACCCGGAGGGCCTCAAGCAGGCCCTCACCAAGCACCGCCAGTTCATGCAAGAACAGGGGATGTACAAGTTCCTCCACCAGTACGGCACGGCCGGCATGACCGCCGGCGCCGCCGCCAGCGGCGACACGCCGATCAAGAACTGGGGCGGCGCGCCCGAGGACTTCCCCACCGCCAAGAGAATCAGCGACGACGAAGTGATGGCCATCCAGCGCAAGAAGTACGCCTGCTGGCGCTGCTCGATCGGCTGCGGCGGAGAGACGGTCGTGGAAAACGGCCCCTACCCCTCCCACACCCATAAGCCGGAGTACGAAACCCTCGGCGCGTTCGGCACGCTGTGCCTCAACGACAACCTCGAATCGGTGAACCTCTGCAACGAGATCTGCAATCGCCAGGGATTGGACACGATCAGCACCGGCTGCACCGTCGCCTTTGCCATCGAGTGCTACGAGAACGGGATCATTACGGACAAGGACACCGGCGGAATCCAGCTCACGTGGGGCAACGCAGACGCGATCGTCCGGATCACCCGGGCCATCGCCGACGGCAGCGGGTTCGGCAAGGTCCTGGCCGACGGGGCCCAGCGGGCCGCCGAGCGGATCGGCCGCGGCGCCGAGAAGTACGCCATCCACGTCCACGGCGAAGAGGTGCCCATGCACGACCCGCGGCTCAACCCCGGCCTGGCCACGAGCTACCAGATGGACGCCACCCCGGGCCGGCACACGCAGATGAGCGCCTGGACGGTCGAAGCGCAGTTCGCCCCCCCCGGCCTCTACACCGAGCCGCTGGAGAAGTACAAGTACAGCGGCAAGGGGCGGGCGCATCGCCTGTTGAGCGATCACCACCACGCGGCCAGCTCGGCCGGGCTCTGCATGTTCGCTTGGGTCTGCGTTACCCCGCAGGCCCTCCCCGACATGCTCACCTGCACCACCGGCCGCACGTTCACTCAGGACGAGGTGGAGAAGATCGGGGCCCGGATTGCGGCGCTCAGGATCGCCTTCAACCTCCGCGAGGGTGTGCGCAACATCGACTTTGCCCTCCCGGGCCGAATCGTCGGCAGCCCGCCGCTGGAAGCCGGCCCCTTGAAGGGCGTGACCATCGACGTCGGCACCCAGGTCCGCGACTACCTCGAGGCGATGGGCTGGGACGCGAAAACCGGCGTGCCCACGAAGGAAGCGCTCCTGGACCTCGGGCTGGACTTCGTGGCCGCGGACCTGCACCCCGCGGGATGAACGGCCCACAGTGCGCAGACTTCCGAAGTCTCTGAGACTTCGGAAGTCTTTTCGGCTGCGGCCCGTCAGCGCTGCGTGAGCTTCGCCGGCGCCGCCTTGGCGCCCGCACTGATCACGCTCTCGTGCGATTCGTTGATCTCAAAGGGACCCGCTTTCAACTGCACGCGGACGCGGTACTCCTCAGCCGTCTCCGATGGTACTCGCCACGAGTACCGGCAGGTGAAGCCTCAGCCATACTCGAAACTGCCCGTTTGGACCGTTTCGCCTTTGGCGTTGGTGATGGTGAACTCCGGCTTAGGCGGGCGCTTGCCGTCGACGACGAGGTTGCCGACAATCTCCCCGCCCGAGCCCACCAGCGACATGGAGAGGTCCACTTGTCTCATCCCCGGCGCGAAGGCCTGCGCCTTCACGACCGGTTTGTACGGCGGGCCAAAGGCCAGGGTGGCCGTCTGGCCGCTGCGGACCGTGACCGGCGGGGTATCGCGGGTCCCCTGGGCGGAGATCATCGTGTAGCCCGGCGGCCCGTAGCGGGCTTCCGTGTCTGCTGAGACGCTCGTCCCGAGAATTGCCCTGGAAAGCGTCTGGAGCAGCGAACTCTGGGGCTTCTTGGCGGCTTCCTTCTTGGCGGGCTCCTTCTTCGGGGCCGGAGGCGGCTCCTTCCAGTCCTTCACCTGGATCGCATAGGAGACCAGGTTCCACTGGCCCTCCGGAACCACTGCCGGATTCTCCTTGTCGCCCTTGATGTTCAGGAAACCCTGGTCGCCGTGGATCGTGGCGGTGAACGCCGCGTTGGGGTTGACTAGCTTCCCCAGAGCCGCCGGCGAAGGCGTGAGTGTCAGCTCATCGCCCGCCGCGGTCACCTTCACGTCGTAAAACCGGCCGTCGACCTTGGCAAGCTTCGAAACGTACTGCCGGCTTTCGTCTTCCACGGTGGCGATCGGGCCGGTAACCGTCATGGGCTTCTCCGGGTCGATCATGAGCATGTCGCCGTAGGTTGGGTAGACCTGCCCGTCCATGCCGCGGACGTTGTCCGGGATCGTCACCACGTCGTCGAAGCGGCCGTTGCTGTTGTAGTCGACCACGGCCACCTGGTGCTTCTTGCCGTCCAGCGTGATTTCTCCCACGCGGCACGCCGCAGCCATCAGCGACGCCGAGGCGTAGCGGAACTCCTTTGAGCCGCTCGAATAGACCTGGAATGAAAACGCGTATTCCAGCGGCTTGCCGTCCACGTTGATCTTCACGTCGACGCGCGGGAACTGGTGCTGCGAGTAGTCTCCCCCGAAGACCATGCCGGCCGGCGGCTTCGCGGCGTCGATCGGCTTGTCGTCGGTCAGGTCGCCGTTGTGGTTCAGGTCGAAGTAGAGCCGGTCGTAGCCCTTCGACTTCTCGCCCTGGCTGTCCAGCACGAAGCCGTACTGGTCCGCCCCCAGCTTCGCGACGCCGCGGAACGGGTGCTCCGCCTGGTACTTGGCCGGCTCCTTGGTGATCACCTGGCTGAAGTTCCCCGCCGATTGGCTCGTGATCCCGCGGCCGACCTGCATGAAGAAATGCTGCGAGGAGACCGAGCGGTAGACCCAGTCGTTGGGAGCCATGCGCCTGCCGGGCTCGGCAGACTCCAGCCGCTTCAGCTCCAGCTTGCAGGTCTCCGCCCTGCCCACGGCTCCCGCAGCAAACACTCCCAGCGCGGCCATTAGCGCGCTGGCGAGAAACCGCAACGAATCTCTCATAGACTTGTGCCTCCAATAGATCGGCGCACTGCCCCCGGGCAGCCGCCTCGACCGTGCCGGGACACACCTCCACGCGCAGGAGCCATCTTACACCTGGAAAGCACGCATGTCGATTCCCGCTAGAGAGGGGGATGCGCGGGGACGACGCGGTCATCGCGGGCGGGCGAGTGACCGGCGCTCCTCCAGTGGGACCGGCGTCTCGCCGGTCTGAAAGCGATTCCAGAGGCGGGCGGGACGCCCGCCCTACTCACCCTTTGCCCAGCTGAGCCGGCGGGTCCAGGATCTTCATGGGCTCTTCCAAGCGCGCAAACACGGTGCCTACGCTGAGTGCCCGGCATCGCACGCAATCCAGGCAGCGGATACAGCGGAGATCACCCGCCCGCCGCTCCGACGGCCCATGGTGCTTGCACAGATCCCGGCACAGGTCGCAATCGTTGCACCGGTCGCCGCGGAATCGCACAAATAGCAACGAGACCCGGTTCAGCAGGCTGAAAATCGCCCCCAGCGGGCAGAACACCGTACACCACGGCCGCCAGGTGAAGAAGATCGCCACGAGGAAGGCGACCAGAATGATGATCTTGGTCGTGCCCGGCATGATCATTCTGGGTAAAGCCCCTTCCAAGGCCCCCGCAGGGCACAGACTGCAAAAAAAGAGCGGATCTTCGTTTCCATAGAAGTACGGGATCGCCAACACGAGCCCGAGAAGGACGGCATAGCGGAACCAACCCGTCCAACTGGGCAGCCGCAGCTTGGGCGTGGGGATGCGGGCCACAAGGTCCTGAAGGAACCCGAACGGGCAGGCCCACCCGCACACAAAGCTGCCGAACACCGCGCCGACAATCAGCAGCGTTCCTATGGCCAGGAATGGGATGAGGTGCAAGGCGCTGAACTGGGCCAACACGCCGATCGGGCAGGCGAACGTCGCCAAAGGACAAGAGTAACAGTGGAACACGGGCGAGCAGACGCTGTGCATGCGCACGAGCGCGGGATCGAGCCACGCCATGAGGAACGCCGCTTGCACCCACGCGCGCCACCGGGCGAGCTTCCAAGTGGCGGGGCCTGATCTATTCTTGGCCATGGACACCATGACCCCCCGTCACTTCACTCACGTAGGGCACAGCGCCGGCCCCTCGCCGCCGCTGTAGGTCCGCCTGATCTCGCCGGGATCGGGAACGGTGATCGAAAAGGCGACTCCCCACAGGCTTACCTTCTGGACGCGCCTTGGCAGAGTGACCCCTCCCACGGTGACCTCGCGAACGAGTCTCGGCTCCGACTCCTCCTCGGTAACCACGGTGGTCCTGATGGCCTTGATGGTGGGGGCGGGCGGTCCCATAAAGGGCGGAGGCCCACCCGGGAAAGGCGCCCCCCCGGGAAAAGATTGTCCGTCAGGAGGCGGCGGGCCTTCGCCAAACGGCGGCCCGCCCGGAAAAAACGGCCCACCAGGGAAAGGCGCCCCCGGCCCAAACGGCGAATCCACAGGCAGCGAGACCTCTTCCTCCTGCACTTCGACGACGGGGACCGTGTGAAACTTCTCCGCGTAAATGACGGACGCGGCCCCCCCGATCAGGAGCAGCACCGGCACCAGGGCTCGCTGCACCATCGCCCACATAAACGTGAATGACCAAGTCTCAATGACCAAGTCTCAATGACCAAGTCTCAATGACCAAGTCTCAATGACCAAGTCT
>CAYGZA010000016.1:15110-39746 GCA_964354135.1 uncultured Planctomycetaceae bacterium
CAATGACCAAGTCCCAATGACCAAGTCCCAATGACCAGCCGCAGCTTGGAGCGTTTATGCCTCGGTCATGGGTGATCGCTCATTGGTCGTTTTCCTTTCCCGTCGTCAACTGACGTATGGCTACAACAGGAAAAATGGCGGAGGTGAATGGGAATCGAACCCACCTAGGACCCTTGCGAGCCCCACGCTGGTTTTGAAGACCAGGGGCACCACCAGGCACCAGTCACCTCCGCGAAAAAGCCGTCAGCTATCAGCCGTCAGCTATCAGCCGTCAGCTATCAGCCGTCAGCTATCAACCTCCTTCACCTGCTGATAGCTGATAGCTGAAAGCTGATAGCCGCTCCCTCTCCTCCGATCCACCTCAACGGTTTCTCGCCTCGTTATAGAACATCATCGTCGGGGAGCCGCCGAAGGAGATCGCCATCCACGCCGCCTCGTCGATCTCCTCCTGCGAAAACCCCTCATCTCTCGCCTTCTTCATGTGGATCTTCACGCACGGCTCGCACCGCGCCAAGACGGACAAGGCAATGGCCACCGCCCGCTTGGTCCGCGCATCGAGCGCCCCCGGCGCATTGGCGGCCTTGATGAAGTCGTGGAACTTCTGTTGCGTCGCCATTGCCGCGGCCGCTTCAGCCGCCGCATGGCCGCCGGAATCGCGACTGTCTCCACAGCAACTCATCGGACTTGACTCCTGACTTGAGCCCTGTACTCCGGGGCGCTCTTGCGCCGACGCGCCTTGACCAACAGCTTCGCGGCAGCCGGCGCTCGGCTGCGCGGCCGCCGGCACGTGCCGGCGCCCCTCGCTGCGAAGGGAGATCCGGCCGGCGCCGGTCCCGAGAACCCTGCCGATCACGGCCGCTTCCGAGGCCCCCTCTTCGCGCAGCCGCTTGACCAGCGCCCCGGCCGAGGACTCCGGAACGGCGATCAAGAGCCCGCCGGAAGTTTGCGCGTCAAAACAAATGTCCAGCATGGCCGGCGGCACGCCGTCGGTCGCGGCCACCGCGTGACCGGACGATTCTCTGTTCCGCTCCACCGCCCCGGGAAGGATGCCCTCGGCGGCACACTCCAACACGCCCGGAAGAAGCGGAACGTCGTCCCAAACGATCTCCACGTCCACATGGCCGGCCGACGCCATTGCCGCCAGGTGGCCGATCAATCCGAATCCGGTGACGTCGGTGCAGGCATGGGCCCCAAACTCGAGCATCAGCTCGGCGGCCCGCTTGTTGAGCGTGGCCATCCAGCGGGCGGCGGCCTCTGCGCCCGCCGCCGGCGCCCGGCCGATCTGCGAAGCAAAGGCGATGATCCCCGTGCCGATCGGCTTCGTGAGCACGAGCCGGTCGCCCGGCCGGGCTCCCGCGTTGGCAACGACCCGCGCAGGGTCGATCACGCCGGTCACGGCGAAGCCCGCCTTCAATTCTTTGTCGTTGATGCTGTGCCCGCCGATCACCGCCACGCCGGCCTCGGCCATCTTGTCGATGCCGCCGCGGAGGATCTCGCGCATCAGGTCGTCGGGCAGGACGCGGGCAGGGAACCCGATGATCGAAAGCGCGGTGATCGGGCGGCCTCCCATCGCATAAACGTCGCTGAGCGAATTGGCCGCCGCGATCTGCCCGAACACGTACGGATCGTCCACCGAGGGGGAGAACACGTCCACGGTCTGCACCAGGGCCACGTGGCCGTCGAGCTGGTACACGCCCGCGTCGTCGCCGGCGGGCATTCCGACCAGCACCCGGGGATCGTCGAAGCTCGGCAGCCCTTCAAGCACCCGCGTCAACGTTGCCCGGTCGATCTTGGAGGCACAGCCGGCACTCTCGACCAACTCGGTAAGCCGCACGGGTCCGGCAGCCGTTTCCAGCCGCTCCCCGGCACAGGGGCACACGTCTTTTTCGCGCAGGATATCGCACGGACAAGGCTTCTTCGGGTCGCAGATGCAGTGCCCCAAGCGCATCGAGCGCTGCATGACCCGCTTTCGCTTCTCCACGTCCTTCATGGCGATACCGTCGGAAGGGACCGGCCGAGCGACTTGGGCTTTGGGCGGCAACTGCGATCCTATCATTTGCACCAACATGGTGCAAGTCTTCGGGGATTCAGCAGGGAGGCGCCCGCAACCCCCTCAGCCGGTGCGACGCGAGGATCGCCGCGCCCAGGGCGCAGGTCATTTGCGGCTCCGGAGCGACGGTCACCGGTTTGCCCAACGCGGACTCCAGTGCGGCGCTCATGCCCGGCACCAGGGCCACCCCCCCGGTGAAGATGACAGGTCCGGTGAGGTTCCGCCCGGCCATCGCCGCCACCCGCGTGGCGATCGACGCCTGCACTCCGGCCACGATGTCTTCCGGCATGGTCCCCGACGCCAAGAGCCCGATGATCTCGGTCTCGGCAAAGACGACGCACATGTTGCTGATGGTGGCGGGCTTCCGGCTGCGGTCGGCCAAGTCGCCCAGGCACGAGAGCTTGACGCCAAGCCGCGTGGCCAGCACTTCGAGGAACCGGCCCGTCCCCGCGGCGCAGCGGTCGTTCATCGCGAAGTCGGCCACCGTGCCGTCGGCCTTGAGGCGCAAGAGCTTGCTGTCCTGCCCGCCGATGTCGATGATCGTCCGCGCCTCGGGCACGCGCTCGCGCACGCCCCAGCCTTGACACGTGATCTCGGTCACGGTCGCGTCGGCCACGCTCATGAGCTTCCGGCCGTAGCCCGTGGCCACCACCGCGCGGACGTCCTCCCGGCGGAAGCCGTTCTCGCCGAGCAGCGTCTTCAGGAGGTGCGTGGCCAGGGCGTCCTGATCGACGCCCTGATCCATGACGCCGGAAGCCACCACGCGGAGGCTCTCGGCGTCCCAGAGCACGAGCTTCAGGGTCCGCGACCCAGAATCGACGCCTGCGCAGATCATCGTTGCCTGCTCTCCGTTACGGTTTCGACCAGGGCTTCGAGCCGGGTCACGAGCGCCGGCTCGATCGAGTCGGTGATCGGCGGCACCTCGATTTCCGCCGCCGGAATCCCAAGCCGCGTGCGGACCACGTCGCCGAGGATCGTTCCTTCCACGCCGCAATGGCTCGCCCCGGGGATCCGCGAAATCACCACCGCCTCGGCGCCGAACCGCTCCGCGTCGGCGCAGATCCGCTCCGCGCGGTCGGCCGGCGAGCCGACCATCGGGTCCGCAAGGGCGATCCGTGCCAACGCCTCCATCGGCGGCAAATCCTCGGGGATCGCGTCCAGCGCGTGGCAGAACAGATACTCCGTGCCGCACACCCGGGCGCCTACGTCTTCCAGCAGGTTCATCACCCGGAGATCCGCCACCGGGTTCACCCAGAAGACCCGCACCGCGTCTGCGCCGAGCACGCCGGTTCCCGAGCCGACCCGCCGCCTCACCTCCTCCAGGAGTCCTTCCAGCACGCGGATCGTTTCCTCTTGGTCGGAACAGAAGTGGATGGCGAGCATTTCGGCGATGAGCATCTCCAGGGCGGGCAAGGGGCAGGGGTCCGCCGTGTAGCCCAGTCGGCGAAGCTCGCCCAGCAGGCGGCGGACTTGGTTTGCCCGCGCAATGCCGGCCGAGAGCCGCTCGTCCGTCAGCCGCCCGCCGGCGCAATCCTCCAGGGCACACCGCACCCGCTCCAATTCTGAACGCACGAAATCCACCTGGCTCCGCGGGGCGGAGAACCCGCCGGGAAGCGGCACCGCCTCTTCCCCGGGCTCGGGGCGGCGCCGGTGCGGCACCTCCCACCAGAAGATCGGGAAGCCCATGGCGGCCAGCCGCTGGGCAATCGCCGCCACGTCGTCGCAGATCGCCCCGACGCTGCACGTGAGCATCTCCGGAATGGGGAAATGGGCCTCGCTCACGAAGGCCCCGAGCATGGCCCGCACCGGGCAGAACGATTCGTCGATCCCCAGCGAGTCGGCGATCTCCAAGAGCCCGGTGCGGTTCTCCATCACGCAAGGAATCCACCACGCCCCGTCGGGGTAGAACGCCACGACGTCGTCCAACGAGTACGCCATGACGGGCACCGTGCCGAGGTCCTTCATGGTGCCGACGATCTTCTTGCCTTCCGCCCGGGCCTGGTGCAGGCGGTCTTCCTCGGACAGGAGGAAGTTCCAGAGCCGCAGCGCGGCGGCCGAGTTGTCCATGCGGAGCTTCACGAGCCGCAGGTCGCCGTCGTCGACGTGCCGGCGCAAGGGGCCGCCGTAGGACGGCTCGCAGAGCCCCGCGGCCCGCAGCTCCGCGTACCGCCCGTCCCACTCTCCGAGTGTAATCCGCCGCGCGGCGCCGTTCATCGGAGCATTTCCAGGAAAGCCTCAAGCCGGCCGACGGTGCGGCTCCTTGCGCCCTCTTCTTCGCCGACGGTGTCGAAATCCAGGACCGGCACGGGACTCCACTCCCTGAGCCGTTGCAGCTCGGCGTGCCAAAGGTCGCACCAGAGATAGCGCCGGAAGAGAATCCCGCGAACCCTCCGAGCCGTCACCTGCCGCCCGAGCCACTCGTACAAGGCGTCGTTGGGCCGGCGGAACACGTCGGGGATGCTCCCGAAGTATGCCTCGACCAGCTCTTCGAGCGGGGCACGGCGCGTCCGCTCGGGGTCGAGCGGGGCGGGCATGGTCCGCTCGCCTCCCTCGGTCGCGTCCAGCACCACGCGGCCGCCGGCACGCTCGACCAGGTCCAACACGTCGTAGTCCTTTTCCACCAGCGGCCCGCCGACAAGCGCCAGAGGAACGCCACCGTTGCGCCTGTGTGCAGCCTCAGGTGCCACGGATAGGCTGTCCACTTGTGTGGCTCCAACACTGGCAGACAAGCTGCCAGTGCCACCCGCCCGTGCGATCGCAACACTGGCAGACAAGCTGCCAGTGCCACCCGCCGTGCGTGCGTCTTCTCGCACCTCCGCAAGTGCCTCTGCAAAGTCGCGTCCCGAGAGCCGGCCCCGCGACTGGCGAACCGTCGCCCGGGCCCGGTCGTAGCGGAGCATCACTTCGGTCAGATCGCTGTCCGCGGGCGATTTCCCGCCGAGCCCCACGAAGAACCGGCCCATCCGCCGCAACTCGTCGAGATAGAGCTCCCGGACTGCCGCGGTCTGCCACGTGGAGGGCAGATTCATGACAAAGACCGGTACCTTGCCAAACCGTTCCAGGAGGGCCCCGGCGTACCGCATCTGATCGCAAGCCGTCGTCACGACCACGCCCGCAGCCGGCGCGCCGGAAAGGACTGCATCGACGACCGCCCCGGCGAAGGGGCACACGCCCCGGCCCGCGCCGGTCACCGGCCGGTCCTCGGCGGACCGCAGCCGCAGCCAACTCGGCCGCAGGCCGTGGGCCGCAATCCACTCCGCGGGAACGAAAGGGCTACAGTACGCGATCGTTCTCATCGGACGCCACACGTCCCCGCGGGCCGCCCGGCGCGGACCGTCTCAAAGAGGGCTTCCACGCGGACCGCGATCCGTGCGGAATCCGACGGCGAGTAGTCCGTCTCGATCCGCAGATACGGCACGCCCAGCTCCTCCTCGGCGAGCCGCTTGACCCGGTGCGACTCCACGTCGTACGTGATGCACGCCTGCCAGATCAGCTCGATGACGCACTCGGGGCGATACTCGGCTGCCATGCGGCGGAGCCAATCGAGCCGGCGCTCGTTCCGGGTCATCACCGAGCAAGGAAGGTGAAAGTACCTCTCGGCCAGGGCCCGCAGCGGATCGGCCGCCGCTACGTCCACGTCCTCGAGAATCGGCTTCAGCCCGGTGCAGCTCTCCATCGCGACGACCAACCCGCCGCTGCGCTCGACGATCTCCAGCACGCGCTCCGCCCCGTGGACCATCGGCACGCCGGTCATCAGGACGCGGACCGGCGCCGCCGCGCCGCCCTCGGGCTTCTTGGCGCGGAACATCTCGATCGCCCGCCGGTACTGCTCGAAGTCGGCCGCGAGCCCCGAGATGCTGCTCTTGAAGTCCAGGAGCTGCCGCCCGGTGAGCGGCGGGGCATCGGACTGCATCAGGGCGGCCAGCTCCCGCCGCAAGGCCCGCTCGCGGTTCATCACCGCGATGGCTTCGCGCAATTTGCCGCCGGTGATCTGCGTGGTGAATCGCTCCTCGAGGAACCCGCGGAACTTCTGCACCTCGCGGACCCAGTGTTCCAGGGCGTCGGCGTCGTCGACCTTTTGCGGCAATTCCAGGACGTACATCGGCCGCGACTCGGCCATAAGCTCGTACATCTTCTTCTTGCCGTCGCAGGTGGTTTCGCCCACGATCAGGTCGGCCATCTCCAGGAAGGGATTGCTCTTCTGGACGTGGTACCCGAACGTCGACTTGATGAGCGGGCAGAGGTTCGCCGGCAACTGCTCCTCGGCCGCGGGGATCGTCTTGGCGGAGCCGCCGCAGAGGCACACCGGCACGCCGCCCGCCGCCATGATCAGCTCCCGCGGCGTGTACTCGCAGAGGATTCCCACGACCGGCTTGCCCGACGCCTTGGCCGCCTTGGCGTACTGATAGCAGTTGTCGATCATCCCGGCGAACCACGCGCAGGGGTCGTCCGCCGCGGGGACCGGCGCAGCCGATCCCGAGCCGCAGGGGAGAGGTGAAGCGGCCGGCTCGCGCACGCGGCGCCCGTCGCCCTGCTTATCGCCGCAGCTCTCTGGCATTCCGACACCTACGATTCGTTTTCACCTGGAGTAGCCGCCCTGCGCTGGCCGCCGGGCCACGAAAAGTCCTTGCGCGATCTTGCCGGCGTGGGCAAGCTCCTGCATGAACTTCATCTCGGCGGCCAGCGATTCCATCAGGGCGGCGTCGAAGCCGATGATCCGCAGGGCATCATAAGTCAACTGCATGTTCAGCATGTTCAGGTAAAGGTCGACGTACGGGGCGAACCGGCGGGTGTCCTCCGCCACGAGGACGTCGCACCCCGCGTCCGAGAGAATCGCGGCGTAGCCCTCCAGGTCCTGCACGTTGGGAAACTTCATGAACCGCAGCCAGCGCTCCGCCTCGGTGTCGCTCATCGCGGCGCACCCCTCGATCCAGTCGGTGAAGGCGATGGTGCCGCCCGGTTTCACGAGCCGGGCCGCCTCGGCGATGAGCTTCCTCTTATCGACCACGTAGCACCATGCGTCTTCGCCCCATGCGAAATCGAAGCCGCCGGAAGGGAGGCCCGTCTGGCAGGCGTCGGAGAGCGTGAAAGTGATCCGGTCGGCCAGTCCCTCCGCCTCGCAGCGGCGGCGCCCCCGCTCGACCACGGTCGCGGTGGCATCCACGCCGTGCATCCGCGCCACGTTCCGGAAGCGGACCAGAAACCGCATCCCGGCCCCGTTGCAGCAGCAGAGATCGACTCCCGCCGTGCCGGCGCCGATTCCGGCCTTCTCCGCCAGGTCCATCGACGAGCGGAAGCCGCCGACGTGGATCTGGTGCCCCATCACAAGCTCCCACAGCTCGCCCTCGGGGCCGCCGTAAACCGCCTGCACGTCGCCCAGGCCGACATCCGCTACACTCTTCATAAACTCTCCCGTTTTTCGCGAGAACGTTCACCGACCCCGCAGCCGTCTTGAGCCCTACCTATCTTTATACCCAAGGCCCGCCATCCACGCCACCGGCGGCGGGCGGCGCAGCGCCGGATTGCCGGCGTGGTCGGGACCGGTGTCTTGCCCGGCGGCTACGTGCCTTGATTGTGTGGTCCCGGCCAAAACGATAGAATAGTGGCTCGCGATCGGCTCTAAGCATAGCGCGGCCGGCCGGCAGTTGAAGAGAAGCCCTCTCATGGGATCGTTAAAGCAGGATCTCTTGCGCAAAATCCCCTCGGTGGATGCCCTGCTCCAGGAAGCCGAGGCCCGGTGGTGCGCCGCCGGAGTGCCGCGGCGGATCGTGGTCGATTCGGTCCGTGCGGCCATCCAGTACACCCGCAAACGACTGCTGGCCGGAACGTGTGGCGGACTCCCGCAGGAGGAACTTCGCGGCGAGATCATGGACCAGGTGGCCCGGCGGGTCCGCTCGGCCATGGGGCCGCACTACCGCAGGGTGATCAACGCCACCGGCATCATCCTCCACACCGCGCTCGGGCGCGCCGTTCTTCCCGCCCGGGCAGTCCGCCAGATTCACGAGGAGCTTTCGGGATACTCCCTCGTGCAAGCGGACGTGGAAAGCGGCCAGCGCTCCAAGCGGGACGAGCGGATCGAGTGGCTCCTCCAGCAGCTTACCGGGGCGGAAGCCGCCACCGTGGTCAACAACAACGCCGCCGCCACGGCCATCGTGCTCAACACGGTGGCCAAGGGCAAGGAGGTGATCGTCTCCCGCGGGCAGCTCGTGGAAATAGGCGGCTCGTTCCGCCTGCCCGACGTGATGGCAGCCTCGGGCGCCAAGCTGGTCGAGGTGGGCACGACCAACAAGACCCATCTCCGCGACTACGAAAACGCGATCACCGAAAACACCGCGGCCGTCATGCGGGTCCACCCCAGCAACTACAGGATCTTCGGGTTTACGTCCGAAGTCCCGCTGGAGGAGCTGGTCCAGGTCGCCCACGCGCGCGGGCTGGTCGTGATTGACGACGTAGGGGCCGGGCCGCTGGTGGATTTCTCGCGCTTCGGGTTCGAGAAAGAGCCCACGCTCCCCGAGTCGGTGCAAACGGGAGCGGACATCATCACCTCCAGCGCCGATAAGCTGATCGGCGGCTCGCAGGGCGGGATCATTCTCGGCAGGGCCCCTATGATCCAGGCGGTCCGCAAGAATCCCTTGGCCCGGATCGTCCGCGTGGGCAAGCTTACGCTGGCCGCGCTGGAAGCGACGCTGACGCTCTTCCTGGACGAGGCCCTGGCCCTGCGCGAAGTCCCCACGCTGCGGATGCTCTGCCGTCAACTCGGGGAAATCGCCGAGCAGGCCGAGCGGATCGCCCGTGCGATCGCCGAGCGGGCACCCGGGGCATCCGCGGCGGTGATCGACGGTTTCTCGCAGATGGGGAGCGGGTCGCTCCCCACGCAAGACCTCCCCACGCGGCTCGTGGCCGTCAATGCGGAAGGCATCGAGCCGGGCGACCTTGCCGCACGGCTCCGCCGCCAAACCCCGCCGGTCTTCGCCCGGGTCCACAAGGGCCAGGTGCTCCTGGACCCGCGGACGCTGCTGAAGGGAGAAGAGGCCGTCTTGGTCGAGGCCTTCGCGGCCGCGCTGGCGGCCGGAAAGTAGCAGGCCCATGTCCGTGGCGCAAATCAACATCACCCTGGGCACCGCCGGTCACATCGACCACGGAAAGACCGCGCTCGTGAAGTGCCTGACCGGCTGCGAGACCGACCGGCTGAAGGAGGAGAAAGAGCGGGGGATGTCGATCGACCTCGGCTTCGCCCCCTGCCAGATCGCCGACATGCAGGTGGGCATCGTCGACGTGCCCGGCCACGAGAACTTCATCAAGACCATGGTCGCCGGCGCCACCGGCATGGACGGCGTGATCCTCGTCGTGGCCGCCGACGACGGCATCATGCCGCAGACCCGCGAGCACCTCGACATCCTCACCCTGCTCGGCGTTCGCCACGGGCTGGTGGCCCTGACGAAGATCGACCGCGTCGCGCCGGAGCACCTGGAGCTGGTCCAGGCCGACCTGGCGGGCTTCTTGCGAGGCACATTCCTGGAAGGCGCCCCGATCCTGCCGGTCTCGAACGTGACGGGCCAGGGGTTCGACCAGTTCTTCGAGGCCCTCTTGGCCCTGGTGCGGAGGATCGAGCCCAAGCGGATCGACGGCGTCTTCCGCCTGCCGCTGGACCGGGCCTTCTCGGTCAAGGGCTACGGGACCGTGGTGGCGGGCATCCCCGTGTGCGGCTCCGCCCGCACCGGCGATGAGGTGGTGCTCTTGCCGCAGAACATCGCCGGGCGGATCAAGCGGATCGAGGTCTACGGCCGGACGAGCGAGACGGTCCTGGCGGGCCAGTGCGCGGCGATCAACGTGGGCCATTGGGAAACGCACGCGATCAGCCGCGGCGACACGATCGCTTCGCCCGGCTTCTTCTCCGCCCAGGAGTGGTACGTCTGCAAGTTTCGCCTACTGGCGCGGGAGAAGCTCCGTCTGAAGAACGGCTCCGAGGTGAAGTTCCACACGGGCACGTCGGAAGTCAACGCCATCCTCTACAACCTGAGCGAAGCCGACCTGCACGGCGCCGGCGACTACATCGTTCAGGTCCGGTCGAAGACGCCCGTCGTCGCGGGGCCGGGCGATCATTTCATCCTGCGGACGTTTGCCCCGGTGCAGACGGTCGGCGGCGGCACGATCGTGGAGGCGGTTTCCAGGAGGCTCAAGCGGCATCGCCCCAACGTCCTCGAAGACCTCCGCGAGGCGGCCGAGGCCGTACGCGACGAGACCCGCTTCGTCGAGCACTGCCTGCGGAGGGCCGAATCGCTCTCCGCGAGCGAGGCGGAGCTTGCCTCTCGGGCCAAAGTCCTCCGCAGCCGCCTGCAAACGATCCTCGCGGACCTCGTTAAGCAGGGGAGAGCGACCGCGTTGGCGTCGGGGCTTTACATCCATCGCGAGACGGCGGCCGAGGCGGCGGATCGCCTCTTGGAGATCGTCGGCCAGTACCACCAACGCTCCCCCGAAAGCCCGGGCATGACCATCGAGCAACTGCGGCAGGAGACCCGCTGGGACAAGGCGGTCCTGGACGGCGTGGCGGGGTCGCTCAAGGGAGACGGCCGGCTGGTGGAGCAGAACCAACGGTTGGCGCTGGCGGGGTACCGGGCCACCTTCCGGGACGAAGACGCCAAGTTCTCCGAAATGATCGAAACTCTGTTCCGCCGCCAGGCGTTTAATCCACCGGGCCCGGAAGAGCTGGTTGAGAAGACCGGCGCGCCGCCGGCCACGGTCGACAAGATCCTCAAGCTCCTCCGCGAGCACGAGCGGCTGGTGCCGGTCGGGGAGGGTTTGTTGTTCCATCGCGAGGCCGTGGACCGGGCCCAGGCAGTCCTGGTGGAGCATTTGCGGAACCAGGGACGGTTGGAGAGCGTCCAATTCAAATACTTGTTGGACACGACGCGGAAGTTCGCCATCCCCCTTTTGGACTATTTCGACCGTGTCGGCCTGCTCCGGCGGGTCGGCAACACGCGATACCTAAAAAACCCCCCTGCTTGAACTCGGGGCCCGGATAGCTTATATTGCCGCTAATCCGTCGCGGCGCCAGCCTCTAGGGCCGCGGGACGTTCATGGGGTGCCGCGGAGTTGACTGATCCGGCAAGCCCCGGGAGCGGAAGGATGCATAGCCGGTTGCTTCTCGACAACAAGCCAGGCCAGGCAATCCGCACGGCCGCTTGCTCAGGCGCCCCATTAGGGCAAGCGGCCATCTCCAAGCCCCCTTCTCTGTGAGGGCGCTTGGCCGGGTGCTCGTGTCGAGCCCCGTTGGAACTGAGACGGCCAGGGCCGGTCCGGGCCCCCGCGATCTCAGCCAGCCTTCGTCCCTTTGACATTCGTCGTCGGGAGGGGAGCCGCCCCATGCGAGCTTCCCGTCCCGCGTTGCGGAGAAGTCCCTTGGCCGGCCTTGGACGCCGGCTGACCTCAAAGGAGAACCTCTATGAATGAGCGACTGCGGCTTGTGGTGCTGTTGTTTCTTTTGGGCTTCCTGCTGGGGCCCCCAATGGCCCCGGCGGACGAACCCGCCGCCAAAGAGGACACGGTGGTGAAGATGGAGGCGATGTCGATCTTGGACGCCAAGGACGCCGCCTTGTTCCGCTACGGCATGAGCGGCCAGTCGGCCCTTGTGACCACTTCCAAGAGTCCGGAGGTCAAGGCCTACCCGGAACTGAAGTCCAAGCAGCCGCTCTACGGCGTGGTGGTCTTCGCGGCCATGTCGATGGGGGGGCCAAATGCCAGCGGTGAGAGCGGCTTCCGCTCAGGGGTCAGGTATCACTTCGTGCTCGACGCGTCCGGCGAGGGTGGCGAAGAGAAACCGGCCAAGAAGGACGCCGGCCAGGAGAAGACGGCAGCGCTGTTGAACAGCCTTTCCGCCGCGCTCACCGAGCAGAAGAAAAGCATGGCGCCGGTGGCACCGAGGCCCGAGCCCGTCAAGTACGATCTGCTCTACTTCGACGCCAACGGCGACTTGGACCTCACCAACGACCCGGTGCTTAAGCCGCTCAAGGAGCGGCCGGCCGGCTTGCCCGTGGCGCAAGACGCCCGGCTGTTTGAGCCGACCAAGATCAAGATCAGCCCGGGCCAGGACCAAGGAGCCCAGAGCCTACCGATCCTTCCCACGATCTATGCCTATAACGGAAGGACCAACGTGTCCTTCCTGCTGGCGACCGTGCGCAAGGCGAACATCCGGCTGGGTGAGAAGGAGTATGTGGCAATCCTCGCCCCCGGGGGAATCGGCCGCTACGACCAGCCGATGCGGACGCGCCTGCACCTGATCCCACCCGACCAGGTTCGCAATCCGCAGCGCACCACGGGGTATGAGTTCATCGGCGGGCCCCGCCAAGTGGACGGCCGTTGGTACAGCTTCAGCACGACGCCCGCGGGCGACGAGCTAAAGTACGGGCCGTATCGCGGCGACATGGGCGTGTTGGAGGTCGGTCCGGGCGGCCGGGCGATTACGAAACTCGGCGTCGCCGGCGTGCTGACGTCCAAGGACGGCTACGTCACGCTGGGCGAGTATAGTCCCATCGCCCCCCCACAGGAGTTCCCGCGGCGGCACGAGATACCCGTGGGAGACTACACGCCGATGACGCTGAGCATCCAGTACGACCGGCTTCGCTTCAACATGCGCATGCTCACCGACCGCGACCGGGGCCCGGGCAGGGAGGCCGCCAAGCCGGCCGAGCCGTCGATTAAGATCCGCAAGGACAAGCCCGTGGTGCTGGAGTTCTCCGGCAAGCCCGAGGTCGTCTTCTTGAACCCCGCGAAGGGACAGTCGATTAGGCCCGGGCAGGAAACCCTCATCCGGGCTTTGCTCACGGAGCCGTTCCAGGGGGTCGTGATCACGGGAATCTACGACGTGACGCGCAAGACGGGCGAAAGGAAGTACCGCATCGACGGTCAGGACGTGGTCATTCCGCAGTATGTGCGCCTGGACCCGACGATCGTGATCAAGAACTCCAAGGGGGAGAAGGTGGCCGAGGGCACGATGCCCTTTGGCTGAGGGGGGGCCTGCCCGTACTCGTGGCGAGTACCAAAGGACCTGAAAGTTGACGGCGACAAGGAGACCTTTACGGCGACCATCAGCTATGACTCGCTGGACCTTTACGGGAAATTCGAAGCCAAGTGCGACCTGGCGGTCGTGGCCCTTCCGGAGAAGAAGGAGAAGCCATCCACCTTGACCTCGCTCTTGAGGCTCTTGGCCCCAGCGGCCGCGGCGAGCAGCGAGTAAGCTATCGGTTCGCCGCGCGGGCGGGTGGCACTGCTGGCTTGTCCAGTAGGACGGGCGTCCCGCCCGTCCACGAAGTCCGTTGCAGCCGGCGGGACCGGCGAGACGCCGGTCCTACTGTGTCCCGAACGGCCCCGGCTTGCCCGGCAGCGCGAAGACCGCCGCTGCCGGGCCGGCGGCGTCGTGCCATAGATCGGAGATCACGCATGTCGAGGAGCGTCGCGGCGATAGCCGCCGGTTTGGCGGCGGTCTTGTTGTTTGGCAGCCCGGCGGGCTCGAGGGCCGAGGAGCCGGCCGCCAAGGAGAAGGCGGCGTCCAAGCCGGCCGTTGCCGCGGAAGCCGTCTTCGATTTGCAGGAGGTCTCGGCCTTCGAGACGATGACGCAAGGCGGCGGGTGGAACCCGCTGGTCCGGGGGCAGTCGGCCGAGTGCAAGACGGAGCCCGACCCCGAGGTCAAGGCCTACCCGAAGCTGAAATCCAAGCGGCCGCTCTATGGGGAGGTGACGTTCGACGCCAGCCGCACGGACCCGAAGGCGGGCATGAAGTTCCACTTCGTGCTGGACGCGTCCGAAGAGGTTCCCGCCCCGGCGGCGGCTTCCGAGAAGGGCCCCGCCGAGAAGCCTCCGGCCGACAAGCCCCCCGCCAAGGAGGCCGCGGCGAAGGAAGGGGCGAAGGAAGGATCGTCCTCGTCGAAGGAGACGGCGGCCCGCCCCATCAAACCCCCGGCCCCGAAGTACGATCGGCTCTACTTCGATCTCAACCGCGACCTGGACCTGACCAACGATCCGGTCCTGACGCCGAGAAAGGACCCACCGTCCGGATCCTCGCCTGCCGGCTGGACCGGGCAATTCCTGGTCTTTGACGACCTCACGGTCCCCTTCGACCACGGCCCCGGCGCGGGCCAGCGGCCGTTTCGCATCATGCCGCGGTCGATGGTGAGCGACGACGACTACGCGGCGATGTACTTCGTGGCTACGGTGGCCCGCAAGGGCAAGATCCGCATCGGCTCGCGAGAGTATGAGGCCGTCTTGGCGCAGCCCTACCTCCTGACCGGCCGTTTCGACCGGCCCGGCATGGGGTTGTTCCTGACGGCCGCTGGGTCCCCAGGGGAGCGAGAGTACTGGTGGGGCGCGGACGAGTTGTGTGCGGTGCGCGTAGTGGACGGCCAACTCTACACCCTCTCCGCCACGCCGGCCGGCGACAAGCTGACTGTCAAGCCCTACCGCGGCGACTTTGGCACCTTTGCCGTGGGGCCCGGCAAGCGGGACGTCAAAGAGTTGAGCGTCACCGGCGCCATCAGGTCTCCCGGCACGGCACTCCCCTTGGGCCGCCCATTCGCCTCCGGCCCGTCCGACAAGGCTTGCCAGCACAAGGTGCCGGTCGGCGATTACCTGCCGACTTACCTGCACGTGGTGTTCGGGCGGCTGCGGATCACGATCTCGGAGAACTACCACTCCGACGGCCGCCCACGCGACCGGGCGGACCGGCCTTTGGTCTTCGGCATGAAGGTCCGAAAGGACAAGCCCTTCGTGCTCGACTTTGCGAACAAGCCGGACGTGATGTTCGCCAGCCCCGCCCAACACAAGGTCTTCAAGCCGGGCGACGAGGTCCGCGTCGCCGCCGTGCTCGTGGATCCGGCCCTCGACTTCATGATCCGCAACCTGGATGACAGTACGCGGAAACAGAAGGTAACCTACAATCGCTCGGACGGAAAGGAGGAGTCTTACGAGCGGAGCCTGTCCCTCGACCCGATCGTTACGATCACCAGCTCCTCGGGCAAGAAGGTGGCCATGGGCAAGATGCCCTTTGGCTGAGACGGCACCTGCGGGTACTCGTGGCGAGTACCGGAGGACCTGAAGCTGGCGGGGGACAAAGAGGTCTTCACGATCACGGTGTCGTACGACACCCTGGAGCTCTACGGCAAGATCGAGGCGTGGCGGAAGATGGTGATCAGCAGGCAGTAGGCAGTTGGCCACGCCGGGTGACGCCGTGCCGGCCCGGCTTGCGCCGGGGAGCGATACCTCGGGCCCTTTGCGGGGTTCATTACGGCGGTGTATTCTTTTCAGGTCCGCCGAGCGGCGTCGTCCGGCGGTTTGGTCATCGGACACCTCTAGGGTAGGGAGTGCGACAAGATGAAGCGTTCAGACCTTTGGTGCGTTGCGTGCCTGGCATTGCTGCTGGCAATCGGACTGGGTGCGCCGGCCTTTTCCCAGCCCCCCAAGGGCGGCCCCGGCGGGTTCTTCGGGGGAGGGGGCATGGGGATGATGGGTGGTTCCTCCATGCTCTCCTTGCAGTTGCTCCAGAACGAGAAGGTTGCCAAGGAACTGGAGCTGGTTGACGACCAGAAGGGCAAGATCAAGGAGCTTGCCGATGCAACCTCCAAGGAAATGCGGAGTCTTTTCTCCGGCTTCCAGGATATGGACGCCGACGAGCGCGCAGCCAAGATGAAGGAATTGCAGAGCAAGGCCAAAGCGCGGGACGAGGAGCTGACCAAGAAGATCGGCGACATCCTCCTCGCCCACCAGACGGAGCGGCTGGACCAGATTTCGCTCCAGCTTCGCGGCGTCGGGGCGCTTCAGGACGAGAAGGTGCAGAAGGCCCTCGAGATCACCGACGCGCAGAAAGAGAAGATGCGGAAGATCGGGCAGGGGGTCGGCGAGAAGATGAAGGAGCTGTTCCAGCCGGGAAGCGACCTATCGCGCGAGGAGCGCCAGAAGAAGATGCAGGAGATTCAGAAAGGGGTGGCCGACCAGACCATGGAGGTGCTCACCGCGGAGCAGAAGGAGAAGCTCGAGAAGATGAAGGGGCCCAAGTTCGACATCAGCATGCAGGACCTGATGCCCCGCCGCCCGCCCCGCCCAAAGGAGTAGAGTCGCGGGCTCGGGACCGAGCGATTATGCCCGGAAGACCGGTAGGATGCGTGCTCGCACGCACGCGGGAACGTCCATCATCTCCGCGCAAGAGCGGCAGCCTCTTGTCCCCGCCGCCGGACGCCTTCCCAATGCACGGGCTCTCGGCAACGAGCTGCCGATTGAGTCCCGAAGGGACGTAAGATAATAGCCCAGGGCGCCAGCCCTGGGTGGACGTTGGCCATCACCCCCCAAGCCCCGATAGGGGCGGCAGACAATCGACAGGGCAGACGTTTCTTGCGCCCCTGCCGGGGCTTCCGTTGCGTTTTCGCGCTTCCTACCCAGGGCTTGCGCCCTGGGCTATTGTCTTGCGCCCCTAACGGGGCTAGAGAGTCAGAACTTGAGGATTCCCTTGCGGCGGAGTTCGAGGGCGACTTTGCAGAGCTCGATCATCTCCGGCGTGTAGCGGCAGCCTCTTGTCCCCGCCGTCCGAGGCCTTCCCAATGCAGGGGCTCCCGGGCTTCAACCGATAGTCCAAATTCGCCGGGTCGCGAAACAGGAGGCCAACGTTTCTGGTTCATCCGACTAAAGCGTACCTGGGCGATCCACGCCAACGGGGACTGGCGGGCTTTTCAAGACGATCGCATCAAGCACGAGACCGCGCGATTGTACCCGCACGCACGCATTCTCCAAAACACTACCTGGAGTCTAGCCCTTGGAACGCTCCGCCTTCGCGAGAGCTAAGCCGGTTACACCCATTTCAATAAGTGATTTGCCGACAGTCTGGGACCCGGACTTGATTCGTTGGCCAAGAGCGTCTACAATGACGATATTGAGAATGATTCTCACTTTCAGGCAGTCCCCCTGGAATCGGCAGTGTGAACCGCGAAATCCCCATCGGTCGTTTGGCAACCGGGCAGACTGCCCGCGTAAGCCGGATTGTCGGGCACGCAGAAGATATCCACCGCTTGGGGGAGTTCGGCCTCCGCAAGGGCATTCAGATCGAGATGTTCCGGCCGGGGAACCCGTCCATCCTTCGCATGGGTGGGAACAAAGTCTGTGTCCGTACAGATGCCCGGCTGAACATCCTCGTTACCCCGTGTGGGCCAGGGGGTGCGTAGGCTCACCATGTCCTCGTGTTGCCAGCGGCCCCCGCTGAACGTCGCGCTCTTGGGCAATCCGAACACCGGGAAGTCGACGGTGTTTAGCGCGTTGGCGGGGATGCACCAGCGGGTGGGAAACTACCCCGGCGTGACGGTCGAAAAGAAGACCGGTCTGTTGCAGGTCGGGACTCGCCGCTACACGCTGATCGACTTGCCGGGACTCTATAGTCTTTCCCCGCGATCGCGAGACGAGATGGTGTCGGTTCATGTCCTCTTGGGGCATTTCCACGACTTGCCCGCGGTTGACCTGGTGCTCTGCATCGTTGATGCCAGCAATCTGGAGCGGAATCTCTACCTCGTCAGCCAGGTGTTGGAACTGGGTGTGCCGACCGTCTTGGCCCTGAACATGCTCGACGTTGCCGAGGCCCAAGGCGTGACGGTCGACGTGCCCCGACTGACGCGAGAGCTGGGAATCCCCGTGGTTCCGATGCAGGCCAATCGGGGCATCGGCGTCACCGAGCTGAAAGACGCCCTGAACCGCGCGTCGGAGCACGGACACGCGGCGGCAAGCCCGTTACCCGAGGTTGTGCAGCAGGAGGTCGAACGCTTGTCCGCCCTCGCGGTTCGGGAGACCGGCTCCGGCGAGGGGGACAGGCTCCCGTTGGGCAAGCGTTCTGGCCGTCCCTATCCCCAGCGTGACAGTTCCAGGGGAGCGGCCGGGCGCCTGCCGGCGTGGTTCGTCGCGAGGCTCCTTCTTGACGTCGGCGACCGGATGTTGGAAGCGGGTTTCGCCGGCACGGGCGGTGCGCTCCGCGAGGAATTGCAGGCGGCGCGGGCCCGGCTTGCAGCGGCAGGGTGCTCCCTGCCTGGCGTCGAGACGGTCGCCCGCTACCAGTGGACTTCCCGCGTGATGGCGGCAGCCGTTGCCCGGCCCGACCACTACCGAGCGACTGCGAGCGACGGCGTCGACCGCGTGCTGACTCACCGCGTATGGGGGACTGCGGTGTTTGCCTTCGTGATGGTGGCAATGTTTCAGTCGGTCTTCGTCTGGGCCCGGCCTTTGATGAGCGGCATCGACGCAAGCATCAAGCTCGTCGCCGGATCGGTGGGCGCCTGGATGACCGAGGGGGCCTTGCGGAGCCTGCTCGTCGACGGCGTGCTCGGCGGCGTTGGGAGCGTGTTGACCTTCCTGCCGCAAATCCTGATCCTTTTCCTGTTTCTGGCCGTCCTGGAAGACTGCGGATACATGGCCCGCGCCGCGTATCTCATGGATCGGTGGATGGTCCGCGTGGGCCTCAGCGGCAAGTCGTTCATCCCGCTCCTTTCCTGTTTCGCGTGTGCCGTCCCCGGGATCATGGCCACGCGGGTGATCGAGAACGAGCGGGACCGGATGACGACCATCCTCGTGGCGCCGCTGATGACCTGTTCGGCCCGGTTGCCGATTTACGCCCTGCTCATCGCAACCTTCATCCCGCAACGCAGCTACCTCGGGGGACTGCTCAATTTGCAGGGCCTGACGCTGGTGGCCCTTTACCTGCTGGGCATCCTCACCGCCGTGGCCGTCGCCCGGGTGCTGAAAAGGACGATCCTCCGCGGCGAAGCGCCGCCGTTTCTCATGGAGCTGCCCACCTACAAGTGGCCGTCGCCGCGGACCGTCTTTTTCCGCGTCATGGAGCGGGGCTATGCGTTCCTCCACTTCGCCGGCACGGTGATCTTGGCGGTGTCGATCCTGGTTTGGGCCGCGCTGTACTACCCCCACCGTGCAGAAACCGTGGAGGCCCCGTTTCGGGCCCAGAAGGAGCGGCTGCAAGGCCAACTGGCTGCCCTGCCCGACGATCATCCCCAGCGGGCCGAGGTCCTGGGCCAGTGGGCCGACCTCCAGCGCGAAATCGCCGGGGCCTACCAGCGGCAAAGCATCCTGGGCCGATTCGGGCGGCTCGTCGAGCCGGTCTTCCGCCCGTTGGGTTGGGATTGGCGGATCGGCTCGGCGGTGATCGCCTCGTTTCCGGCCCGCGAGATCGTCGTGGCGACGCTCGGGGTGATCTTCAATCTCGGGGACGAAATCGACCCCAGGGCCCCGGAAGACGCGACGCAACTGAACGCCAGGCTCCACGCCGCCACGTGGGAAGGCTCGCCGCGCCCGCTGTTCACGGTGCCGGTGGCCCTTTCGATCATGGTCTTCTTCGCCCTGTGCGCCCAATGTGCCGGCACACTGGCGGTCATCCGCCAGGAGACCAACAGTTGGCGCTGGCCGCTGGTGACGTTCGCCTACATGACCACGCTGGCCTACGCCGGTGCCTGGGTCACGTACCGAGTGGGCACGTGGCTTGCGGGCTAAGTGGAACCGCAAAGGAACTTAGGCTGCCAGGGTGGCATGCTCTCACGACGCGAAGCGTCGGGTGAGCATGTATCTTGCGGGAACATGCCCATGCCGGCTCGGCCGTCGAGGGCATGCCACCCAATTCAGACCCCAAGTTGTCATGCGGTTCCACTTAGCGGGGCCTGGGAGGTCGCAACGCGGGGCGAGGAGGACGACCACGGTCGATTGCCGGGAGGATTCACCACGGAGACGCGGAGAACGCGGAGGTCACACGAGAGGAGAAGAGGGCCCACGAGAGAGAAGGAGGCGTGTTGCACCACCTGCCGGAGCCCGGGCCTACTCCTGTGGCACCTTGGGGAGTCCCGGGTCAAACTCCCTGTAATGCCTTGGGCAGAGCCACAAGTATTCGCCGCTCTTGGTTGGCACGCGCCGCAATTCACCCCATCTCTTCGCCGGATCGAGCTCCAGTAGCTTGGCGTGGAGCGCGCGGAGCCCGGCCCCTTCTGCGGTCGTGACGAGCCGGCCGGGCTCGTCGAGCCCTCGGCGAGCGTCGAGTTCGCCCTCCAGGAGCGTCTTGGTCGCCGTATCCATCAAGTCCAGCGACGGTGTGATGCCCTTGAGCACCGACTCATCGAGCATTGCTTTCAAGACGGCCCCGCCCAGCGGCACAATGGTCTTCAGCGCCCGGCGTCTGACCGGCGACCCACACCGGGCGGCACTTGTAATGGCTGCCGCATGTGATCCTGAACCTCGCCGATGACCCTATTTGGGCCTCGCTTCGGGCAACTTCTTGACATCGTCGGGCGCCAGTTCCTTGACGCTCAGATCGGCATAGATGACGCGGTACTTCTCGGCGCCGGTCGGCTTGTACCAAAGGATGGGCCGATCCGGCGTCCCCAACTTCACGCCAGCGCCGGCGTAGTGCGGGTCGTTCTCCGGCTTGAGCATCGCGTAGAACGTTATCCCTCGCATCCGTTTCTGCATGAGCGGCATTTGTTCTTGCATCTGTTCTTGCGTCTGTTCTTGTATGAGCGGCATCGTGGCCTTCATGATTTCGGCCATTATGGCAGGCGGAATGTCCTTGCCATACTTCGCTCGAAGTTTGTCCTTGCCACCGTACTTCGCTGCAACCTTATTCATCTCAGCTTCAAGCTTATCTTGTGCAAGCTTATCCATCTCAGGCCTACCCCCTGCCATCGCGGCCTCCATAACCTCCTTGTTCATCCCGAGCTTTGCCGGAAACAGGCCCTTGCCGTGCTCGGCTATCGTGCGCAATGTGCTGAGGAGGTCTTCCTCCACGGGGATCGTCATGTCCATGGCTTGGGTCGAATAGCCGGCGGGCGGTTCCAGACTAAACAACGACGGGTCCAAATCGACGTCGTAGCGGAAATTGTTCATCACCAAACGAACGCCATCCAGCATTTCCATGACGATCTCTATGCGAATGGGCCAGGCCGTTTCGGGATCGGCCCAAAGGGTCATGTCCATCCCGTTGGCATTGATCCGAAAGCCGACTGCCTGGCGTCCGTCGATCTCTTTCTTGCCGAGTCGCTCGGCCTTGTCGCCCGTGCCGCTGCTCCCCTCGCGGACAAGCCGGCGCACCGTCTCGAACACGTCGGCCGGTGGGTCCTTGGCTAGCTTGGCCGACTTCTTCAAAGAATCCTCCCTCAACTTCTTCATGTCCATCGCGACGGCAAGCTTCATGTTGGGCATGAGCATGATGCTCTTGGCCGTTTGGCCGTCGACAATCGTGACCTGATTCATCTTGGGCATGAGGGCGATAGCCTTAGCCGCGGCCTCGGCTGCGGCCTGACCCGCAGCCTTGGCCGCTGGGCTGTCGGCAACGTGCTGCCTCCGCGCGGCCGCGGCTGCGGCCTTGACCGCTGGGTTGTGGGCAATATCGACCGACATCTCTATGCGTTGGTGCGAGGGCGCAAGAAAGAATCCTTTCCCCGTCGCAGTCGCCGGTGGCTGGCCCTCTTCTCCCTTCCCTTCCGAGGTTACATCGAAAGTCGCACTCCGGAGGCGCTCCAAGGCGTCGGCGACGTTGGCGAAGGCGATGTTGGTCGAGCCGCCGCCAATCGTCACCCAAAAGACCAGAATGCCGAGGGCCACAAGGAAGGTTGCCGCCACGGCGAATATGGCAATGCGTTTCATTGTTGGGGTCCTTTTCAAGATAATAGTTGGAATCACATCTGCTTTCCGGATACCCTCTGTCACATGGGCAACCGTTTCCGCCGGGCCCACACGGTTCAGGATCGTCGCCCGGAGCGTCTCGGCATATTGCGGGTCGGGTGAAACACTCGGGTCGCCCGCTTCGCGGACCAACCGAGCCAGCACTTCCTCATCGCTACTGAATTGATTACTCATTGGACGACTCCTTGTTTACCCGTCGTCCGTCGCCACAGGGCATCATGTACCCACGGAGCAGGCCCCGCACCTGCTCCCGTGCTCGGGAAAGCAGCGACTCGACCGCCTTGGCGGTTCTTCCCAGACGGATGGCCATTGTCTCGACGGAAAGCCCTTCCACATACTTCCAAATCAGCGCCTTGCGGCGGTCGTCTGGAAGGGCCAGAACCGCCGCACGTACGACAGCTCTCTGTTCCACCTGCTCCAACACGTCCTTGGGCAAGACGGAGATCTCTCCCAATTCGGCAGACTCCTCGAATTGACCACTAAACGATGTCGCGTTCCCAGCCAAACCACGGCGGCGGTAGTACAGGGCGACTCGCCTGCGGGCAATGCCAAACAGCCAGTTCCGGAAACTGCCCCGGGTTGCATCGCACTGGTCGATTCCATCCAGTGCTTCCAGCCAAGTCTCTTGATTCAAGTCCTCCGCGACCGCCCGGTCGCCCCCAGCAAGGTGGAAAACGAAGCCGTAGACCTCGTGAAGATGGCGATCGACGGCGGCACTCCAGGCGGAGCGGTCGTGTTGCTTCAGAGCCGTAATCAGGCTGGACTGGTCGTCGGCCGCCACGCCCGCTCCCTTGTTGGTTCCCGGGTCGTCACAAGCATATTTGCGCGAGGGGAAGAAATCCTTCGCAGTAGGCGTAGGTCAGGCACCCCGTGCCTGAGAACCTCGGCTCGATCACGGCCGATCGCGCGGCCGTCGCACCAGACGGTGCTTCACAGGATTGTCGTGCATATAGACGGAAGTCGTCAGGCACGGGGTGCCTGACCTACTTGGCTTCCAACGTAGCCTCGATCAGGCGCGGTTACCATTCCAGGGGTCCGCTGGGACAGCGTGGATTTGCGGCAGGCCAGGATCAGGAAGTCGCGATCAGCACTCGCCGAGGTGGCGAGACCCGCAGACGGGCGAGGGGAGTTGTGGCGGGACGGTTTGGAAATCCGTACCAGCCACGAGTGGCCACATAACTCTAAGTCGTT
Source organism: uncultured Planctomycetaceae bacterium (assembly GCA_964354135.1). GTDB lineage: Bacteria > Planctomycetota > Planctomycetia > Pirellulales > Thermoguttaceae > CAYGZA01. Next base: position 38,050 of record CAYGZA010000016.1, read on the forward strand.
ATTTCTAAACGACTTACAACCATATTGCGGCGTGGTGTCCGTCTACTTGACACCACAATAGACAACCTCTAGGCTGGTGGGGTGGAGAATCCCGCATACCACCATTCTACCGAGGTAAAGCTGTGACCGCGACTACCAAGGTGCCCAAGCCCTACGATGGATTCCCGCTGTTCACCCATGCCACCGGGCGATGGGCGAAGAAGGTCCGAGGCAAGTTCCGCTACTTCGGCAAGGTGACCGGCGATGGCGATCATGGTGCCCAAGCTGCTCTGGAGAAGTGGCTCGACCAGCGAGACGACTTACAGGCCGGCCGGACGCCGAGGCCGTTGGGCGATGGGCTCAGCATCCGGGACTTGCTCAACCGATTCCTGACCGTCAAGCAAAAGCTCCTCGACGGCGGCGAGCTGACCCGACGGAGTTTCGCAGACTACCGCCTGACGTGCGCGAGGATCGCGTCTAACCTCGGACTCACCCGGCTGGTGGTGGACCTAACAGCCAACGACTTTGAGCACCTGCGGGCCAACATCGCCCGGACCTGGGGATGCGTCCGCCTCGGCAACGAGATCCAGCGCATCCGCTCAGTCTTTCGCTATGCCCTCGACGCCGGACTCATCGACCGGCCCGTCCGGTTCGGCACGGCGTTCCGCAAGCCGTCGGCAAGGGTGCTACGGCTGGCACGGAAGGCGGCCGGCTCCAAGATGTTCGAGGCCGAGGAGGTCCGCAAGATGATCGAGTCCGCGGGCACGCCGCTCCGCGCGGCGATCCTACTGGGCGTCAACTGCGGTTTCGGCAATGCCGACGTTGCCACGTTGCCCGTCGAGGCCCTCGACCTGGCGGGCGGCTGGGTCAACTACCATCGGCCGAAGACCGGCATTGACCGTAGGTGTTCCCTGTGGCCTGAGACGGTTGCAGCGCTGCGGGAGGCTCTTGCTGCTCGACCGGCACCGCGGGACGCCTCGGCGGCCAAGCTGGTGTTCCTGGGGCCTACCGGCGTCCCGTGGCCCGCGGATCGCGGTGACCAAGGCGTAGGGCGGTCGTTCGGCCGGCTGCTGCGGGAACTGGGGCTCTATCGGCGGGGCATCGGCTTCTATGCCTTGAGGCATAGCTTCTCGACCGCGGCCGGCGGCTGCCGGGACCAAGTCGCCGTCGATGCCGTCATGGGGCACGCACCGCACGCCGGCGACATGGGGGCCGTCTACCGGGAGCGGCTGGACGACGAGCGGCTGGTTGCCGTTGCGGAGCACGTGAGGAAGTGGCTTTTCGGTTCTCAGGAACAGCAGACCCGCTAGAATGAGTGAATGAGTTGCCGGGTAGCCGTCGACGGGCGGCGAATCGGTTGGGCGAGTACTCGCGGAAGCTCCATCGCCAACGGCTCGCCCTGCCGAACCCGGAGAAAGGATGGAGAATCGTGCCAAAGCTCCCTTCCTCGCTACGTGCGGCCTACGACGTCTTACTCCGTGGTATCCAGGAGGCGCACGCACATGCCGGCACTGGACAGCGAACACGACGACTACTTGACGGAGTCTACGCGTTCCGCCAAGCGGTCTCTTCTGCGTCCGCAGCCAATACTGAACTTCAACGACGCGCCCGTTTCGTGGCAGACAATACCATGCATGGGACCGCGCTCCATGACGCCTGGGTCAACGCGAGGGACCTCTTCCATCAGCGAATCATTATCCTTGATCAGTTTCGAGTTC
>CAYGZA010000017.1:0-38158 GCA_964354135.1 uncultured Planctomycetaceae bacterium
GGCTTGAGACTCGGCGTAGAGCCTACCAGTACGCGAAGCCGATGTTCTGGCCGAACGTGGGCCGGCAGTACTTGGAGTTCTTCAGCCGGATTGCCTTTGCCAGTGAGACGAGTCTGGAGCGGCCTTACCGCAGGGTTTTCCCGATGCCGAGCCGTGATGGCCGGCCCAGCCAACTTGTACACGGAGGCCGGTAATGCACGTTTCCGACTCGATCGCGTTGGATCACCTGGATCGCATGACGGACTCGACCGGGTTGATTCAACATGCCATCTACAATATTCCGCGGCGCGAGAGCGGCTACACGACCGACGACAACGCCCGGGCCTTGCGCCTCTGCGTTCGTCTATGGGGTCATCACTCCGAAGAGCAGATGTTGAAGCGGGTGACAACCTACCTGAGCTTCTTGGAGTACGCGCGGGGCGTCGGCCGTGGGTTCCACAATTCTCTCAGTTACGACCGCCGTTGGCTCGATGTGGAAGGTTGCGGCGATTGCCAAGGCCAGGCGGTCCGCTCTCTAGCTGATGTGCTCGGCAGCAGCCTGCCAGGCGACTACCGAGCGTTGGCCCGGGAGTTGATCGACGCGGTTCTGCCCACGCTCGCCGACCTGCGAAGTCTGCGCGCTCAAGCGTACGTGGTCCTGGCTTGGGGGCATCTTTGGAGTGCGGAGGTAAAAGACATCGAACCTCTGGAAACCGTGGCCTGGTCCGCAGCACGGCGACTGGCGGAATGCTACGACCGCGCCCTGCGACCGGACTGGCAGTGGTTCGAGTCGCGTATGACCTATGCGAACGCGGTGTTGCCGCATGCCCTGTTCCTCGCCGCCCAGCGCTGGCCGAAGGAGGACTTCCTTGACGTAGCGAAAGCATCGTTCGCCTTCCTCGACCGCGCCACGACTGCCCCCTCACCCTCTCCCCTCGGGGGAGAGGGCCGGGGCGAGGGGGGGAGTGTCTTCTGGCCGGTCGGGAACGAGGGTTGGTATCCACGTGGGGAGGAAAAGGCGTCGTACGATCAACAGCCCGTGGAGGCTGTCGCGATGGCCGACGCTGCGCTGGCCGCGTTTGCTCTCGTTGGCGATGTGAACTACCTGGCCGCCTTCCGCCGCTCCCACGCCTGGTTCCATGGCCAGAATAGCTTGGGACAGCCACTCGTCGATGCCCGGTGCGGTGCCTGCTGCGACGGCCTGCAACCCTCGGGCGTGAATCGGAACCAGGGAGCGGAATCGACGCTTGCCTACTTGTGGACGGAATTGCACAACTATGAAGTTCAACACTCGCTTGGCGACAACCGCAAGGCTGCGGTCGCCAGCGCGTGACTCCGTGCGAATCCGCCAAGGAATCTCTCGCCGTAAGCGTTCCCACCCTGTGTAAATGCAAATCCGCCAAGATTTACGAGCCGCCATGCGGGCGTCTCTTCCGTGGGTGGCACGGCGATCTGATCTTGCATTGTTCTGCGGATTTGGCTAATTAAGGCGGCCTTCGAGCAGTTGTACCGGCGGATCGAGGAGTTGGAGCGCGAAGTCAGCGAGTTGAAGTCCCGGCTGAACCAGAATCTCTCACCCAAGGAAATCACATGCTTCGAGAATCGAAAGCACCCAATCTGCACGCGGAGTTGTTTCATCGCCATTTGGCCAACCCGATCCTCACGGCCCGGGACTGGCCTTACCCGGCCCATACGGTCTTCAACGCCGGCGCGTGTCAGTTGGGCGATGAAACGATTTTGCTCGTTCGCGTCGAGGATCGCCGGGGGCATTCGCACCTGACCGTGGCCCGGAGCAACGACGGCGTGTCGAGCTGGCACATCGACTCCCGGCCCAGCTTTGCTGCCGATCCGGCGAACTACTCGGAAGAAGCATGGGGCGTGGAAGATGCTCGCCTGACCTGGGTCGACGAGGACCGCGGCCAGTGGATCATCGCCTACACGGCCTTCTCGCCCAGCGGACCGTTGGTATCCTTGGCGGAGACGAAAGACTTCATCTCCTTCTCCCGACTCGGCCCGGTCATGCCCCCCGAGGACAAAGATGCGGCGGTCTTTCCCCGCCGCTTTGGGAATCGGTACGCAATGATTCATCGGCCGGTTTCCACAGGGAGTTCGGGCGCCCACATCTGGCTATCCTTCTCGCCGGACCTGATTCATTGGGGCGACCACCACATCCTCTTGCACGCGCGGCGTGGCGCGTGGTGGGATGCCAACAGGATCGGTCTTAGCCCTCCTCCCCTGGAGACGCCGGAGGGCTGGTTAATCCTTTACCACGGTGTGCGAGTGACCGCGGGGGGGTGTCTGTATCGTCTGGGACTGGCCTTGTTGGACTTGGAGGATCCTTGTCGGGTTCTTCGTCGCAGCGACGAATGGATCTTTGCGCCCGAGATGCCCTACGAGCGCCAGGGGGACGTGGGCGGCGTGGTGTTTCCCTGCGGCTGGATTCTGGACAAGCCCACGGGCGCGATTCGTCTCTATTACGGCGGTGCGGACACCTGCCTGGCCTTGGCCACCGCCCAACTCTCCGATCTGCTGGGCTACCTGCGCACGTGCCCGGCACCCCAGGCGCGGAAGCGCAAGGGCATGATGTTGTCCGATTGACGTCGGTGCTCCGTGCTAGGAGACGCACGCCCTGAGGCTTTGCGAAGGGCGTGGTTCCCCAGGCGCCGCGCCAGCGCCACGCGCATCGGAGACTCTGGGCCTGCCACCCAACCGTCGCCGCCCCCCAATGATCTTCCATTGTCAGCACGTGCGGTCGGTCGCTCGGTTCCATGCGTTTGGCAGATGCACCTTCCTATCCGCCTCGGCGGAACCTAGACGAGCGAATGAACTCCAAGGCGGGGACCTTCAAGAGGTTGTACAGTTCCTTGACGTGTTCTGGATAGACATGGAGCGTGCCGTTGTCTGTGACCACCGGAATTGTCACCGCTTGGAGTTCCTTCGTAACGCGTCCGCCCGCGTGCAGAAATGCGTTTCGAACGAGACGATACGCGATTATCCGGGGATCTGTCCAGCCGCGGTCGTACAGGTCCCCAAACGAAGCACGAAACTCTGTGGCGAACGCCCTTCTATCGGTTACGCGAATGCGCTTCCCGCCGTGGGCTAGAGAGAGAGCACGAACCACGAAGTTCTCGTACGCGCTATAGACCGAAACAAGCACAAGACGGAGTGTCCCGGACAGCCCAAGCTGAAACGGAACAAGTGATAGATAGTCAGCCCAAACCTCGGCCGTACTCATTTCAATGCGGATTCTGCCGCCGATCTCCTTGATTTCGGCGGCGACACGCACGAGGTTATCGTGCAGGCGGCGTTGCATCGCCGGATCAGCCGACAACTCGGGTGTGATTTGAGCCATTCGGCCAAGGATGGCGTCTGCGAACCTGAGGGTGCCCGTGTTGGGGTCTTGTTCGTTGACGTAGCCGTCATAGAAGTTCTTGAGCGATGAGGGGATCACTGAAGGTAAGGCGCCAGAATAGGAGGCGGCCCGCCAGTCAGCCACCAAGTCAAAGGCGATCGTCCGAAGGGCCTCGACGTCCGCGGACGCGTCGAGAGCGACCTTGGCGAAGTCGTCAGTGAAGAACGACCCGTAGGATTCAGGGCGTGTGTCGAGAAGAATCCGCCTTTGCATAGTGATGAGCCCCCGGAAGAAAGTCTGTCAATTCGGAGGACACAAGGCACGGCGATCGGTTCGCGCAAGGAGATCCCCCCTCTATAGGCCCTCCGGCGCTACCTCGCCGCCGCGACACCCCCCGCCGAGAAAAGGAATGTTGAAACTCTGTCAGGAAGGCGGGCATCCTTGCCCGTCTTACCTATTGCTGTTGCTCAGGTACTCATGGATGTCCTTCGCGGCGGCCTTGCCGGCGCCCATGGCGAGGATCACCGTGGCGCTTCCGGTGACGATGTCGCCGCCGGCCCAGACGCCGTCGCGGCTGGTGCGGCCCGCCTCGTTGGTCACGATGTAGCCCGGCGGTGGACCCGCTACCCACGCTTCTTGCGATTTGCGTCTTTCAGTTGCTTTGCACCTTCCGGCGCCGGGCGGAAGCTCGTGGTCCAGTTCGTTCAAACGAGTGCCTCAAGCTCCGCCACGATGTGCGCATGCTTGGGGTCGCCAGCGAGATTGTGCTCCTCCTGCGGATCGGTTTCGTAGTCGTACAACTCGGCGCCCCGTTTGCCGCCGTCCCACTCGGTGTAACGCCATCGCTCGGTACGCACGCTATGCCCCGGAAAGCCGCCTCGCCACACTTGGGTGAAGGCCGGCTTGTCCCACGCCGCCCGCGGGTCGTCCAGCAGCGGCGCGAGACTGCGGCCTGTAAGGTTCGCCGGCGGCGCCAGCCCGCACAGCTCGGCCAGCGTCGGATAGATGTCCAATAGCTCCACGGTCCGCAGGCTGGCCCGGCCCTTGGACTTCTGCCCGGGCGCGGCGACGATCAGCGGCACGCGGGCTGAGTTCTCGAAGAGGCTTTGCTTCATCCACAGGCCGTGCTCGCCGACGTGGTAGCCGTTGTCGCTCCAAAACACGACGATCGTGCGGTCCGCCAGGCCCAGCCGCTCCAAAGCGGCCAGCAGGCGTCCCACCTGGGCATCCATGAACTCGATCGCCGCCCAATAGGCCCGCTTCGACTCGCGGGCCTGCTCCTCGGTGACGCCGAACCACGGCCACGGCTGGGTGGAAACGAGCGCCGGCAGGGGCACTTGCCCGCGCCATGCCTGCGCGACTTGCGCCATCCGGACCTGCTCGAACGGCACCTGGGCGAAGTACCTCTTCGGCGCGACGTAGGGGCAGTGCGGCCGGTAGTAACCCATCGCGATGAAGAACGGCCGATCCTTGTTGGCCTCCAGCAGCTTGATGGCCGCGGTCGTCCCGATGCCGTCGGTCTGCTCTTCGTCGCTCCCGTCCGCGGCCAGGAAGCTCAGCGAGCTGCCCAGCCCGCGCTTGGGCGTGTGGTTCGTGAGCATGTGCTCCTCGTCCTTGTCGCGTCCGCGCGGGTTGACGACCTTGTCCCACGAGGCCGGGTCGTCCAGCCCGCTGGTGCCGATGTCCCCGGGAACGCCGTAGTGATAGATCTTGCCCACCCGCGCGGCATAGTACCCGCCGTTGCGGAACATCTGCGGCAGGGTCACCACGCCGGGGAGCACCGTGCGGAAGTGCTTCTTCAGGTCGAACACCTGCGTGGTGTCCGGGCGGAGGCCGGTCAAGAGCGAGGAGCGGCTCGGGCTGCACAGCGGAAACTGGCAATAGGCCCGCTCGAATCGCACGCCTCGCTCGGCCAGCCGGTCGAGGTTCGGCGTCTTGACCACGGGATGCCCGTAACAGCCGAGGTCGCAGTTCAAATCGTCCGTGGCGATGAAGAGGACGTTGTAGCGCGGCGAGCCCGCGGCGGGAGCGGCAAAGCCGCTCCCGGCAAGCCCTGCAAAGACGGCCGAGAGGATCCACACGTTTCCAGGCTTTAGCGGGCTCATTCTCATGGTGTCACCCAAAAACAGGTGCAAAGTGATCTCCCCGGGCCGGTCGCTCAACGCGGCGGCCTACAGGGTCCAGCCCTGCCGGTACTGCCGGTGAAGGTACCGGTTGACCTCTTGGTCGTTCGTGACTTTCATGTCCGGGCCGTTCCAGTCCAGCTTCTTCCCGGCGCGCAAGGCGACGTTGCCCAACAGGCAGACCTCGGTCAAGAGTCCCGCGTGGTCCGCGAAGTTCGAGCCCGCCGGCGGGCCGCCGCGGCAGGCGTCGATCCACTCTTTGTGATGCCCGACCGAACGGGGAAGCCTCTTGGGCGGCCGCCCATAGCTTTTCATCTTCGATTCGGGAATCAGCCGGTGCCCCATCAGCGTCCCCGTCTCGCCGAAATAGATGACGTCGTCCATGCCGCGGCCCGGCTCGAGCTCCTTCGGCCGGGGCGGCTTCAAGCCGCCGTCGTACCAGCTCAACGTGACCGGGGGCATCTCACCGCGGGCGGGGAACTCGTACCGGGCGATCACCCCCAACGGATAAGTCTCCGGGTTTAGCTTCGTGCAACACGCCTCCACGCCGATGGGATGGCCGAGCTTGAGGGCCTTGAACACCGTCGATAGCTTGTGGCACCCCAGATCGCCCAACAGTCCCGTCCCGAAATCCCACCAGTTCCGCCACGTCCACGGGCAGTACGCGGGATGATAGGGCCGCTCGGGCGCGGGCCCCAGCCACAGATCCCAATCCAACCCGGCGGGAACGGGCGGGGTCTCCGGCGGCCGGCCCTCCCACGTGGGCCACGCCCAGAATCGGGCCGGGCTCCAGACCTGCACTTCGCGGACCGGACCGATGGCCCCGTCCAGGATGAACTCGCACACCAAGCGGGACTCCTCGGAGGCCTGCCCCTGATTGCCCAACTGCGTGGCGACCTTGGCGCGGCGGGCCGCCTCGGCCACCTGGCGGGCCTCGTAGACCGAATACGTGAGCGGTTTCTCGCAGTAGACGTGCTTGCCGCGCTTCAGTGCGGCCATCGTCACCACCGCGTGGGTGTGATCCGGAGTGGCGATCATCACCGCGTCGACGTCCTCCTTGGCCAAGAGCTCGCGGAAATCGCCGTAGGCCCTGCAGCCGCGGTAAGTGCCGGACCTCTTCTCCTTGGCGTAATACTCTTCCACCGTGCGCCGCGCGGGTTCGCGGCCCGCGACCCGCTGCTCCTTGCCCTCGGTCCAGTTCCACGACAGGTAGCCGCCGCTCTGGCGATTCACGTCGCAGACTGCGACCACCCGGACCTCGGGGAGCTGCTGGAAGATGACGAGGTTCTGGATTCCCTGCCCGCCCGTGCCGATGCCGGCCAGCGTGATCTTGTCGCTCGGGGGGACCTGACCCTGACCTCCCAGCACGTGCCGGGGCACGACCACACACGCCGCCACGGCCGCGGTGCGGCCCAGAAAGGCGCGCCGAGAGACCGAACCGGTGGGTCGCCTGCGGCCCGGCTTGGTTCTTGGGATGAGGCTCTTCATGTCCGTGTCCTCCCTGGGTATGGTGATCTCGCAGCGCCGGTCCCGACGATAGAATAGGCTGGCCGCGAGGCGGGTTCAACCGCGTCCGGGGGTGGAGCCAGTTTTCTTGGCAGCCGTTCTGGTGCAGGTATCTCCTTCGGCCCTCTTCGAATGACCACGGCGATGCGCCAGGATCGGTCGTGCCGGCGGCGCCTTCCCAAGCAGCACCTTCGGAAGCAGAGCAGCGAGAAGCTCCGAACGCGGACGTCGGAGATCAAACAGCAAGCGGCGGCAGGCTCGCGACGATCTTCGTCGTCTCCAGGCTCACCGTCACCACCTGGCCGACGAGGCGCACGATGTACTGCTCGTCGTCCGCTCGGTTCGGGTCGCTCGTGATGCTGCCGTGCTCGTCGCGCCGGACGCGGTATTGGTCAATCACCCATTCCAGCGCCGACCGATTGCCCAGCCGGTAGTCGAAGACCTCGGGAGGAACTCCGGCCAGCGTGAGGAAGTCGTTGTACCGGATGGCATCGCGCTCTCTCGTGAGCTTCATTCCCTCGACGCGCCAATCGAGTCGCGCCTCGCGATTCTCGACGTGCTTGAGCGGATATGGCTTCTGCGTCTCATAGTGTACGTGCAGGTCGACCAGCTTCCGCCCGGCCTTGGCAAACGCCTGGAAATCGGCCGCCTTGCCCGACAGCGGGATGCGGGGCAACTCTCGCTTGAGGTTCTCCGCGAAGCGGGCTCGGTATTCGGGATGGTGCAGCAAAGCGTAGACGTAGTGGAAAATGTCCTCTCGTGTGATCCCTTTATCCTTGTAGTGCTTCTGGAAGCTCTGTAGCGTGGCAAGCGGAATGTTCTCCTGCCGTTCCGTGCCGCCCTGGCCATACGTGTAGAGAGGGAAACAGTAGCTGGGTGATCCGAAGCCGCCTGCCACGTCTTTAGACGGGATCTCGTTGCAGGCAATACAGCAGAACGGGCGTTCCGGTGACAGATTGACTACGAGGCCGATGTTCTCCTTCCCGCCATTGGCCTTCGGGAACCACTCCGCCGGTCCCGTTCGATCAACGACCCCCTTTTGGCTGTAAAGCAGTTGTTTGGTGAAAGGACGATACAGGCTCTCGCGGATGGCCGTTCGGGAGAACTCGAGCGGTATTCCCCGCACAAACCTCAGCTTCAGGTCCCGGCTCCACTTGACCCGTTCGTAGCTGACGAAGTTGTCCACGTATTGGGCCAACTGCTTCGGGTCTTCCGGCGGCTTGGCCTTCTTGCGCCACCGATCCAGCTCAGCGTTGTACTCATCCACGAACTGCTCGACCCGCTTGGCGAGCCGCTCGGCGTCGAACCCGTAAACCACCGAGTCGCGATTCGTGGACACGCCCAACGAGTAGGTGCAGAAGATGGTGGGCAAGCCCGAGTTGCCGTTGGCCTTGGCTTCCTTGCTGCCGATCGGCACAAACGCGGAATACTCGCCGTCCGTCTTGTGGGTGAGCCAATGGTGTCTTGCGTCCGGCTTGAGCCTGGTCCACTTCACGCCAGCCACCGAGCCGGCGCTCTTGAGGAAATCGTACTTGCGCTCGCGCCGCCAATCGACGGGCACGGCGTGGTAGTATATTCTCCCCCTGTGCTTCGCGCCGCGCTTCTTCGGAAGGCGGATGAACAGATTGATGCTCACCCCGACCTGGATGCCGAAGACGTTGTGCGTAGTCCCGGAGAGCTTGGGGTTCTTGCGCACGTTGCCGCCCAGTTCCAGGACGTAGACCAGGTCGAAGTCCTGGGCGAGGTGCTTGCGCATCCCGTCGAAAGTCTTCTCGGCGACGAAGCTGTCGTTGTTCACGTAGCAGACGACGCCCGCATCGCCGATCCGGTCGGAGGCGTAGCGGATCGCCTTCACGTAAGGGTCGCTGAGCTTCCGGACGAGCGTGGCCTGGGAGTCGGCGCCATACGTGACGCGAACGCGCCGATCGATTTCCTCGTACCTCCGATTCTTGTTGTTGTCGTTCTCGTTGACCTGGCCGGCGTTATACGGCGGGTTGGCGATGATGACTTTGATGGGCGCCTTGCGCTGGCGATCGACTCGCTCGGCGTTCGCTTCGTTGAAGATGTCGAATTGGCGCTGCTTCTTCTCGGCCGTTTCGAACGTATCCACCAGGCAGATCCCTTCGAACGCCTCGTAGGCGCCGGTCGCCTCCCAGAAAGCGTGCTCGATGTTCATCGAGGCGACGTAGTAGGGCAGGAGCATCACCTCGTTGCAGTGCAACTCCTCGCGGTACTTGTGCGCAAGCGCGCTCTTCGGAATCCGCCGCATCAGGTTGACGATGAAATTGCCCGTGCCGGTGAACGGGTCCAGAATGTGCACATCCCCGTGCGCAAGGGAGGTCTTGAACTCGGTCTGAAGCACGTGCTCGACGCTGGCGGTCATGAAATGCACCAACGGCTGCGGGGTATAGACGATTCCGTGCGTGTCGGCGACCTTCACGCAAAAGCCTTGGAAGAACCGCTCGTAAACGGTATTGAGAAACCTCTGCTTCTCCGTAAAGTCGCTGATCGTTTCGGCGGCCTGCTCAATGGCAACGTAGAAGTGCTCAAGGCTCTTGAGGAAGGCATCGCGGCCGAAAGCACGCGCGGTGAGGGCCTCGATCACCTTCTTGATTTGCTGCGCGATCACGTTGCGCTGCATGAAATCGCCGATGTCGAACACCTTGCGGAAGATCCGCTCGGTGAGCAGGTGCTGGATGACCATTTCCTCGACCGCGCTTTCGGACAGGTTCGGATTGAGCGAGGCGCGGCACAGGCCCAGGAATTCGGCAAAGGCGGCCTGATACTTGGCGTTAATCTGGCGCTCGTTGCGGATGAGGCGCGCCAGGTTATCGCCCAACTCCTCGACGCGATGCTTGAACTGCTCGACCGCCTCTTCCCACTGATCGAACGCGGGAGGCCGCCATGCGAAGAACAGGTCGAGGACGTGGACGAGCTGATCGGGCCTGGTCAGGTCGGCGTCGAGGAATCTCTCGCCGTTCTGATAGAGGATCGCGCGAGCCGGTTCTTGAAAGAGGATGTTGTCGCGCGGGTATCCGGCCTTGAACTTGGCTTTGATCTCCTTTTCGAGGTCGTCGTCGGTGTCCTTGGCTTCCCACAGGCCGTATCGCAGGACCTGGCTCATGGAGTCCACGACGGCGCCGTCGGGCTCGAGGGGCTTCCCTCCTTTTCGTTTGAGCGAGTACTCGGGAATCAGCGTGCGGCCGGTCTGGCGCGCGCAGTGGTCGAGGAGATTCTGGAATGCAGATCGCACGGCGCCTTCGTGCTTGACGCCGAGCTTGTCAAACTGCGCGAGCGCGTCGTAGTAGGCCGTGACAGGTTTGTGCGTCGGTTTGAGGTTGAGGGAAGCCATGGTGCCGGCAGTATACACTGTGACGCACCAAGACGAAAGATCACCGCCGGGGGCCAAGCGTTCCGCCAACGCCCGGTGGAGCGGACAGGCTACCGTCGGCCGCCCGGCGGCCGGCGACCAATCTTCGGTCGGCGCACGGCCTCGCACCAACGGCGCCCGTCCCCTTCGGTCCGCTCTCGTTTCCGTCCGGGAAGGAGCCCCGACGCGCTCAGTGGCAACTCACTCAATCGCCCACATCGTCACCGCGTCCTGGCCCTTGACGAAGATCCGGTTCCCCGCGACCACCGGCGTCGCGTAGATCGGCGTGTCGGAGACCTTGATCCGGGCCAGCTCCTCGTACTGCTTGTCGCTGGGCTTGAAGGCGATCAATCCGGAGTTCTCGGGCAGGGCTAGGAGAACCGAGCCGGCGTCGAGAATCGCGCCGAAATTGCTGAGCCGGTTGGTGTCGGTCCAGGCCGTCTTGCCGGTCTCGGCGCTCAGGCAGAAGAAGTTGCGCTTGTCGGACAGTCCGAAGAGCAGGCCGTCCTTGAGCACCGGCGAGTTGAATTGCGGGGCGAGCTGCGGATTGCTCCAAAGCTCCTTGGCCGCAAAACCATCGCCCTCTTTTTCGATCTTCACGGCCTTGGTGCCCCGGCCGCTCCCGGTGAAGATCACCCTTTGCCCATCGACGATCGGGGTGGCGGCGTTGTAGGCCATCCGCTGAGTGGCGAACGGGATCTGCCACAAGAGCTTCCCGTCGGCGACGCCGACGCCCACGACGCTTTTCTCCGTCAGGGTGACGATCTGCTTGGTGCCTTCCACGGTCGCCAGGACGGGCGAGGCGTACATCGCGGCCTCGCCGGCCCATTTCCACTTCTGGGTACCGGTGGCCAGGTCGAACGCGACAATCGCACCTTCGCCCTGCCCGCCGAGATGCAGGATCGCCATCCCGTCGACGACGATCGGCGACATGGCCGTGTGGAACTGGGGGACGGCCTTGTACTCGTCGTTGCGCCACAGGGTCTTGCCGGTGGCGGCATCCACGCAGGAGACAACCCCGCTGACGCCCAGCGTGACGACCTTGCCGTCGGCCACGGCGGGCGAGCTTCTGGGTCCGGGGTGCGCCCGGGCATCTGCCCCGCGGATCGCCTCCACCGCGTATTTGTCGCGCCACACTTCCTTCCCGTCGGCCGCGTTGAGACACAGCGTGACCTCATCGTCACCCTGCCGCGAAAAGATATACAGCTTGTCGCCCACCAGGGCGGGCGTTGCGTCGCCCGAGCCCACCGTGGTTTTCCACTTCTCCGCGAGTGCCTTCGGCCAGGTCTGGGGGGCGGTGAACCCGGTCACCTTCCCATCCCGATTGGGTCCCCGCCACTGAGGCCAATCCTGCGCCAAGGCACCGGCCGCGCCGATCAGAATGACACAGCCTACCATTACGCCGATGAGTCGATTCGCGCTAGTCATGGTACCCTCCAGTCCGATTCCTGATGGAAAACTCACACGGAGCCGCACCCGCGGCACGCCGGCAGTGTACCACATCGGAATTGTCAATGCCAATCTGGCATCCCACGGACCCTGCTGCGGGCGGAGCCCCTGGGAGGCCAACCGGCCCGGCGCTAAGCGAGGCCCACGACCCCTCCAACCCCCAGCGGGTCGGCGGCGTCCGGTCCGCCGCAGTTCGCGCCCTCCCGGCGTTGCGGTACACTATTGGTGACAGGTAAACGACGCTGCGTGATTTCGGGAGGGCGAGGCTGCCCCGGCAACCGGCCGAGCGGCAATGGACCCAAGAGGTGCAAGAATGTCTGGCAGATTCCCGCTCCGAGGGTCGTGGCTTGGGGCCTTGCTTGCCGTTTCCGCGATGGCGAGCTCGGCCACGGCCCAGGTGAAGATCTACGTTGTGACCGATTTGGAGGGCATCAGCGGGGTCTTCCAGTTCGCGCAGACGCGCGACCCGGGGACTCCTTTGAACCGGCAGGCGAGAGAGTACTTCATGGGCGACGTTGCGGCGGTCGTGCGCGGGCTGCGCGAGGGGGGCGCAAGCGAGGTCTTGGTGCTCGACGGCCACGGCTCGCAGGCCGTTGTGCCTCACCTTATGGAGCCGGGGGCAAAGTACGTCACCGGCGTGCCGCGGCCCGACGTGCTGTGGGGCCTGGACAAGACGTTCTCCGGCGTCGTCATGCTGGGCTTTCACGCGATGATGGGCACGCCCGACGGGGTGCTGCACCACACGCAGTCGTCGAAGACCGAGAACCGGTATTGGTACAATGGCGTGGAATCCGGGGAGCTGGTCCAGAGCGCGGCGATTGCCGGGCATTTCGGCGTGCCGCCGATCATGGTGACCGGCGACGAGGCCACCTGCCGGGAGGCACGGAGCTTTTTCGGCGCCAGTTGCGTAACCGTGGCGGTGAAGCGGGGCATCGCACGCGAGGCCGCCGTGCTCTATCCCTTTGCGGAGACGCGCAAGGCGCTTAACGACGGGGCCAAGCGGGCAATGGCGGCCATTCCCAACTGCAAGCCGTATCGGCTCGCGCTGCCGATCAAGGCGAAGAAGCAGTTCCTCGTATTCGAGGACGGCTCCTCGAAGTCGAAGCTTGTGACCAAGGAAGGCACGATTCAGGATGCCTTGCACATCCTGGATTTCTGAGCAGCATCTTGCCGGAGAAGGACGATTCGATGACGGATTCAGGGCATCCTGCGGACGATGGTGCCGGGCTCTCCCGGCGTCTCTTGCTGAAGCTCGGCGTGGCCGGGAGTCTGGGACTAAGCACCTCAAGCCTCCCGGCTGCGACGGCCGAGACAGGTGCCGTTCTTGCCGAGGCCGTTGCCAAGCTTGAGTTCCTGACTCCGCCGGGTGAGTTTCGGGAGTTCGGGCGGGAGAAACCGCCCGTGGACCAACTGCCGGCCGAGAAGCTCCGCCAAGTCGGCCTGGACCGCGAGACCTGGCAGTTGGAGGTCGTCCCCGACCCGGAGAGCAACTGCAAGGTCGAGCGGCCGCTTTCGAAGGAGCTTGGCACGGCGCTCACGTGGCAAGGACTGATGACGCTGGCCGAAACCCGCGCGGTGCGCTTCCTCAAGCTGTTGACCTGCACCAACATGCCCGAGCCGCTCGGGATGGGCCTTTGGGAGGGCGTGCCGCTGCGGGACGTGATCTGGCAGGCGCGGCCCGCGGGCAACGTCCGCCGCGCGTACTACTGGGGCTATCACAACGACGACCCCAAGCAGCGCTTCCAGAGCTCGCTGGCGATCGGGCGCGTCCTGGAAGACCCGCCCGGCCAACTGCCGGTGATCCTCTGCTACAAGCTCAACGGCCGGTGGCTCTCGCTGAAGGCCGGCGGGCCGGTCCGCCTCGTGGTGCCCGAGGCCTACGGCAACAAGTCGGTCAAGTGGCTCCAGCGCGTGGTCCTCACCAACAGCTACCAGGCCAACGACACGTACGCCTTGTGGAACAACGACGTCGAGACTTCGATGAAGACCCAAGCCCGATTCCTTCATCCCCCGACGAAGGTGAAGGCGGGCCGGCCGGTCCCGCTGGTGGGACTGGCGCAGGTGGGCGTTTCCGGCTTGAGCAAGGTCCAGTACTGGCTCCAGCCGGAAGGCGCGGCGCCCGCGCCGGACGATCCTTACTTCACCAAGGCCGAGTGGAAAGATGCCGAACTCCTGCCGCCGCCGAAGGACTGGGGAGGCGGGCTGCCGGACGGCAAGCTCCCGCCCACGCCGCTGCAATTCGACCCGGCGACCGGCACGCCGCGCTCGTGGCCGCTCCGCTGTGCGATGGCCCACTGGGCCGCGCTCTTAACGGATCTCCGGCCGGGGCGGTATCGCCTTCGCTGCCGTGCGATCGACGCCAATGGGATCGCCCAGCCGATGCCCCGGCCGTTCCCCAAGTCGGGCAACAACGCGATCCACGAGGTGCCGCTGGTGGTCGAGGCGTAGACCGGTCTGGGTGCAATGCTGGGTGCCATGCCCACGCTCGCCGTGGGCATGTCCTACAATCTGGTCCGGGTGGCATGCCCTCGCGCAGCGTGGGCATGTGCTTTCGCCCTCTCATGGCGACGCAAAGCGACGGCATGCCACCCGACGCCATGCCACCCGATGGGCCGTCTACTTGGTGGCCTCCGCGATGCACCGGCGGCAGGCGCCAATGACGGTTTCCTCGACGTTCTCCGCGAAGGGTCCCGGCTGGCCGTAGTAGATCATGCTGTCGACCGGCTCGTAGCCCCCGCCGCGGAGCACCCGCAGCGACGGGATATAGCACATCACGTCGTTCGAGAAACCAGCGACGATGAGGTTCTCCTTTGGAAACTCCCGCTTCAGCCGGAGGGCGAAATCGACCACCACTTCGCCGCCGAGGGCCACGAGCGTCAGGTCGTCGCCGAAGCGCACGGCCTGCACGGGATAGGCCGCGTGTCGAACCGGGCGGCCCGCGTCGTAGGCCGCAAGCATCAGCTTCGCGCGGCGCTGCAGGTAGCGGTTGGGGCTTTTCGCGTCCTTCTCGAAGACGGCCCGCTCGTGCGGCGCGAAATCGAGGTTCACCAGCCGATAGGCCGTGCGGATGGGCGGCCGGACGGGCCGAAGCTGGCCGGCCAACACGTCTCCCACGGCGTCCGCGAGCGACTTTCCGTGCCGAGCGGCCAGCTCCACCGTGCCGCGGGGATTCGGGTTCTGGTCCCCGCCGCAGAGCGCCATGAACATCGCCGTCGCCCCGGGATGCGCCTTTTCCACCTCGATCTGCGCGAAGCCGGCGTAGTCCCCGCACAACTTGTAGAAATCGCCCCCCAGCGTCGTGTTGTGGCAAGCGTAGCCGAAGAGGACCGCACGGAGCTTGCCGTCGGGCGCGGCGATCTTCACCACCGGAACGTCGTGGTCCACCGGTCCTTTGGTGTTCACCCCGAGCCGCACGCCTTGGGGCGTGGGCTCGCGGCGATTCATGGCGAATCCCGTGGTCCCGTGACCCACGGCGATGTCGGCCGGCGCAAGGTCCGCGATGGCCGCGCCCACCGCGCCGACCACGTCTTCCGCCAGCTTCTCGGCATACTGCTCGGCCTGCTTGAGATCGTCCGGGCTGAAGTCGAATATGACCCTCGCGTTCGGCCACACAACGGGGGCCGAGTGCGTGTGCGACGAGTTGAGCACCACCTGCGGCCGCTCGAGGCCGTACTTCTCGCGTAGCCGAGCGGCGATGCGGTCGGAGACCTCTCGCGGCAGGCCGAGCACGTCGGTGGTGACGATCGCCACCCGCCCGCCGCGGGCGTCTTCCACGACCAGGGCCTTGGCCCAGAGATCGTGGATCACTCCGTCCGACTTGTGGGTGCGGGCGGCGTAGCCGTTCATCCACGTCGGCGACTGCGCGGTGACGGCCGCCCGCGCCACGCCCACCTTGAACTCGGCCGCGTGGCCATGGCCGCAGAACACGAGCCACGCGCACAACGAGAGCAAGCCAAGAAGTGTCTTCATCGCTGGTTCTCTCCTCTCGAAATGACGTTGCGTGATTGGGGGAGGGCGAGGCCCTGCGCAGACTTCCGAAGTCTTCGGGACTTCGGAAGTCTCTTTGGCCCGGCTCGGCAGGAGCCTCGCCCTCCCGCGTTGTGCTACAGCTCCCACCCCGCTCGGTACGGGCGGCGGATGTACTGGTCCGCCTCGGGGCAGCCGACGGCCTTCATCTGGTCCGGGCTCCACGTGAGCTTCTTCCCGGCGCGGAAGGCGACCGCGGCCAACAGGTTGTGCTCGACGAGCATCCCGGAGTAGTCGAAGTTGCAGAGCGTCGGCTCGCCGGTCTTGCAGCCGTGGATCCACTCGGCGTAGTGGCCCCGGGACTTCGGAATGGTCGGCTCGGGTGGCTTGAAGTCCTTGAACTTCTCTTCCGGCAGGAGGATGCGGCGCTGGTAGTCGGCCAGGAGCTGGCCCTTGTCGCCGATAAAGAGAACGCCGATGCCCCACTTGTTCAGGTCGTGGCCCGGGGGCGACGGGGGTCGCTTCACTCCGTCGTGCCAGGTGAGCTTCAAGGCCGGCCGCTCGCTGGTCGCCGGGTGTTCCCAGCGGCCGATCAGCCAGTGCGGATAAGTCTCGTCGCTCTTGTGGGAACCCTCCGCCTCGACCGTGGTCGGCTGCCGCAGCTTGAGGGCCCAGAAGGGGAGGTCGATCAGGTGGCTTCCCATGTCGCCCAGGCAGCCGTTGCCGAAATCCCAGTATTGCTCCCAGACCATGCAGCCGCCGAAGTAGGCCGGATGATACGGCCGCTCCGGCGCCGGCCCGAGCCAGAGGTCCCAGTCGATGTGCTCCGGCACTTTGTGGTCGCCCTGCGGCCGCTCGCCGCCGGGCCCGATCCGCCCGCACCAGACGTGGACCTCGCGGACGGGGCCGATCGCCCCGGACTGGATCAATTCGACCACGCGGCGGTAATTGTCCTCGGCGTGGACCTGCGTGCCCATCTGCGTGGCGACCTTCATCTTGTCGCGGGTTTCCCGCACGACGCGGGCCTCGTAGACCGAGTGGCCCAGCGGCTTCTCGCAGTAGACGTGTTTGCCGCGTTTCATCGCCGCCACGCTGGCCGGGGCGTGGGTGTGGTCGGTGGTGCTGACGACCACGGCGTCAATGTCCTTCTGGTCCAGGAGCTTGCGCCAGTCGCGATACTTCTGGGCCTGGGGGAACTTGGCGGCGGCCGCTTCGAGGTTCTTCGCATTGACGTCGCACAGGGCGACGATGTTCTCACCGGCGACGCCCCCGGTGTTCGCCGCGCCGCGCCCGCCCGCGCCGATAATGCCGATGTTCAGCTTCTCGTTGGGCGAGCGGCTCTGGGCGGGGGCGCTGCGGGCGACCCAAACGCCGACCCCCGCCAGGGCGGCGTTCCTCAACAACTCTCGACGGCTCGTGCGACGGCTCATCGGCCACCTCCTTTGCTTCAATAAGGACAACGAGATATCGCCCCCCAGATTAACCCCGGCAGAGGCAGAGTGCAAGCCGCTATGAGAGACCCGGGTGGTCGCAGCTCATGTTGGCCCCCACCGGCGCAGAGGGTATAATGGCGCCACGCTGCCTGCCGGGTTGCGGATCGAGTCCCCCGGCGCGAGAGTCGGCGGATCGCGACGCCAAGCGTGACCCTAAGCGCAGTTTCCGGAGGTGCCCCCATGGCAAAGAGACTCAACCGGCGGAGGTTCATCAAGCACGCGGCGGCGATCGGGGGCGCCGTGGGACTCGGCAGACTTTGCGCCGCCGAGCCCGCGGCAAGTGAGCTGGAACGGCTCAAGCCGATCGGCGAGGCAAAGGGCCTCCATCCGGGCCGGGTCGTCTGGGTTCACGACCCGAAGGTCCTCGACTGGAAAGGCCCCGGCGACGGCCACTGGTGGGAAGGCGAACACACCAAGCAGGACCGCGTGGACGAGATGATGTCGCGGGCGATCCGCCAGTTGACGGGCGAGCCCACGGTTGCCGAGGCGTGGGACAGGCTGTTCCGGCACTTGAACCGGACCCGCGGCAAGGGCGACGCGGGCCATAGGCCCGGCGAGAAGATCGTCATCAAGCCGAACTGGGTCGGCATGATCTACCGCGAAGGCATGGTCAACCCGGAGACCTACACGTGGATCAGGCACCACGACTACATGAACACGTCGCCGCAGATGATCCTCGCCTTGCTCGGGCAGCTCACGCGCGACGCGGGCGTGAAACCCGCCGACGTCACCGTCTGCGACACGCTCGCCTACCTGGTCAACGAGTATTACGGCATCCTCCACAAGGCGTTCCCTCTCGTGCGCTACGAGGACTACGCCGGCAAGTTCGGACGCATCCAGGTCAAGACCTCCACCGTGCCGCTCTATTGGAGCTGCCGCCCGCAGGGCAAGTCCCAGGACTACCTGCCCACGTGCTTTGCCGAGGCGGACTACGTGATCAACTTTGCGAACTTCAAGGCCCACCAGGGCTCGGGCGTGACCCTCTGCGCCAAGAACCACTTCGGCTCGCTGGTCCGCTGGCCGGCTCAGCGAGGCTACTACGACATCCACCCCAACTGCTTCGCGACGGACGCCGGGATCTACCGCCCGCTGGTGGACGTCATGGGCCACGCCCACCTCGGCGGCAAGACGGTGCTTTACCTGATCGACGGGCTGTTCTCCGGCGTCCATCCGAGGGACCCGGCGCCGCTGCGGATGAAGTCGGCGCCTTTTGGCGGCGGGTGGCCGTGCAGCCTGTTTGCCTCGCAAGACCCCGTGGCGATCGACTCGGTCGCCTTCGACTTCCTCTGGACCGAATGGGCGGACTACCCGCGCAAGGGCGGCGTGGACGATTATCTCCACGAGGCGGCCCTGGCCGCCGGGCCGCCGTCCGGGACGTTCTACGACCCGGATCACGCCACTCCGGTGAACCGGCTGGCCAGTCTCGGCGTCCACGAGCATTGGAACAATGCGGACGAAAAGAAATACTCCCGCAATCTGGGCACCGGCAAGGGGATCGAGCTGGTGGCCGTGAGGTGATATCGAGGCCCCGGGAGGGCGTCACTTGAAGCCCATCCCAGACCCTCCCCTCGCCCCGTTTGCGGGGAGAGGGGTCGGGGGTGAGGGGATCTGGGATAACTCTTATTCGGGTGCTTGTCTGAAGTCGCCTGAACTTTCCAGCCAGACTGAAAGGAGAGTCCGATGAGTGAGCCAATCACCAATCGTCGCGAGTTTTTGGGAACGATCGGCGCGGCGGGCGCGGCGTCGATTCTCGTGGGATCCGGGGGGGCCCTGGGGAGCCTTGCCACCGAAAACAAGGAAAAGCTCGCGCTCGACGGCGGGCCCCCGGTGCGGAAGAACCACCTCGGCGCTCGGCCCTACGGGCCTCAGTTCTACGACGACGTCGAGAAGCAGGGGCTCATCGACGTGCTGGAGTCGAAGAATCCGTTCCGGTTCTCTAACGTGAGTGCGTCCAAGGTCGTTGCGTTCGAGAAGCAGTACGCGGCCCACGTCGGCACGCGGTTTGCCCTCGGGGTGACGTCGGGAACTGCCGCCCTGTATACGGCCATGGCCGCGCTGGAGGTTGGGCCCGGCGACGAGGTGATTCTCCCCGCCTGGACCTGGTACGCCTGCTACGACGCCATCGTCCTTTCCGGGGCCTTGCCGGTCTTCGCCGAGATCGACGAGTCCTTCGACATCGATCCGAGCGACGTCGAGGGAAAGATCACGCCGCGGACCAAGGCGATCATGGCCGTCCACCTCCAGGGATGCCCCGCCGACATGGACCCCATCCTCGAGATCGCGCGCAAGCACAAGCTCCGCGTGCTCGAAGACTGCGCCCAGTGCGTGGGCGGGCGCTACAAGGGGAAATACGTCGGCTCGATCGGCGACATCGGCATCTACAGCTTCCAGCTCAGCAAGACCATCACCGCGGGCGAGGGCGGGGCTGTAGTGACCGGCGATCCGAAGCTCTTCGAGCGGGCCTGCCGGTTCCACAACTTCGGCGCGCTCTTCCCGCCCTACGGCGAAGCTCTCAAGGGCGGCCTCCTGCCGGCCTTCGCCGCCTGCAACTTCCGCATGAACGAGTTCACCGGCGCGGTCCTCTACGGGCAGTTGCAGAAGCTCGAGACGATCTGCAAGGGCCTGCGCAATAACGCCCGGAAAGTCCGCGAGGCCATCGCCGACCTCCCGGGACTCAAGCTCCGCAAGTCGCCCGACCTGGAGGGCGACTTGGGCGTGGGGGTCTTCCTCGACCTGGGCACCAGGCAGCGCCGCGACAAGTTCCTCCAGGCGATGGCCGCCGAGGGCGTCCCGGCCTCGCCGCCCGGTGGGTCGGCGATCCTTCCCATCGACAGCCGGATCGAGAACAAGGCCACCGTCCACCCCGGATGGCCTTCCTTCCAGAGTCCCGAGGGCCGGGCGATCCGCTACGGCCGCGGGTGCTGCCCCCGGACGATCGACATCCTCGGACGCGCCGCCGGCGTCATCATGGATCCCACCTTCAGCGACGAGGACCTGAAAGACGTCGCCCGGGCCATCCGGAAGGTCCATCTGGCGATGGGGCCGGCGTGAGCGAGAAGAGTCTGCGGGACTGGTACGCCCGATACGCGCCCCAGCCGATGCCTTGTGCCGAGGGCGGCCTCGGGATCGATCCACACGTCGAGGTAGAAGAGGCGGCGGCTGGTCTTCTTCGCCCATTGACCGGCTGGGATGAGGCAAACATTGGGCAGCCCTCGTAGGGCTTCTCCGGTTTACCGCGGGCCTTCGGCCGGGTAGACTTACTTGACTTAGAGGCTGTAGCTCAGTTGGTAGAGCAACGGACTTTTAATCCGTAGGTCTCGGGTTCGAGCCCCGACAGCCTCACTCAGCAATCCAAAGCCCCGCAAAGACTTAAAGCCTGTCCCAAATCCCTCTCCCCTCGCCCCGTTTGCGGGGAGAGGGGCAAGGGGTGAGGCAATTCAGCCGTCCGAATCCTCCGCACTCCAGCAGGAGAGGCGTCTGGCTTGCTCAGGCGTGCGATGCTGCCAGCGGGTGGCACGAGGCCGCTGCCACGGAGCGCGGCTGTGCTACTCGGGTCCCCGACGCTCGGCTCGTTGCGCGATGCGCTTCAGCGCCCGCGATTCCTCCCATTTCGCCAGCCGATCCGCGAGCCGTCGCACACACCAAGCCATGCCCATCCAGTAGGGAATGCACAAGATCGCAACGATGATCAGAGAACCCATGAAATCGGCAGGGCCAAGCACGAACGCCAGCGGCACAAGCGGCAGATGGATCGCCGCCCAGATGGCTTCGAAGAGGCGCACGATCATCGGCGCAAGAGAATACGGTCCTGCCGGGCTCGATTCGGGTGCGAGGGCAAGGAGCACCCCTGATGCCGCCATCGCCAGGCCGATTTTCCAGCCCGATCCCCGCCGCCGGAAAGGCAGCTTTCGATGTTGAGCCCTTCCGGTGAGCCTCGCCATCAGCCCGGTAATCAGTGCAGCGAGCCCCCGGACGATAGCGACCAGAGCGCTCATACCCACGCCGTACCATAAGCCTGCGGGCACTGAAACCGCTACGAGCTCCAGCCCATTGTCGCCAAGCCAATGCCTGGTCTCCGCCATCGCGGACACGACCATCACCGCCAAGAAACACAACGTGCAAAACAGCGCCGCGACGAACATCGTGGCCAGCGG
This sequence comes from uncultured Planctomycetaceae bacterium, assembly GCA_964354135.1. Classification (GTDB taxonomy): domain Bacteria; phylum Planctomycetota; class Planctomycetia; order Pirellulales; family Thermoguttaceae; genus CAYGZA01. Next base: position 21,393 of record CAYGZA010000017.1, read on the forward strand.
GACGAAGCTCCGCAACAGCCCGAAGAGACCCGCAAGAGCCACGCAGGCCACCAGACCGGAGGCGGCAGCGGCCAATCCCTCCCACGGGATTCGCAGCGCTGAAAAAAAGAGCGCAACGAAAACCGCCGCCACAAAGAACGTCCGCACCGTGAATTGAATCGGCCGGTTCTGAACGGTGACGGAATCGGGAGCCGGAGGTTCGCCTTCCATCGTGTCCTCCCTCGCGGGCCGCCACGGCATTATCCCGCGCGGCGCGGCGGCGCCGCAACCCAAGAGACTTCCCCAAGAGACTTCCGCAGTCTCGAAGACTTCGGAAGTCTGCGGTCTGCGCGCCGCACGATTCCCGGGCTCATGGTTTTCGTCTGCCGCTTGCCCACTCGGCTGCCAGGGCGATGCCAGCGAGGGTGAGATGAGGCACGTGCCGGGCGGAGTGGCCCAAGAGGCCCGCCACGGCCGGGCCTGCCCCGCCGGTCAGGAAGACCTCCGGCTCGCCGGCGAGGTTCCTGGTCAGCTCCGCGATCAATTGGCGGATCGCCCCGACCGCCCCCCAGAACAGGCCCGACTGCATCGCCCCAACGGTCGAAGTCCCCAGGGCCGGCGGGGGACCGTCCAGGTCCGACGTATCCAATAGCGGCAAGAGATCGGTGAACGTGTGCAGCGCCCGGGCCGACATGGTGATGCCGGGCAGGATCGCCCCGCCGAGAAACACTCCCTCCGGCGAGACGACATCCACCGTGATCGCCGTCCCTACGTCGACCACAACTGCCGGCCGGGCCGGTTGCCGCAGGCGATTGGCCGCCAGGGCGTCCAAGAGCCGGTCGATGCCGACCATGTCGGGCCGCTCCAGGGCAACCTCAAGCGGCAAGTCCCCGGCGGCCAACAGCGTGATCGAGTCCTCCGGCCGGTTGGTCCGCAGCCAGTCGATCAGCCGCGTGGCGCTGGGCCGGTTGACGCTGCCGATCCACCATGAGAGCGTCCTGCCGGCGTCCCGCGGCAGCCACGAGGCGAGGCAGCCCAGGTCCGCGGCGCCTCCCAAGACGTGGAACGTAGAAGCCGGCTCGGGCAATGCCCGCACGGCGACGGATCGCAACGAATCGGGAGGGAACAGGCCGAACTTCGTCCGGTTGTTCCCCACGTCCACGGCGATCAGTGGTAAAGTCATGCCGAAATCCATGATAAGCGGCGGGCAAGGAGCGCCCGCTACGCGTTCTCGGCGCCGCCGTCCCGAGCAGTGTCATCCAACCTCCGCACGACGGCGGCGATCAGCTCGTTCAGTCCCTGCCCCGTAACCGCCGAAATCAAGAGCACCGGCCGGTTCAGCTCCTCGGCCAGTCTTTGGCGGATCGAGGAGCCGCCGGGCAGATCGGCCTTGCTCACGGCCACAATCTCCGGCCGCTCGCCCAGGTGGACGTCGTATCGCTCCAATTCCTCCCGGATCGTGCGGTAGTTGGCCAGCGGATCGCTCCCGTCCATCGGCTCGGGCTCGACCAGGTGTACCAGTATCCCCGCCCGCTGGATGTGGCGGAGGAACTCGTGCCCCAGCCCGGCGCCGGCGTGGGCCCCTTCGATCAGCCCGGGGATGTCGGCCATGAGGAACGACCGGTCGAAATCGACCTGCACGCGGCCGAGGTTCGGATACTTGGTCGTGAATGGGTACGGGGCGATCTCCGGCCGGGCCCGCGAGAGGCGGCTCAGAAGCGTGCTCTTGCCCGCGTTCGGCTTGCCCACCAGGCCCACGTCGGCGATGAGCTTCAACTCCAGGCGCACCAGCCGCAACTGGCCTTCGCCGCCGGGCGTCGATTGGCGCGGGGCACGGTTGGTGGACGACTTGAAGCGGACGTTCCCCTGGCCGCCGCTGCCGCTGCGGGCGGCGATCACCTGCTCGCCGGGCCGGGCGAGGTCCTTCAGCACAAAGCCTTCGGCGGCGTCGATCACGAGAGTCCCTGGAGGAACGCGAATGATCAGGTCCTCGGCCGACGCCCCGTGGCACTGGGCACCGCGCCCCGGCCGGCCGTCTTCGGCCTTCCAGTGCTTGCGATGGGCCACGGCGGCCAGACTGTCCACGCCCTCCTCCGCCAGAATGATGACGCTGCCGCCGTCGCCGCCGTCGCCGCCGTCGGGGCCTCCCCGCGGGATGTACTTCTCGCGGCGGAAACTCACGCAGCCGTCGCCGCCACGGCCGGCTTCCACCCGGATCTCGACTTCATCTACGAACATCTGGTGGGAACTGCCGGCAATTTCATTGACCGCCAAGCGCCACGGGGTACACGCAAAAGCCCACGGGTTGCAGCCCGTGGGCTTTCGGCGGCTGGTATGTTCTTAGTTGTTGCTGCCGACGACGTTGACCCGGCGGCCGTCCCGGTCGAACCGCACGTACCCGTCCACCAGGGCGAAGAGGGTATAATCTCTGCCTCGGCCGACCCCGCTACCGGGGTGAAACTTTGTGCCCACCTGGCGGACCAGGATGCTCCCCGCGCGAACGAACTGGCCGCCGAATCTCTTCACTCCCAGCCGCTGCCCGGCGGAATCCCGGCCGTTCCGGCTGGAACCTTGTCCCTTTTTGTGTGCCATGTCTGCTTCCTCACCTTAAAGGGTGGGTTTTGTCCACCGGATGGGTGCCCAGTCGTAGTAGCTATCGGCGTGCCGGGCATGGCCCGCTCTACCACTGCGTCACCCTTCTTGGGGAGATACCTCGGCAGTGGAACTTATCTTTGTACCGGCAAACCCACCCGCAGTCAACCGCTGCTGGAAGGCGACCACGCGCCCCCGTGGTCGCACGGCCGCGCGGCCGTAGCGCTCCGGTCAACCGGCCGGGCCCAGATAGACCCACTCGTAGTCGGGCCGATCGGGAATGCCCAGGCGGATCTGGGACTCATCGACGTCGCGGTCGTTTCCGGGCCGCCAGAAGTTGAGTTTGAGCGCCTTCTGCTCCAGGCGGCGGCCTGCCCCGAGCGGATCCCCTTTCTTGTAGCGGCCGGGAGCATCGGTCCACCGATAGGCGTTGGTCAGCCCGGTCACGTAGATCGCGAACCGGTCGGTCCGCGGATCGATGTCCTCCCACGTGGCCACGCCCCAGACCGTTTCGCCGGGCTTGAGGTCGCGGATGATTTCCACCGAGTTGTAGAGCTGCCGGTTGGGGTCTTCGCGGAGGCGGATCGGACCCATCGCCGCCGGGATCACGCGGTCCGGGTACCACTTGTTCGTCGTGATGCTCTCGAAGAGAAACGCCGGCATGAAGCGCATCGGCTCGTCGACGAAGTCGGGCTTGAAGGTCCCGTCGGGCTGCTCCTTGGACTGCATCACCTTGCCCCGGTTCGTGACGCTGTAGAGCAGGTACCAAATCGGCTTCCGCTGCATCTTGCCGCTGGCTTGAGGCAGGTCCACGTCGACGATCCGCACCGGCTTAAAGCGGAATTCCAGGACCCCGACCTTGCGGCGGAACGGGACGTTCTCCGCCCACTTGAATTTCTCCGCGTCGATCGCCAGCAGTTCCACCACGTTGTGCCGCGTGACGCTCTCCTCGACCTGCCGGTCGGGAGGCACCACGTGCATGACCCCGGGCGCCAGCTTGCGATAGGGCCCGCGAGGCCCCGGCGGCTCCATCACCGGTGGGCCGGGGAGTGCCAGAGGGTCCAAAACTCCGGCCGGCTTCTCAGGCGGAGCGGGTTCCTTTGCGGCCGGCTCCGCAGGAGCAAACGGCTCGGCATCGGCGGATGGTTTGGCAAGAGGCGCCTTCTTGGCGGGCGGCGCCGACTTGACGCCAGGCGCGGCCTTCGCCGCAGCTTTCCCCGCCTGCGCCAACGCCGGCCAAGCGCCGCAAAGCACAACCCCTGCCACGACCAACCCAATACACCCTGAGGACCATCGGCGCGAGCAATTCATGGGCGAGCTACTTTACGAGTAAGTGGATGCGGCGAACCGCCCCAGTGGAAAAAACCCGGACCCGGCGACACTTTAGTATAGTTTTCCCATTTAGCCAGCGTCAAGACTACCGGCCCCCCCATTAGTGCTGATACGCTGCCGCAGGCCGATCACGGGCAGTTCGACCGTCAGGCCGCGAGGGCGCGGGGAGTGAGCGCCTACTTTTCCGACCCCGGCCCTTGACCTGGGCGGGCCGCTCCGGCCTAGTAATGGGTCCCCAGGCGTCTTCACCCCGCAAACGACTCCCGCCTCCGGCCCCACCGAGGAGACCCTCGATGCGTCGATCCGTGCTGATTCCCGTGCTCGCGCTTGCAGTCTCTGCCGCGGGGCTCTCCCCACCCGTCGCGGCGGAAAACTGGCCGTGCTGGCGCGGACCGAGGCGCGATGGGACCAGCCTGGAAACGGGCGTCCCGACCCGTTGGAACGGCCGCACCGGGGAAAACGTCGCGTGGAAGGTCGAAATCCCCGGCAGCGGTCACGCCTCGCCGATCGTCTGGCAAGACCGGCTCTTTCTGGTCACTTGCCGGGAAGAGCGGCAGCAGCGCACCCTCCTGTGCCTGGATCGCCGCACGGGCAGGACGCTTTGGGAGCGTGCCGTCGTCACCGCGCCTTCGGAAAGAAAGCATGGCCTCAACAGCTTCGCCTCCAGCACCCCGGCCACCGACGGCGAGCTGGTTTACGTCACCTTCCTGGACCGCGACCGGATGCTCGCGGCCGCCTACGATTCCGGCGGCACGCAGTGCTGGCTCGTCCGGCCCGGTGAGTTTCACAGCGTCCACGGCTATTGCAGCTCGGTCACGCTGTTCGAGGACCTGGTGATCGTCAACGGGGATCACGACGGCGACGCCTATCTGGTGGCCCTCGACCGCCGCACCGGCAAGACGGTCTGGAAGACCCCGCGGGAGAACAGGACCCGCAGCTACTGCGCCCCCATCATCCGCCAGTTCGACGGCCGCACGCAGATGATCCTCGCCGGCAACAAGTGCGTGGCCGGCTACGACCCTCGCGACGGCTCGCGGCACTGGATCATCGACGGCCCGACCGAGCAATTCGTGGCCTCGCTCGTGGATAACGGCAAGCTCCTCTTTCTGACCGCGGGCTTCCCGGAGCACCACATCCTGGCCATCCGGCCGGACGGGCGCGGGAACGTCACCGACACGCACGTCGTCTGGCGGACCGCCAAGGGCTGCTCCTACGTCCCCTCGCCGATCGCTTCGGCCGACGGACGCTTCTTCCTCGTCGTCTCCGACGAAGGCATCGCCAGTTGCTTTGAGGCGGAAACGGGCAAGCGGCACTGGATGGAGCGGCTCGGGCCGCACTACAGCGCCTCGTTGGTTTCCGCCGGCGGGCTGGTCCATTTCCTTTCCGACGACGGCGTGACCGCGGTCGTCCGCCCGAACACGAAGCTCGATGTCGTCGCGAAGAACGTTCTCGGCGAGCGGTGCGTCGCGTCCCCGGCGATCAGCCAGGGGCAGATCTTCCTTCGGGCCGAGAAGCACTTGTATTGCATCGGCAGGGGACAGGGGGCAGGGGCCGGGGGTTAGGGACGAGAGACGAGGGGCGAGGGACGAGCGGAATCAACCTGGTTGCCGCGCTTGCACGGCGCATTTTGCCCCGCAAGTGGTATCGTCTCGAATTAGCCGTTTTGCCTTCCTGCCCCAGACGGCCGGCTCTCCAGCGCATACTTCGTAGAATCGTTACAGGCGCGTCAAGCCGCGAAGAAACGATAAGGAATTCCGTTCCGATCGGCTTTCGCGTTAAGACCCCTTTGACCGTTTTACGATGAATGGGCAGCGGCCGGAGAATGGGAAACTTCCTGCCGCAGGGTGCCGGACCCGCCGGGTGCAGATCTGGGGTGATTGCCCCGGCGGGCACGAGTGCTGACGACCGACGAGGGAATCCTCCGGCCGCAGGCAATGCCCGACTTGGGAACCCGGGGTTCGCTTTGTTCGCTTCTCCCGGGAAGGCTTCTGGGTGGCCGACTCCCAAGCCGGTAGGTCGCTTGCGGGACCGGCTGGCTTTCCTCCCCCGGCACCCGACGACACCGCACCGGGCAGCGCAGCCATTACGACCCGCCGGGCTGCGCTGTCCGGCTGCGGGGTCAGTTCGCTCTTGAGCCGATGCTCCCTTGGAGCACCTCCCCGGCGCGGAGCGCGACCAGGTAATCGCCGCCCACCTTCCGTACGTCCGCACGGCTCCACGCCACCTTCCGGCCGGCGAAGGGATCGCGGAGCCGCAGCGTGCCCTCGCGCTCGGCCCGGATGCAGACCCAAACGGTCTTTCCCGCTTGCCGCCGCGCGGAGACGCGGTAAGCCCCCTCGGCCCGGAGATTCTCGAACGCCACGTCACCCCACCTGGCCGCAACGGCGGGAAAGACGCGGACCGTGCCGCCCCAGCTCTGAAGAAGCATCTCGTGGACGGCCTGGCCGGCGGCGAAATTCCCCTCCAGCGTGAACGGCCGGTACGTGAAGCCCGAGTAGCCGAGTCGCTTGTAGTCGCCGTTCAGATGAAAACCGTTCCGCGAGATGAACGCCTTGACGAAGAGTTCCAGGTACTTGGCCGCAGTCTCCGGCTGGCCCGCCCGGGCGGCCATGCACGCCATCCACGAGAAGCTGTAGCCGCACCAGGCGCCGGTGCCGAGCTTATCGAGTTGCGCGAGCGAGGCGGCGATGGTCCTCCGGTCGCGCTGGCTCCCTTCCACGGTGAGCGTCCCCAGCGGATGGATCGGCATCAGGTGCGAGAAATGGCGGTGCGACTCCTTGAGCGTCTCGCCAGGCGCCAGCCGCAGCGGGTCCGCCTCTCCCTCCACGGCCAGCGGGTCGAGGCGATCGAGCACTTCCTGCCACTTTGCCGTCGCGGCCGGGTCGCCCTTCGCCCGGGCCATCTCCACCAGGGCCCCGAAGAGCCACCGCAAGAGCGATAGGTCGAAGTTGCTGTTGGGCGTAAGCCATGCCCTCATGCTGTTGTCGTGGATCTCCGGCGAGGTGGAAAGCGGCAGTTTGAGCTTGCCGTCGGGCCCCGGCTTGAGCAGCGCTTGGAGGCACTCGGCGATTGCCTCGCAGTAAGGGTAGGCCCGTTGGCGGAGGAACTTCTCGTCCATCGTGTATCGCCAGTGGAGATAGAACGACTGCGCGACCCAGGCCCCCATGGCCGGCGAGAGGGAGTATTGCCCCCAGCCGCCCATCGGCTTGCCGTCCAGGGTCATCACCCCAGGGACGGCGGCCCCGGAGGTGCCGTAGAACGCCCGGGCGAATTTGCGGTGCTCGGGGAGCAAGTCCCACATGAAATCCAGGAACGTGGCCCCCTCGTCAAACCGCCCCGAGGCCAGGTACGCCCAGTAGGTCAACTGGGTGTTGAGGTCGTGATGGTAATCGCCGTGCCAAGGGGGCAGGCCGCCCTCGTCGGCCGTCCAGACGCCCTGAAGCGGCATGGGCGGGGCGCCGCGCCGCGAGGCGGCGCCGTAGAAGTACTGCACCAGGTCGTACTGCTGTTGGATTGCCGCGTCCGGCAGGCGCACCCCGGATTGCGACCAGAATCGCCTCCACCACTCCGCGTGCGGTCCAAGCACCGCAGCGTAGCCGGCTTCCAGCGCGGCGGCCACCCGCTTGCGGCCCAGGGCGAGCGGATCGGGATCGTCCCGCGTCGAGGCAATCGTCAGGGCCAGCTCGGTCGCGTTCCCCACGCGACGACTGCCCACCACGACCGCGTACTTGAGCCCAAGGGCCGCCTCCTGGAGCGTCCAACTCGCCGCCCCCTCGTTGGCCTGTTGCGGCGGGGCGTATCCGAGCTGTTTGACGGACTCGGGCGCGACGATGCGCCACTTGGGCTCCGGCCCGGCGACGCGAATCATCGCGACCGGCTCTTTCGCACTGTAGAAGACCTCGACGCTCCCGCTCCCCAGATTCACCCGGCCGACTGCCGCCCGCAAGTCCAGGCCGAACGACCCGGCCGCCTGCGACTTGTCCAACGTGAGTTCCAGCCGCCCGGCGGGGATCTTGGTCGGATAGCGCACGGCGTCGTAGGGGGCGTCAAAGAGCTCGACCATCTTGGCCTGGTTCTTCTCGGCGGAGAGTCTCTGCATCGTGGCATAGTTCCAGTCCTTGCGGAGCAGCGTCTCCGGGGTGCGGAGGTCCCACAGGTCGCCGCGATCGAGCGAGAGCTTGAGTTGCTGACCGCCGCCCCAGAGCAGCCCCCCGAGGAGCCCGTTGCCCAAGGGGATCGCCTCGTCCCAGCGGTCGATCGGGGCAGCCGATTCAAGATCGGACGCGGCCGCCGGGCCGAGCGCCGAACGCTCCTTCTCCGCAGCCGGCCCGGCCGATTCGAGACATCCCACAAGGACCGCAGCCAGGGCCGCAAGAACGACCGGTCGCACGAACCCGCACAATTCGGTAGGTTTCGAGATCATGACCGTGCCCCGCCTCCTGAAAACGGCGATTTCGCTTTGGATGGCCTTCGGAAACCAACGTGCCTATGATATTACCCGGCGGCCGCTCCGGCTGACAAGAGGCCGTAGCGCCCTGCGTCCGAGACGTCTCGCTGAACCAGAGACTGCGGCAAGTTGGGCACACTTCCCCGGCCCGGCAGGAGCCTTGCCCTCCCGGAATCGTGAAAACCCATTTGGCCTGGTCCGGTGCGTGCCCGCACGCACGAGCCCGCTCATGATAAAAAGCGCCCCCCCAGACCGCCTGCACGACAAGGCCCTCGATCATGCCCGCAAGGATTTTGTGCGGGTCTTGGTACACCAGACCGTCGGCGAAGCGCTGGCCTACGTGCAAGAGAGCCGGGTCGAGGGCCGCATCGTGTATTTCTACGTGCTGGACGAGGCGGGAAGGCTGGAGGGCGTGGTGCCGACGCGGCGCCTGCTCCTGAATCCGCCCGAGACCAAGATCGTTGAGATCATGGTCCGCCAGGTGATCGCGCTACCGGCAACGGCCACGCTGCTAGACGCCTGCGAGTTCTTCATGCTGCACCGCCTCTTGGCGCTCCCCGTGGTGGACGCGGCGGGGCGGATGCTCGGCGTCATCGACGTGGAGCTCTACACCGACGAGATCTCGGACCTCGCGCGGCGGGAGGAAAGCGACGACATCTTTCAGTTGATCGGCATCCGCCTGGCCCAGGTCCGCAGGGCGTCGGTCCCGGGGGCCTTTCGACGCCGCTTCCCCTGGCTCTTGTGCAACATCGCGGGCGGACTGACGTGCGCCGTCCTGGCCGGCTTTTTCGAGCAGGTCCTTCACGAGGTGATTCTCTTGGCCCTGTTCATCCCCGTGGTTCTGGCCTTGGCCGAGAGCGTGAGCATCCAGACGCTCACCCTGACCCTGCAGGCGCACCACGGCCTGCGCCTTTCTTGGCGCGTGGTGTGGCAGGGCCTGCGGCGGGAGCTGGCCGTGGGGGTCTTGCTTGGGGCGGCCAGTGGGGGACTGGTGGCCGTTGCGGTTTGGGCGTGGCACGCACGCCCCGCCTTGGCCCTGACGCTCGTCGGCGCGATCTCGGCGGCCACGACGACCGCCGCACTGTTGGGCCTCATAGTGCCCGCCGTGCTGAGGGCTCTCGAGCGGGACCCCCGACTGGCCTCCGGCCCGATCGTGCTCGCCATGACCGACGTGGCAACCTTGTTCTACTACTTCGGGCTGGCCGCCATGGTGGTCCTGCGGTGATAATCACGCCGTCCTTGAATGTCCGCGTCGGGGCCGGTAACCTGGAGTGGTTACCGCCGAACCCACCGGCGGCACGCCGAGTGTCGCCAAGGTGCCCTTTCTTCCAGAGGTGAATGCCATGCAGAACGCCGATCGTCGGAAAGAGCAGACCGCTTCCCGCAGAGATTTCCTCAAGCAGGGCGCCGCCGGCGTGGCCGCCGGCGCGGCTGCCGCGGCCGCCTTCTACCCGGCGCCCACGGTCGCGGCCGAAGGCGCCAAGGGGGCCAACTCCAGGCTGGGCGTGGGCTTCATCGGCACCGGCGGCCGCTGCGGGGAACACATCCGGATCTGCATGGAACTCAAGAAGCAGAATCGCACCGAGCCGGTGGCCGTCTGCGACGTCTACGGCCCTCGCGTCCGCGCCGCCGCTCAGCAAACCGGGGGCAAGGTCTATCGGAACCACAAGGACCTCTTGGCCGATCCGCGGGTGGACATCGTCTGCATCGCCTCGCCGGACCGCCTCCATGCCCCGCAGGCGATCGACGCGGTCCGCGCCGGCAAGGACGTGTACGTGGAGAAACCCCTCACCCACTGGCTCCAGTTCAACTTGGCCCGGGAGCTTGCCGAAGAGGCCGACAAGCACAAGCGGATCGTCCAGGTCGGCACCCAATACATGGCCGACCAGGCCTACGCGCAGGCCCGCAAGCTCATCCGCGAGGGCGCGGTGGGCAAGATCGTCCACGTGCAGCGGGGCTACTTCCGCCGCGGCGATTGGGGCGAGCGCATGCCCATCCCCGACCCCAACGCCAAGCCCGGTCCCGACCTCGACTGGGAGCAGTTCCTCGGCGACGCCCCCAAGGTGCCGTATACCGTCTCGCGGTTCTTCCAGTGGCGGCTGTACTGGGACTATTCCGGCGGCCCGGCCACCGACCTCCTGGTCCACGTGTTCACGCCGCTGTTCTGCCTCATGGACGTGGACTACCCGGACCGCTGCATGGGGGCCGGCGGCATGTTCCAGTACAACGGACTCCGCGAAGTGCCCGACACGTTCAACATGGTCTTCGACTACCCCGGCGGGCCGAGCGTGGTGCTCTTGAACACGCTTTCCAACGAGACCGACACCCACGCCCTGCTCCGCGGCACCAACGGCACGATCCTCTTGGACGGCCACGGCATCCACATGACCCCGCACGGGGCGCAGAAGCCCTCGCACGTCATCCCGTGGAAGGGCCAGGGGGACACGATGCTCTTGTGGGCCAACTTCCTGGACTGCGTGGCCAGCCGCCAGAGGCCGCTCAGCCCGGTCGAAGTGGGCGCGAAGGTCCAGGCCCCCTTGAACATGGCCATCCTCTCCTACCGCGAGAACAAGGTGGCCCGGTTCGACCGGCAGAAACAGGAGATCGTTCTCTAGGGTGAAAATGCCATAAAGCCCACAGTAAGAAGACTTCCGAAGTCTCGGAGACTTCGGAAGTCTCCACGCCGCGCTGGCAGACAAGGTGCCAGTGTCACCCAACGCGTCGCTTGAAGGGACATCGTCATGAGAATTCGCATACTGTTCGGAACCCTTCTCGTCTCGGTTTTCTCGGCCGGTGGTTTTCTGACCGCCGCAGACCCGGATCCGCAGCACGCCCTGGTGCTCCACCAGCGAAGCCGCGTCGAAAACCCCAAGCAGAGCGGCAAGTTCGACGTCGTCGAAAAGGAAGTCCGCTGGGACGGCCGCAAGACCGCGATCGTCATCTGCGACATGTGGGACAAGCATTGGTGCAAGGGGGCGACCGCCCGGGTGGCCGAAATGGCCCCGCGCATGAACGACGTGATCGCCGCGGCCCGCAAGAAGGGCGTGCTAGTGATCCATAGCCCCAGCGGCACGCTGGAGGCCTATAAGGACACGCCCCAGCGCAAGCTCGCCCAAGCGGCCCCGCCCGTAGAGCCCAAGGTGCCGCTCAAGGGCTGGTGCAGCCTGGACCGCAGCCGCGAGGCCCCGCTCCCCATCGACGACTCGGACGGCGGCTGCGACGACGAGCCGAAGTGCCCCTCCGGCGGCCCGTGGAAGAAGCAGATCGACACGCTCAAGATCGAGCCGGGCGACGCGATCACCGATAGCGCCGAGGCCTATTACCTGATGCAGCAGCGGGGGATCGACAACCTGATCCTGATGGGCGTCCACACGAACATGTGCGTCCTGGGCCGGCCGTTCGGCATCCGCCAGATGGTCTACCAGGGCAAGAACGTGGCCCTCGTGCGGGACATGACCGACACAATGTACAACAGCCGCCGCCCGCCCAACGTGAGCCACTTCCGCGGCACGGACCTGGTGATCGAGCACGTCGAGAAGCACTGGTGCCCGACGATCACGAGCACGGACTTCCTCGGCGGCCAGCCGTTCCGGTTCAAGGGGGACAAGTGAGGGGCTGTCAGCTTTCAGCAGTCAGCTATCAGCCTGTAGGCTGGGGCGCCAGCCCCAGCAGCGCGAGAGAACATGCGGAAGCTGGGGCTGCAATCGAGCCTTTAAGGGCCACGTGTGGACCGCCCGACAGCACATCCGTTCGGTAGGAGTTGACGATGCGACGATCAGCGATCTTCTCGCCGGGCGGGAAGTCATCGGCACGGTTCGCGTCCAACGCTAGCGGGTCGAGCCGGTCCGCGAAGTTGAGCCAGTGAGCCGCCCCCGTCGGGACCACCAAGGGCTGTCGGATGTGATCTTGAACCGCGCCAATTCCCAACGGTGAACGTAGGGTTATCCACACTGGCACCTCGATGCGATCACGAAGTCGGTGCAACACTTCGTAAGAGATCACCGTGCCCAAACTATGGCTGACGAGCGCATACGGCCCGGCCTTGGGAACAAGAAGCGGCTCCAAACGCTGTTCGATCTGCCCGCGGATACCTTCTTCGTAGAGGTAGGCGGCTACGTCATGGATGAAAAGTCGTGTGACCAGCCATGTAGCTGGACGACGGAGCCACTCGCCGGGCAAAGCCTTGGCCGCGGTCGGTTCGCCGGCTGCCACTTCCGTAGATGGTTCAGGTGAGGCGCTCCTGAGCCACCAGAGCATCGGCACCCGCCGGCACGGAACATGCCCCGGACCACTTCTTCACAATGACGCGGCAATCCCGGAATGCAGCCATCCTGGGCCGTGGCGGGGTGAGTTTCGGGAACTAATCGGCTAGCGCGATGTTCCACGTCACGAGGTCGATCGGTTCTCTCGTGGGTAGAACGAAGACGCCTACGCCTAGTTCGCACTCGGGTTTTGTTGAGCGGACGAACACGGCTCCCTCTTCAAACTCGATCTTCAGGGGGTCCTCATGAAAGAGCCAAAGGAAACCGTCTAATCGAGCAAGGTTCTCTGTCGCAACAAAACACTTCTTGTTGTTCGGTCCCGATCGCTCTTTCCAGCGCAGGCAACCAACCATCTCTCTTACTCGATCTCTAAGGAATCTGTCGATCTCGTTGCGCGCTTCGGCTCTTGTGGCATCCGTATCGGCGGTCTGCCAAGCAAGAAGAAGTCTCTCGTACCTAATCTTGAGCGCGTTTTGTAGGTCGGCATCTTGCGGCAGCTCACCCCAGGGGGCATACTTGAACCGCACAAGAATCTCGTCTCCCTCCTCGAGTCGTTCGACGATCCTATAAGAATGTGCCCACCTGAAACCCACTTCTGCCGCGGCTTTGCCTCCGTGCTGTTGTGCGTACTCTTGCGCGAATTCCGACGGTCCACCAAAGCCTCTGCCAATTTCAAAATCGTGGGTGAGAAACTGGCATGTGCGAAAACGATCTTGCTCTGTCGGATCGCCAGAAATGCCATCGAGGGTCTTCCCGTCCCAGTAACCTCCGATGAATTCGAGAAAAGTCCTTTTCATGACTCTTGCTCCTAACCTGTCTTGGTTCACCGTGAACTGGAATTCTTGGCGGTCTGAATCAGCGCGTGTTGAGGCATAGGTTTTGGAGGAGAAAATGGGGACAACACTGCTTATCGAGTGTTCTCCCTGGTCTGCACAACCGGGGCTGCCCCAGCCCCACCCTCGACGATTTCCGCCTCCGGCGGCGGCACCGGCTCGCCCAAGGCCCAGCGGTAGAGGAGGTCCGGGCAGAAGTCGGCCTCGTTCGGCCAGACGATGGTCCCCAGCTCACGATCGACTCTCACCTGTCGAAAGAACTGCGGGTCTTCCAAGGGACCGAACACGCCGCCGCGCCCAACGATTCGTCTCGACAGATCGACGACTCCCCGAACCCCGTCGGAGAAGGTCAACTCAAGGCGATACGCATCGAGGATTCTCAGCTCGGTAACCGTCGCGCACAGTTCAGACATCCGCCTTCTCCGAACCATAAATCGCATGGAAATGGGGCGGCGGATGGTCGTCATAGTACATGGCGATCACAATTCCAAAGAAGCGGCTGATTTCGGGCATCGATGCACCCCTCACTCCGATTGTACCACCTCGGTTCCACTTCGGGAAATAGCGGCAGTGGGTTGTCAGCCTACGCGCGACCCGCTGAAAGCTGACGGCTGAAAGCTGACCGCTATCCCCGCACCAAGTACGTGTCCAGCCACTCCAGCACAATCGCCCGCATTTCGGGCGCCTCTCCGTGCCCGCAGTCGAAGAGTTCGATCCGCAGGTCTTCGGGCCGGCCGTATTGAGTGTAGAACGGCACTAGGTGCTCGCGGATCCGCTCCACCCCGGCCGGCGGCGTCAGGAGGTCCTTGCGCCCGTTCAGGCTCAAGTGCGGCCGGGGCACGATTAGCTCGCAGATGTCGTGGGCCTGAAAGTGCTTCAGCAATTCGGGGACGTAGTAGTAGATGCCGTGGCCTGCCAGGTTGTCGATGCGGATTAACTCTTCGTAGTCGGTCAGGCAGCAGAGGTTCGCGCAGAGGGCGATTCGCGGGTCGAGGGCCGCCAACCACCACGCCTTGGTCGAGCCCATCGAAATCCCGAAGGCCCCGATCCGATTCGGGTCCACCTCGGGCCGCTCCTGCAAATACGTCACCGCCTGGAACTCGTCGAAGAGCATCATGCCCCAGAGGACTTGGCCTCGCCAGAGCATGAGCTTGAAGGCGTCGTGCTCACCGCGGGCGCCGTTGGGCTTGTGCTTGCGACCGGAGAAGCACCAACTGTCGATGGCCAGCGTCACCAGGCCCCTTTCGACGCAGACCTGGGCATAAGGGTGCATCACGTCCAGCCCGCAGAGCATCTCCTCCTTGCCCATGTCGTAGTTGTCGCCGTGCGAGTGGATGTACAACAATCCCGGGGCGGGCTCTTGCCGCTTTTCGGGCACCAGGAGCAAGGCCGGCACCGGCTCCAGCTCGTTGAGCTCCAACTCCAGGTGCTCCAGCGTGTAGCCGGGGCCTCGCTCGGTCTTCAGGAGCCGGGCCTCCGGCTTGCGTTTCGGCGGCAAATCGCCCAGAAGGCCCCAAAGCTCCTGGCGGCGCTTCTCTTGATAGGCGGCGAATCGCTCGTGCGGGCTTTTCTCATCGGCCATGGTCGACCTCGCGAATCCTGTCGGCAGTTGAACTGGCAACCGCAGATGAACGCAAATGGACGCGGATGCACCGAAGACGAAACCGGATGCGAGGCCTGATTCTCTGATCCGCGTCGATCCGCGTTCATCTGCGGTTAAAGGCCACGTTAGCCCGGACGGACACAATCCCTCTCCAACATTCTGGTATTATGGCCTCCGGGTGGAAGGGGTGGTAATGCCTGCCGGAGCGAAATCGCCGTCGGCGGCTTTCACCGACCGGCACGGGCCTTACAATGTCGCGCATGGACGCCCCCGACCGGAGCGAACCGGCCCCGCTCTTCTGCGACCGCTGCCAGGCGGTCTTGCACCCCGGCAAAGGCGACTTCTACGTGGTCAGGATCGAGGCCCTCTGCGACCCCACGCCGCCGCACTTCACCGAGGAAGACCTCCGCCGCGACCCCCGGGCCGAGATCGAGCGCCTTCTGGCGGACCTCCGCCACGTCTCCGAGCAAGAGGCCATGGACCAGGTCTACCGCCGGCTGACGCTGTACCTGTGCGGGCCATGCTATCGGAAGTGGATCGAGAATCCGGCGGGGTGAGAAGCGGTCAGCTATCGGCTTTCGGCTATCAGCAAGGAGGTGGGGCTTCGCTCCGCTCGACGCACCCTGCGGCTATTGCCGACTGCCGATAGCCGACGGCTGATAGCTGACGGCTGATAGCTGACGGCTGATAGCTACTCTTCCCGTCTTTCCTGACTTCAGGCCAGCGGTATATAATGGCTGTTCGGGAAGAGTATTCTCCCCCCCAGTGGAGTATCGGGATGGACAAGGAATTGACCGACCGGGCCGAAGCGATCCAAGAGCGGATCCTCCAACTGAGGGACTCTCTTTGACCACCACGCCAAGCGCTCGCAGGCCGCCGGGCTTGAGGAGCAAATGAGCGCCCCCGAGTTCTGGAAGAACCAGGAGAAGGCCCAGGCGGTCGTCGCCCAACTGAAGGGCGTCAAGGCGCTCCTTAAGCCGTTGGAAGAGTTGCTCCAAGGGGGAAAGGACCTGGAGGCGATGGTCGAGATGGCCCAGGAGGACGAGGGCTTTGCCGCGGAAGTCCCCGGCCAGCTCGCCACCTTGGAAAAGGCCCTCGATGAGTTGGAGCTCAAGGCCCTCCTGAGCGGCCCCCTGGACGGCAACCCCGCGATTCTGACGATCAATGCCCGCGATGGCGGCACGGACGCCAACGACTGGGCCGAAATGCTCCTGCGGATGTACATCGCCTGGGCCCGCGACCACGACTACCAGGTCGAGCTCCTCGACCGCCAGGATAACGAGGAAGCCGGCATCAATAGCGCGACGATCGCCGTCCGCGGGTCGATGGCCTACGGGTATCTGAAGGGCGAGAGCGGCATCCACCGCCTTGTGCGGATCAGCCCGTTCAATGCCGAAGGCAAGCGGCAGACCAGCTTCGCCGCGGTGGACGTCTCGCCCGAGGTGAGCGACGCCATCGAGATCGAGCTCCGCGACGAGGACGTCGAGGAGCAGGTCTTCCGCGCCAGCGGGCCGGGAGGACAGCACGTCAACAAGACGTCCAGTGCGGTCCGGCTGACCCATCTGCCCACGGGGATCGCCGTGGCCTGTCAGGGAGAGCGGAGCCAGCACAAGAACCGCGCGACGGCGATCAAGATGCTCCGTGCCCGCCTGGCCCGGCTGGAAGAGGAAAAACGCGAGGCCGAGCAGGCCGCCAAGTACAACCAGATGCCCAAGGTC